>JAKFEJ010000362.1:0-3085 GCA_036675745.1 Chitinophagaceae bacterium | reverse complement strand
GATTTTCAAAAACCCCGGAGGGGTGAAATTTCACCCCTCCGGGGTTTAAAGCAGATATTCGATCTGTTTTTCTATAATAATATCAGCCTTTCAGGCTTTAGAAATTTTAATGCGTTTGCCCTGGAATAAGGATACAGCCATTTTTAGTTTTTAAAGCCAGCTGGAGATCGTATTACCAGGAAATGCCGGTCAATATTTTAAACGATTGCTTAAAAAATAATGTATGAAACAATCCAGGGCCAAAAAATATGGTATAGCGGTAGCGGCCGGTTTTTTATGTAGCGCCGGTTCATTGTATGCGCAATTAAAAATGGATTATCCCATACAACCTGTCGCTTTTACGCAAGTGCAGGTGACGGATAATTTTTGGGCGCCGAAGATCAGGGTAAACGCTGATGTAACGATTCCCTATACATTGGAGCAGTGCCGCAAAACCGGCCGGGTGGATAATTTTTTGATCGCCGCCGGAAAAAAAACAGCCGATAAATTGACAGAGTACACATTTGATGATACGGATTTATATAAGATCATTGAAGGCGCTTCTTATGGACTACAAATAACAAAAAACCTTCAACTGGAAAAATATCTTGATACGCTTATTGCAATCATTGGTGATGCGCAGGAAAAAGACGGTTACCTCTATACTTTTCGTACCGCTGATATGGCAAAGCCTCATGATTGGGTAGGCAGTAAACGCTGGGAAAAAGAAGAGGACCTGAGCCATGAATTATATAACTCGGGTCATTTATTTGAATCGGCCGTGGCGCATTACCAGGCAACAGGAAAAAAAACATTACTGAATATCGCTATCAGAAATGCTGATCTGCTTGTAAAGACATTTGGTTATGGAAAAGAAGAAAAATTTCCCGGTCACCAGATCATTGAAACGGGTCTTACCAAACTGTATCGTGTAACCGGGAAAAAAGAATACCTCGATCTCGCCAAATTTTTTCTGGACCTGCGTGGTACTCCGGGACATTTGAATCATGAATACAGCCAGGCGCATAAAAAAGTAATCGATCAGCATGAAGCAGTGGGCCATGCGGTAAGAGCTACCTATATGTACACCGGTATGGCCGACGTAGCAGCCCTCACCGGCAATAAAGAATATCTTGAAGCAATCGATGATATATGGAATGATGTGGTTGAAAAAAAATTGTATATAACAGGAGGCATTGGCGCTACCGGTGCAGGTGAAGCTTTTGGGAAAGCGTATGATCTTCCGAATATGTCGGCCTATGCCGAAACCTGTGCATCCATTGCGAATGTTTACTGGAACAGCCGGATGTTTTTATTGCATGGTGATGCTAAGTATATTGATGTAATGGAACGGACATTGTACAATGGATTGCTGTCCGGTGTGTCACTCAGTGGCGATCGTTTCTTTTATCCCAATCCGTTGGCTTCAATGGGTCAGCATCAGCGCAGTGCCTGGTTTGGCTGTGCCTGTTGCATTTCCAATATGACAAGATTTCTGCCTTCGATGCCTGGCTATGTTTATGGTCAAAATAAAAATAACCTGTATGTCAATCTTTTTGTTGGCAGTGTTTCTCAAATCAAATTACCAGCAGGAAATATTTCAATTACACAGAACACCAATTATCCCTGGGAAGGTAAAAATGAACTGCTGATCAATCCTGCGCAAGAAACAAAATTTGCTTTGCATATCCGCATTCCCGGTTGGGCTATTGATCAGCCTGTACCCGGAGATCTTTATGCGGATGATACAAAAACAACAACCCCGGTTACTCTTTTATTGAACGGCAACCCGGTAAAATATAAAACAGAAAAAGGTTATGCGGTATTGGACCGTAGCTGGAAAAAAGGAGATAAAGTTGTGCTTGATCTGCCCATGGATGTTAAAAGGATCATGGCGAATGATAAAGTAAAAGATAATAAGGATCGGTTTGCATTACAACGCGGGCCGCTCATGTATTGTTTGGAAGGACCCGATAATAATAATGCTGCCGTAATGAATATTGTAGTGAATAAAGACGAACCTGTACAGGCTGTATACAAGCCGGGTTTGTTGAATGGCGTGACCGTGTTGCAAATGAAAGGATCTTCAACAAAAAGACAAGTGGATAGCGATGAATTGATCAGAACGCAGCAAGATGTAACAGCGATTCCCTATTATTCATGGGCCAACCGGGGGCCCGGCGAAATGGAAGTGTGGATACCTTTTACAGAATCAGCGGCCCGGCCTGCACCAGTACCAACGATAGCGTCTAAAAGTAAAGTGAGCGGTTCGGTCAGTGACCGGATGTTAAAAGTTTTGAGCGATCAATACGATCCAAAAGATTCCCGTGATGCAAGCGCTACTTACCTGCATTGGTGGCCTAAAAAAAATACAGTGGAATATGTACAATATGATTTTGATAAAGCCTACACCATTTCTCAATCAAGTGTGTATTGGTTTGATGATGCCCCGTTTGGCGGGTGCCGCATTCCTGCTTCGTGGAAATTATTTTACAAGAACGGTGACCAATGGATAGCTGTAAAAAATAAAGAAGCTTATGAAATTTCAAAAGATGAATACAATACTATCCATTTTGAACCTGTAACTACAACTGCTTTGAAACTGGAGATCCAATTACCGGTTGATCATTCGGCGGGCATACACGAATGGAATGTAAAATAAGAAGGGATTAAAATCTTTGTTCGACAAAAGGAAAGACGTTGCAGCGCCTATTCTGTTTTACTTGTTTGTCATGTTGTCAAAGCAGGAAAAATAATTCGTAATTTGTTTGGAGAACGATAGCAAGGCTGTTCAGGTTTTGTTTGAACAAGATGAGGCTTGCGATTTTCAAATCTTATTTATGAAGAACGAAAAAGATAATTCACCCATACTTTTTTTTAAGACGCCAGTGGAATGGGAAAAATGGCTGGTAAAAAATTGGGACACTTCGAAAGCTGTGTGGCTGCAATTGTATAAAAAAGATTCGGGCATTCTATCAATAAATCATGCTGAAGCCCTGGAGGTGTGCTTATGTTATGGATGGATAGATGGTATAGCGAATAAGTATGATGAAAGATCTTACCTGCAGCGCTTCAGCCCAAGACGACCCAAAAGTCTCTGGTCAAA
>JAKFEJ010000259.1:0-3091 GCA_036675745.1 Chitinophagaceae bacterium | reverse complement strand
GAACCATGAATAGGTTCATATACGCCGGTGCCATCGCCAATAGAAGCAGAAGCTAACATTCCCATAGAGCCTGCTATCTGTGAAGCTTCATCCGTAAGAATATCGCCAAAAAGATTGGCTGTTACAACCACATCAAACCGACGCGGATCTTTTATCAGCAGCATAGCGGTAGCATCAACAAACTGGTGTTCCACTTCAATATCAGGATATTCCAACGCAACTTTTTGTACTACCTCTCTCCACAACCTTGATGTTTCTATTACATTGGCTTTATCAACGGAGCACAATTTCTTTTTTCTTGTTCCCGCGGCATCAAATGCTTTGCGGGCAATACGTTCTACTTCATAGCGGCTGTATTCAGCAACATCGTAGGCGGTATCACCATTATTCTTACGGCCTTTTTCACCAAAATAAATATCTCCCGTTAGCTCCCGGAAGAATAAAATATCCGCACCTTTTAATATTTCCGGCTTAATACTGGATGCGCCGAGTAATTCATCAAATAATTTAATAGGACGAAGATTGGCATACAATCCTAATTCCTTTCTCATCTTCAGCAAACCTTGCTCTGGCCTTACTTTGGCAGTTGGATCGTTATCATATTTCGGATGACCAACGGCGCCAAACAATACAGCATCCGATTTTCTCATCTTTTCCAAAGTTTCATCGGGCAACGGATTACCTGTTGCTTCAATAGCCACATGACCGATCAATGCTTCATCATAAGTAAATGTATGTCCAAACTTAGCTGCGATCTTATCCAATACTTTTTTACCAACTGCAGTTACTTCCTGTCCTATTCCATCTCCGGGAACGATTAAGATGTGTTTTGTTGCCATTTTAAATTTTATTGAGGATTGCTATATAAAAAATTATTGGGGCTGAATGCTATTCAGCATTTTCTGAGTTGCCTTAATCGCCGAAACAGTTTGGTCACTGTCCAACCCCCGGGTTTTGAATTCCCTGTTATTATGACTCCAGGTAATAATGGTTTCGCATAGTGCATCGCTTTTACCACCGGGTGGAATACGAACGGCATAATCGGTCAGTACGGGAAGCTCTGATTTCTTTTGTTTATAAACTTTTTTCAATGCGTTCATAAAAGCATCGTATTGCCCGTCGCCCTGTGCATGCTCTTCAAATACTTCACCGTTTACACTGATCTTCAGCGTAACGGATGGATTTAAGTTTTTTGAATGGGTGAGTACATAATTTTCTATTCTTACTTTTTCATCTATGGCATTGCTGTCTAATACATCCGAAATGATATAAGGCAGATCAGCCTGTGTTACCACTTCTTTTCTATCACCCAATTCAATGATACGCTGCGTAACTTTCTTTAAATCTTCATCAGAAAGCTGGATGCCCAGCTGCTGCAAATTATTTTCAATATTTGCCTTGCCGCTTGTTTTGCCTAATGCATATTTACGATGCCGTCCAAATCTTTCCGGCATCAGGTCACTGAAATAGAGTTTATTTTTTTTATCACCATCAGCATGTATGCCGGCTGTTTGCGTAAATACATTTTCACCAACCACCGGTTTATTCACCGGAATGCGAAAGCCTGAAAATGTTTCGACCAATTTACTTACGGTGTACAGTGATTTTTCCGCTACCGATGTTTTTACCGATGGCATAAAATCATTCAACACGGCAATGGCACTTGCCAATGGAGCGTTACCTGCTCTTTCTCCCATACCATTGATTGTAAGATGTAATCCTTTGGCTCCGGCTTTTATTGCTTCCAGTACATTGGCTGTACCAAGGTCATAATCATTATGCGCATGAAAATCGAAATGGATCGCAGGATATCGTTGTACTATCCCTGATACATAGTCAAATACTTCAGAGGGGATCAATACTCCAAGCGTATCTGGCAACATGATCCTTTTTACCGGCTGATGTTGTAAAAAATCCAGGTATTGAAAAACATAATCTCTTGAGTGACGCATACCATTGCTCCAATCTTCGAGGTACACATTACATTCTAATCCTTTTTTCCTGGCCAATGCAATTACTGCCGCCACATCAGCGAAATGCTGCCCGGGTTTTTTCTTTAGTTGATGTGTCAAATGATTTAAAGAACCTTTCGTAAGCAGGTTCATCACTTTGGCACCGGCTTTTTGCATCCATTCTACCGATACATCTCCATCTACAAATGTCAATACTTCTACTTTGTTTAAAAAACCATTTGCCTTTGCCCACCTGGTGATTTTTTTAACGGCATCAAATTCTCCTTCGGATACACGGGCCGATGCAATTTCTATCCGGTCCACTTTTACTTCAGTTAATAAAAGTTGGGCGATGGTTAATTTTTCTGATGCGGAAAATGACACACCGCTGGTTTGTTCACCATCACGGAGTGTGGTATCCATTATTTCAATATGTTGCTGCTGTGTCATTATTTTTATGTATGCTGGCTGATGCTAAATCCTTAAAGTCTTTTTTTAAACTACATGAGTCTATTACTCCCCTTTAGGGGTTTGGGGTTTAATAGATGCTTTTAGCAGCATGTGCCTGTATATCCTTTTTCAGGGACTGCATAAAATCAATATCATCATAACCATTTATCATGTTATGCTTTTTATAACCAGTGATAGTAAATGACTCTTTATCCCCGGTTGCCAGGATGGTTATAGTTTGCTCAGGAAGATTTATTTCAATTTGTGTATTGGGGTCTGCCTCAATCGCCGTAAATATTTTATTTAAGAATACCTCACTTACCTGCGCTGGCAGTATACCAATGTTCAAGGAGTTATTTTTAAAAATATCCGCAAAGAAACTGGATATCACGCAACGGAAGCCATAATCATAGATGGCCCATGCTGCGTGTTCACGGCTGCTGCCACTGCCAAAATTTTTTCCGGCAACTAATATTTTCCCGGAATAAATAGGGTTGTTTAAAATAAAATCCTTTTTAGGTGTATCATCTCCATTGTATCTCCAGTCACGAAAAAGATTATCACCAAACCCTTTGCGCTCTGTTGCTTTTAAAAAACGGGCGGGAATGATCTGGTCTGTATCGACATTTTCAATCGGCATCGGAACAGCCGAACTTGTAAGTACTGTAAATTTATCGTAAGCCATTTTT
>JAKFEJ010000480.1:0-19832 GCA_036675745.1 Chitinophagaceae bacterium | reverse complement strand
GTTTAACCTGACTTGCTTTTATGAAACATTTTAAGGAAATAGATTTTTGTTTGTTGATTCCTTGTTATAATAATTTCAATGGATTGATTGTATCACTGAAAAGTGTTACTTACCCGGCCGGAAAATATCTTGTATTAGTTATTGATGATGGAAGCATAGAAACCGTGACATTAGAAAAGATCAATAAAGGGATGGGTGTAAAAAAACCAATTGTTGTTTTGCAAAACGAAAAAAACCTGGGTATTACGGCAACGCTAAATAAGGGTTTACACTGGATCGAAGAAAATACGGACGCAAGATTTATCGCAAGACTTGATTGTGGTGATATCTGTTCACCGGAAAGATTTGAATTGCAGGTTGAATACATGGATACGCACCCTGAAACAGGGTTGATAGGAAGCTGGTGCAAGTTTGAAGATAAAAAAACCCTTAAGGAATATTCTTATAAAACTCCGACACATCATGACGATATAATAAAAGCTATGTATTTCCGGAATGTATTTATACATCCTACCGCCATGTTTCGGACATTATTGTTAAAAAAAGCCGGATATTATCCTACTAATTTTGAATACGCAGAGGATTATGCATTTTTCTGGAAACTGATGAATATCAGCCAGACATATATATTTGATCGATTTCTTGTTATTTGTGAATTAAATAAGGAGGGACTCTCCTATAGAAATAAGGGTAAACAATTATTTGCAAGAAGCAAAGTGATAAAGGCGTTTGGCTCGAACATTGTGTTAAAAATTAATGCGTACTTAAGGTTGGCATTATTGTTAATTTTGCCGAAAGGGTTGGCTTTGCAACTTAAAAAATGGAAGGGATAAGCAGGTGCAACGTTTTATTTGTTTGTCTTGTCATCCAGGCTGCCATACTAATTTGTTTGATCAGGCGTTAAGGAACCGATTTAGTAGCTGAATTCACCACTTAACATTATTTTAAAAGTAAGTAATTCAATCATTTGGGTTTATTAAGTATAAACCCTTAGATAATTGTAACTCATGGTAATTGTACATATAGTAGAGCCTTTTGCAGCAGGAATTGCTGTATTTGTAAAGTCGCTTACAGAGGCTATGCCTGATGATGTGCATATTGTAGTACATGGGGAAAGAAAGAAGGAAATGACTGCGGCAGAGGTGAAGAAGAATTTCCTTAATCAGAATGTAAGGTTTATAAAATGGCGTTCTGCTCAAAGGGCTATTGATCCTCTCAAAGACTTATTGGCGTTGACAGAGCTTTATAAAATTTTACGCCGCCTAAAAGCAAAAAACTTAGTTGACGCAGTACATCTTCATTCTTCAAAAAGCGGATTATTGGGAAGGGCTGCCTGCAGAATGGCGGGAATCACCAATGTTTTTTACACTCCGAATGGCGCTTCCTTCCTATCTGCACGGAACGGAGTAACAAAATATTTTTACAAACTGGCAGAAAAAGTAGGCTATCAAATGGGAGGGAATGTTATTTGTTGTTCTCCTTCGGAACTGGAAGAGTATCTTAAGCTGGGTATTAACGCAGTTTACGTTAATAACGGAATTAATGTTACCAATAAAAGGGAAGAGATCAAAAAGGGTTTACAGGCTAAGTTCAGAATCGTAACCAGCGGGCGTATAGAAAAACAGAAAAACCCTGCCTTGTTCAATGCGATAGCTTCTTATTTTGAAGATACGCCCCAGATCGAATTTGTTTGGATCGGTGAGGGACGTGATAAGAAATTATTCACTTCAAAAAATATAACTGTTACAGGTTGGTTAAGTACAAAAGAGGTACATGAATACGTTTCATCCTCTCATATTTATTTGTCTACATCTAAATATGAAGGATTGTCTTTTGCGGTATTGGAAGCATTGGCTCTCAGAAAACCGGTATTATTAAGTAATTGTACCGGCAATATTGATATCGTTAAAAAAGGGATCAACGGAGATCTTTTTAATACAGCCTATGATGCCATAGTTAAGATATTGCAATATCATAATAACCCGGAAATGCTTGATGTAATGGGCAAATTTTCAGGAGAGATCTGTAAAACTGAATTTGATGTTAAAGAGAATTTTAAAACATATCGTGAACTATATGCCGGCTCTGTTTTAAGAACCGGCCGGCAGGCCAAATGGAGTTTTGGATAAATAAACCTTATAACTAACTTATATCTATGAAACATTCAATTGTCTTAGATTCGCCGCAAATTGCCGGACAGGGCAATATGGAAGAAATACAGCAATCGCTTGAGCTTATTGAGCATAAGATCGATTCAGAGATTCTGTCAAAACAAAAAACTATTGACCACCAGCAGCAGGAGATACAGCGTTTACACTCAATAATAGAAGGAAAGGATAAGACCATCCTGGAACTCAGTGAAAAATTGACAGAATGCGCCAGCAATAATGAAGGAAACCGTCAATTGATCAATAAATTATTGGGAGATATTGATAGATTACGCCAGGATCTTGATTGGTATGAACGAACGTTTGAAAAAAGAAGCTTGGCGGGTGTAATAAAAGACAGATTCAAATTTTTTAGAAGGAAATAAATTTTTAGATTTTAGACATGTCCATAGATCCTTTAACGACAGAAGGACCACTTACTGTAAAAATAGCAGGGATTATCCGCAATTCGATTGAAGTTAAAAGTATAATTCACGATGATCCTGCAATCCATAATGAGCTTAACAAAATAGTTGATATAGTTGTTAATGCTTTTCAGAATGGGAATAAAGTAATGTTTTGTGGCAATGGCGGTAGTGCCGCCGATGCACAACATTTGGCGGCTGAATTTAGCGGCCGTTTTTATAAAGACAGGGATCCCCTCCCTGCAGAAGCGTTACATGTAAATACTTCGTACCTGACAGCAGTAGCTAATGACTATAGTTATGCTGAAGTTTATTCCAGGATCGTAAAGGGAAGCGGCAAAAAAGGAGATGTACTGATTGGCCTGTCAACTTCAGGAAACTCAGCGAATATTATTGCGGCTTTTGAGCAGGCAAGGAGGATGGGAGTAATAACTATTGGGATTACCGGGGCTTCAGGTGGTAAGATGAAACTGTGTAGCGATTGTTTGCTTCCCGTTCCCTCTTCAGATACTCCCCGCATTCAGGAAGCTCATATTATGTTAGGGCACATAATATGCCAGTTGGTTGAAGAGGCTATTTATCCCAATAAATAAATAATCAGAAAACAATATCAGCCTTGAATTTCAAGGAAGATATTGTTTAAAACAAGCTGATTGTTTATAGCGATGAATTCATTTTTTCAATAAATATAATAATGGAATTTACAGGGGAAAGATATCTGCCAGATTTGGCTGAAAACAAAGAAGATGAATTGAGCGTTGAACATCTTCACCGTTATCATAGCATTTTGCCACTTGTAAAAGGGAAGGTTGTTTTAGATATTGCCTGTGGAGAAGGCTACGGAGCGGCGCTGATGGCTAAAGAGGCAAAAAATGTTATAGGAGTTGATATCAGCGATGAATGTATCAATAGTGCTTCCATAAAATACTCTTCCAAAGAATATCCAAATATTTTATTCAAAAAAGGAGATGTTGAAAAAATTCCAGTTGAAAGTGGGACAGTTGATATTGTAGTTTCCTTTGAAACAATCGAACATGTTTCTGCTGATGTTCAAAAAATATTTTTAAAGGAAGTCAAAAGAGTATTGAAGGACGATGGAATTTTCATTATTTCTACACCCGATAAGGATAATTATAGCGACCGTTACCATCATGAAAATCATTTTCATGTTCATGAGTTGAACCGTACTCAATTTAGTGAGTTGATAGGAGCCTTTTTTGAGAATACCCAATTCTTAGAGCAAGGTTTTGAAATTGTCAGCTCAATAACGGCGACAGATTATTCTGAACAGGAAAGTTTGCGGCTAATTAACTGGCAGCAAAAAATTCGTCCTCCGAAAAGGAAATACCTGATTGCAATAGCGTCAGATAAGCCAGTTTCGGAAAAGGAAATATCCTCCGTTGTTTTACAAACGGATAAAGATTATTTCAAGCAAATAGACAGGATCATTGAACTTCAGGATGAAGTAGAAAAATTGGCAGCCTGGGCTTTGCAGCTCGATAGCACCAGGCTTCAAAATGAAGCGACGATAAAAACAATTAAGGAATTAAACCCTGCATTGTACCGGCAGGATATACAAGAGCTCATTTCAAAAACAGAAAAACTTCAGCATTGGCTATCGGAAATGGCCATCAGGAAACAGGTGCAAATTGATCTCCTGATATCTGAAGTGGAGAATAACAAAAAAGTTATTAATGAACAGCAAGAGATAATTAAAAGTAAGGATTCCGGGATTGCAGATCTTAGTAATAGGAATAAGGAGCAAGAGGAATTACTGCAAAACCATCTAAAATCGCAGGAATCTTTTTTTGCAAAAAAAGAGCAATTGGAAAATCTGGTGGCAACAATGACCACAGAAGCAAAAGAGAATGAGCGGCTATTCCAGGATTTACAATTTAACTTTTCCCTTGCTAGACAGCAATTGAGTGAAGTGAATAATACCCTGGTTACTATTTATGATTCAGATGGATGGAAGTGGTTGAATAAATATTATAGATTGAAAGGGAAGTATTTAAATGAAAATTCAAAGCACTACAAGTTATTAAGACGAGCCTTTAATTTTTTGAGAAATAAAAAAACGAATAACAGTAGCGTAACTCATCTCAATTTTGAGATTACAAAAAAAGAAGGACAAGGGGAAATAGATAGGCAGGAGGAGCAAACAATAATCCGTACATTACCTCATTTTGAAAAACCTTTAGTGTCTATAATCATTCCAGTGTATAATGCATGGAAAATGAATGAAAAATGCCTGGTATCAATATTAGAAAACACCACTGATACTGCTTACGAGGTAATCCTGGCTGATGATTGCTCAACCGACAGAACAAAAGATATTTCCGAATACTTCAAAAACATTGTTCATCTACGCAATGAAAAGAACCTGGGCTTTCTACTCAATTGTAATAATGCGGCCCTTCATGCAAAAGGCAAATACCTGCACTTTTTAAATAACGATACAGAGGTAAAGCCAGGCTGGCTTTCATCACTCTTAATGATAATGAATAAGGATGAAACGATTGGCCTCGCGGGTTCAAAATTGATTTATCCTGACGGACGTTTGCAGGAAGCAGGAGGCATTATATGGGATGATGCTTCGGGATGGAATTATGGACATCGACAAAATCCCGATTTACCAGAGTTTAATTACGTAAAAGAAGCCGATTATATTTCCGGGGCCAGTATGATGGTCCGTACAGCTCTCTGGAATGAGCTAGGGGGTTTTGACACAGCGTATTCACCAGCTTATTGTGAAGATTCTGACCTGGCATTTAAAATAAGAAAAAAAGGATTTAAAGTAGTGTATCAGCCACTTTCAGTAGTTGTACATTACGAAGGTTATTCTCATGGAAGCGATGCTGAAAAAAGTGCTATAAGTTCTATAAAAGAATATCAACAGATAAATAATAAAAAGTTTTTTGAAAAATGGAAAACAGTTTTACAGCAGGATCAGTTTCCTAATGGGGAGAAAGTTTTCTGGGCCAGGGACAGAAGCCGCGTAAAGAAAACATTATTGATGGTAGATCATTATGTGCCTCAGTTTGACAAAGATGCAGGCTCCCGGACCACCTTTCAGTATTTGGAATTGTTTGTGAAAATGGGATTCAATGTAAAATTTTTAGGCGAGAATTTCTATAAGCATGAGCCTTATACTACAGTTTTGCAACAAATGGGAATCGAGGTTTTATATGGTCCCTGGTATGCCGATAACTGGAAGCAATGGTTTATTGATAACCAGGAAAAGTTCGATTATATCTATTTAAACAGGCCTCACATTTCTATCAACTTTATTGATTTTTTTAAAGAGCATTCCAGGGCCAGGATCATTTATTATGGACACGATCTGCATTTTTTAAGGAAAGAAAAAAAATATGCGCTAGAAAAAGATAAAAGCATTCTTTTGCAAGCAGCGAAATGGAAAGAAATTGAGCTATACCTGTTCAGTAAAAGCGATATCATTCTGACGCCAAGCACTGATGAACAAAAAATAATTCAATCATTAAACAGTGATTTTAATGTTCAGTTAATGCGGCCATATATATACAAAACCATTAGCGAACCATCTGATAACTTCCAGGAGCGAAAAGATATTTTCTTTGTAGGAGGTTTTGGACATTTGCCAAATGTGGATGGTATTTTATGGTTTATAAAGGAGTCATGGCCTTTGATAAAATCGAAAATTCCGGGAATAAAATTTATTATTGCCGGCTCTAATCCGCCACAGGAAATTAAAGACCTGGCCAGCGACAGTGATATTATTATAAAAGGATATGTAGGAGATGATGAATTGGAAAAATTATATACTACCTGTAAAATGGCAGTAATCCCTTTAAGATATGGCGCCGGAGTAAAAGGGAAAACAGTGGAAGCAATGCGATTTGGTATACCGCTGGTAACGACAAGTTTTGGGGTGGAAGGTCTGCCAGGGGATTATTCTTTTTTGAAAGTAGCGGATACAAGTCAATTGCTGGCAAAAACAATCATTGATATATACAATGACGAAATAATATTATCTGAATTAAGCAGAAAAAATATCCGGTATATTCAAAACAATTTTACAGAAGAAATAGCAACCGGGATTATCAGTAAGGCACTGGCGACAGTATAGTATAAATTTAAGCCGATACATTGAATTTTTTTTTAATCCCGATTTAATTTTCATATAAATGGTGGAAGCAAAAGAAATGTGGTAAAAAGCAGGTTGATCAGGATGTATAGCTTGGGTGTTCAAGATATCATGACATAAAAAATGGATAAATGATGGCTCCGGAAAGGAAAGTAGCGGTTAACATTAAAGAAAGGAAAAAGTTGATATTCGCGTTCGTCTTTTAAGATAGACAGCAATAGTAAATTTTAATATTTTATGGAAACTCAGTGTCCTGTATGCGATTCTTTAAGCGTAAACCTTTTCAGGGAAGTAAAGGAGTTTGCTTATTTTAAATGTTGTAGCTGCGAAGTCATTTTCTTGTCTCCGGATATTTTGAATAAAATTGACACAGGTTTTGGTCTTAACGATTATGGTAGCTCCTATTGGAGCGAAGAATTAAAAGCGGCCAGAGAAAGATCATGGGGTTCTGCTCTTGCCAGAGTAGCGGAATTATTTCTTTATGCCAGGTTACCAATCCGCAAATTTATAGACATAGGTTCAGGGCCAGGTTATCTGTTGGATGCTTTGCAATATCAAATTCCGTCGACATCAGATATATTTTATGCACATGAATTATTTCCTCCTGCCGATGAATTTTGTACAAAGAATAAAAATTATTTAAAGGGAAGTATGCTGAACTTTCAGTTTTCTTTCGAAGCGGGTTGTTGCATAGAAGTTATTGAACATCTTACGCCGTCTATGGTCAAAGGATTGTTTAGTGACCTGGCAAAAAAATCAAAAGCAAACAGCATTTATATTTTTAATACAGGACTGGTAGAATATATAGAGAAAGAAGACATCAATTACCTTGATCCATATGTCAGAGGGCATATTATGGGTTGGTCTATCAAGGCGGTGAAGCATCTTGCTCAACCTTTCGGATTTGTAGTATTGCCTATTCCCGGGAAAACATGGGCATTTATTATTGAATACAGGCCGGATCATAATTTCATTAATCCACTGCCGAAAGGATCTGGCAGGCTCTTCCCGAAAATGTAAATATATTGCGCGATAAAAAAACAGGCGATCTTATGTATATACTAGGGATGGAAACGGCTCGGGCATATAGTTAAGAAAAAGCAAGTTTTTTGATTTGGGAAAATATTAAATCTTATGAAATCTGATTTAATATTAAACAATGTTGAAGACAAAAAGAAAGAATAGACTTATTGCCTGCGAGTCCTTTTAGCAGAAAGGGAGGTTTAGGAATGGCCTATCTATAGCGGCAGCTGATTGGTCAATAAATTGAAAAAGGATATCTGGAAGCGAATCGGTAAATATAATAAAGACTTAAAAAAATAGACCAAACTAATGGTTCAACAGAAGTTACTAAAAGACATCCTTAATAAAGGTGCCAATAATTTTGATTTGTTCAGGCTAATTGCTGCCATGGGTGTTATCGTAGGACATTCTTACGCTATAGCCCCGCAACCTCCGCTCCAGGATGGTGTATTGAGCATATTAAACTTTGATTATTCCGGCTCGCTTGCAGTAAAGTTTTTTTTCTTTTTGAGCGGTTTGTTGGTTACAAACAGTATCATTTCCAGGCCTGATCCTTTTCAGTTCCTGGCTAAACGGGCTTTACGTATTTTTCCGGGGTTATTGGTTTGTTTACTGATATCCGTTCTGATCGTCGGTCCAATATTTACAAAACTATCTATCGGGGAGTATTTTACTGCCCAGGATACCTGGAAATATCTGGTAAAGAACTTTTTCCTGACTGATATAATCTGGCGCTTGCCAGGCGTTTTCGAACAAAGTAAATATGGATTAAATGGATCATTATGGACCTTGCCTTATGAAGTCCTTTGTTATTTATACCTCGCTGCATTCTTTGGGTTAGGACTTTTAAGGAAAAAAATTATTGCGAATATATTTTTTCTTTTGGTTATTGCTGCTGCATTCATCGCACCTAACTATCTCCCGGTTTTTTTCTTTCAAAATCCTGAAGCGCATTTATTAACCGTTTGTTTTGCGATGGGAGCATTATTAGCTAATAATAAAGAAAATATCCGCATAGGGTTGGTAGAAGTTGTACTGTTATGGCTGTTAATGTTTTTGTTTAAAAGCTCGGCGATATACCAATTGCTTTTTTATGCGGCATTTTTTTATACTACAGTATATATTGCTTCTCTGGAGTTTGTAAATCGATTCAGGCTGCCTTTCGATGCCTCTTACGGGGTATATGTATATGGTTTTATGATACAACAATGTGTTCATGCTTTATTTCCTGCAATGGGCGTTCATGGTAACCAGGTATTGTCCGCAATTATTGCTCTGGGTATAGGTATTTTATCCTGGAAGTTTGTCGAAAAGAGGTTTATAGACTGGGGGCACCAGATTTTTAGTAAGGATTTTAAAGGCGTATTGAAAACTGGTGCATTGAGTTTGAGAAATCTTTTTCCAAGATTAGGCCAAGGCCCTCTAACCTGGCGGAAAAATCTTTATTATTTCATCATATTCGCTTTATTAGCAATTATAGTCCATGCGATTGTATTAAAATTTATTTTCCCGGGATATTACAAGCCTTTGACACCGCATCATTCCGATTTCTATATACCTGCAGCATTTGCGAATGCGCCAAACGAAACTTATTATACATTTCTTGGCTTCTTAACGTGGCCGCGTCCGATTTATCTGATGGTTTGTAAATTTATCGGGTATTTTGGTATCCAGGGTGGTATAGCATGGATTATTATGATCGTTTGCATGAACGCTGCATTAAGTGCGTTACTGATTAAACGTTTTTTAAAACTGTCATTCAGCTGGTCACTCATAATTATTTTTTTAGGATATTGTCTTTTACTTTTTTCGCACCCGTATTTTTATACATTTTATTCTCAGGACCTGGGGGCTCAGTTATCTTATTTCTTTTTAATTATAGGGGTTCATTTTTTCTATTCGACCTATAACAGATCAGTAATTTTATCAAACAGTCTCTTACTTTTTTTCGGCCTGCTTGCATTTTTAAGTAAGGAAACATATGGATTAACTGCCTTATTTTTTACTTTATTATGGTTTGTGTATTATAAAAAGACTTCTTTTTTAAAGGCGTTCCTTCCGTTTTTAATGATCAGCATTGCTTTCATTACTGCTTTTACGGTCAATGTCCTTATCAAATCAATTTTTGTTGACCTGAATGCCGCACCTGGCGGAGATTATCACATAAGCTTTAACCCTTCAATTATATTACGCGAATGGTTTAAGTACGCTTCAGAGGCGATGAATCTCGCTAACGTTGCAATGTTAGGATTGCTGACATACTTGGTTTTTATATATAAAGGAGAAAATCGAAAGCAGTTGGTATATCTTATTGTTGCGTGTTTGTCTGGAGTTGTTCTGTCTCTGATTCCCAATGCTGTTCTACCTAACCATCATTACAAAGGTTATTCATTCAATGGGACCTATATATTGTATTTATGCTTATTTTTTTTACCCATCTTATGGAAAGAAGAGCTTATGAGGAGAGGAGTAATAATTGTAATAGCATTATTGACTTTAATCAGCCCTCTCGTGAATACGGGAAAATACAAGGGCGATGTTAATACCTGGGTATTGATACAGGAGAATAACCAGCGCAATTTATTAGCAGCACTTGGTCCTCTTATGAAAGGCCTGAACAAATCTGCAGTTCCGCAGAAAGTGCTAATTCAAGGAATTACATTCCCTTTTCATCCGTTCGTTTATCCCGAATCAGTAAGGGTCTTTCCTAATTCCAAGTATGGGGTATTTGATGTGGTAAATTATAACCCTTCTGTTCAGAATAACGTTAGAAATGATCTTGTTGCTTTTTTAAAACCTTCTGATACTTCTCTTATTACCTACGACCAAAAGTGGACATTTGACAACGAAGGCAGGCTGACAAAGTTGGAGAATTTTCTCGCCGAAAGAATTTTAACCATTAAACCGGATAGCAATAATTTAATCACTATCAATGCTGAAAATTTATCGCAATATTCAAATATTGGTTTTTATGACGCCGAAAATCTGATCAGGTGGACCAATGGGCAGGCTATGATCGATTTAAAAACACCTATAGAAAATAAAGATAGCGTAGTAATACGATTGAATACATATATGCCCCCTATTTGCAAAAATGTAGTGCCGAAAATATTTCTTTCTGATATTAACAATAAAAGGTATGAAGCGGCTCTCTATACAAGAAAGGATGATGTCTTTTATTATCTATTCGTAAGGAATAAGGAACGGAAAATCCAGAAAATAAATATTTCATCAGAGATAATAGATGCTTCTCCCGATAAGAGGACATTGTCATTTCCTTTCGTGAGTTTGGATATAAATGCGTATTAACAAAATAAAGATGGTATTTATTTTGATGATAAAAAAGACAATTAAAAAGACGTATGTTTAAGTTACTTGACCTCCCCAAAATCCTTGATCCGCGTGGTAATCTGACCTTCCTTCAGTATCCCAGTCAGGTACCATTTGAGATAAAAAGGGTTTTTTGGACTTATGATGTGCCGGGCGGAGCAACCCGAGGAGGGCATGCGTTCAAGCGACAAGAAGAAATTATCATTGCACTGAGCGGAAGTTTTGACGTTGTAATTACATCTCCTCAGGGAAAAAAGAACAAGGTGTCCTTGAACAGATCCTATAATGGGTTATATATTTCTCCGTTGACCTGGAGACATGTGGAGAATTTTTCTACCAACGCATTAGCATTTCATATTACCAGTACTATTTACGATTCTTCCGATTATTTATATGACTTTGAAGAGTATAAAAACTTTAAAGAAAGATGACCGTATTTGATTGTTCACTGATATTTATGCCTAAAATATCTGACCCCAGAGGTAATATTACAGCTATAAATAATCATGCAGAAATTCCTTTCGAGGTCAAAAGAGTCTTCTACCTTTATGATATACCTGGCGGTGAGTCCCGGGGAGCCCATGCACATAGGGAGTGCCACCAGTTTTTAGTAGCTGCAAGCGGAGCTTTTGAAGTATTTATGGATGATGGCAGGACCAAAAGACAGGTTATGCTTAACAGGCCATACACCGGATTGCACATTCCTCCGGGGATATGGGCTTCGGAAGTTAATTTTTCTTCAGGAGCTATCTGCCTGGTACTTGCATCCCACCTCTATACTGAACATGATTATATCAGAGATTATAATGAATTTCTCTTATTTAATAAATAATGATCCATCCTTTATCAGACGTTAAGACTAAGAAGATAGGGCAGAATACCACTATATGGCAATATGCCATTGTGCTGGAAGGCGCAATAATAGGCAGTAATTGCAATATTAATTGCCACACATTTATAGAGAGTAAAGTTATAATTGGAGATAATGTGACAATTAAATCAGGTGTTTACTTGTGGGATGGCATGGTAGTTCATGATAATGCTTTTATTGGACCTAACGTTACATTTACAAACGATAAATTTCCCCGATCTAAAAAATACCCCGAGAAGTATCTGGAAACGATCATAGGTAAAAATGCATCAATCGGCGCAGCAGCCATTATACTCGGAGGCGTTAGGATTGGTGAATTTGCAATGATCGGGGCAGGTGCTGTTGTTACAAAGAATGTTCCGGATTTTGCTTTGGTCACAGGATCTCCGGCAAGAATTGCGGGATGGGTTGATAAAGAAGGAAATAAATTGGAATGGAGGGATGGGAAATGGCATTCTGTGAACGGACAGGTTTTTATTGTAGATAATAATTTATTAAAACTGGTATGAATATTTCTTTTTTAGATTTTAAGCCAATGCACAGCGCTATCAGTGACGAATTGACTAGTTGTTTTATGCGTGTTTTAGGCAGCAATTGGTTCGTTCTCGGAAAAGAACTTGAAGAGTTTGAGAATAACTATGCCAAGTTTAATCAAGTTAGGTTTTCCGTTGGTTTAAGCAATGGATTAGATGCGCTTCATCTGTCACTCCGCGCACTGGAAATTGGACCCGGAGATGAGGTTATCGTTCCCTCTAATACCTACATCGCCACAGTGCTGGCTATTTCCTATGTTGGTGCAACTCCTGTCTTTGTTGAACCAGATATCAAATCATATAATTTAGATCCGCAGCGTATTGAAGCTGCTATTACTTCCAGAACAAAGGCAATCATGCCCGTTCATTTGTACGGACAGGCTTGCGAAATGGAAGAAATAATGCGAATAGCCAATAGGTTCGGTTTATACGTGGTGGAAGATAATGCTCAATCTCATGGTGCTGCATTTAAGAATAAAATAACCGGTAGCTGGGGGAATATAAACGCAACTAGTTTTTACCCTGGAAAAAATCTTGGTGCACTGGGAGATGCAGGCGCTATTACAACTGATAATGCTGATCTGGCACAGAAAATCAGGGTTTTACGGAATTACGGCTCCGAACAAAAATATTATAACGAAGTGATTGGGTATAATATGCGATTGGACGAACTTCAAGCAGCATTTCTGAACAGTAAATTGAAATATATCGAAGCTTGGAGCTTACAACGGCAGCAAATAGCTGCATGGTATAATGAAGTATTGCAAAGTGCCGGCGATTTAATATTGCCATATACAACACCTGGCTCAACTCATGTGTACCATTTGTATGTAATCCGAACCCGCTACAGGGATTTGCTACAGAAATACATGAAGGAAAAAGGTATCGGTACTTTGATTCATTATCCCATCCCGCCTCACCTACAGAAATCGTATAGTTATTTAAAACATGATAGAGGCGCATTTTCTTTGGCAGAAGAAATAGCTGAAACCTGTCTTAGCCTGCCTATTTGGCCAGGGATGCAAATAAATCAGGTGCAGTACGTGAGTGAGGTTATTTTGGATTTTTTTAAGCAGACACTATGAATAAAAACAAGCTTCTATCTATAATAGTTCTTTCATATTATTCAGGGGAACGGCTGCATACGGTTTACGAAAGGATAGGCAAAGTTTTTTTACCGCATCAGATACCCTTCGAATTTATAATTATTGATGATGGTTCCACTGATAATTCGTTTGAGATAGCCAAGAAAATGGAAACCGTTAATCCAAATGTGCGGGCTTTTCAGTTAAGCAGGAATTATACTAGTCATTATGCCTCCTTTGCCGGTTTAAGTGTGGCAAAAGGCGGCTGTTGTACCATGATCCCTGATGATGAACAGCAACCATATGAATCTATTGCCGAAATGTACAAGCTCTGGGAAAACAGTAATACAAAGGTTATTATTCCTTATAGAAATAACAGGAAAGACGACTTTATCTCAAAATTATGGTCTTCTTTATTTTATAAAGTTTTCAATAAAATAGCGGATGTTAAATTTCCAATAGGCGGTGCTGATTCATTTTTTATCGATAGAGAAGTAATAGATGTTGTTAACCAACGTATCAGTGCACGCCGAACTACCACCGTTACGGAAATTCTACGATTAGGATTCGGCCCGGTATATTTCCCCTACGACAGGATGGAGGGAATTAATAGCAAATCAAGATGGACCTGGAAAAAGAAATTAAACCTTGCGAAGGATATGCTTTATAGTAGTAGTTCATGGCCTATAAAGTTCATTACTAATCTTGGCTTGATCTGCTTTATTTTTTCCATAGGCCTGGTATTGCTGTTGACCTATATACGTTTCTTTGGAAATAATAGTTTCTGGCATCTGAAGAATTTCCCGGGATGGACATCTACCGTTGTTATTATGGCTTTTTTTTCTGGATTGATCTTGTTATCTCTTGGGGTAATCTCGGAGTATATTTATAGGATTTTTGAAGAAGTTAAAGGACGTCCAGGATTTTTAATCAAGAAAGACACTGGAGATAATAATTATGATACTATCGATTAATTCAAATAACCTGGATATTCAGGTGAAACAAATCAACTTTTTTGCAGAGCTTTTTATTCTTTTCATGCTAAAAAAAATCCAAAATACGGCGCATATGGATCTTATCAAATGCTCCGTAGAGCAAGAGTGTTGTCTTTTCCTTTTTTAAGTTGGAAATAAAAGCTGAGATAAGTGAGAATTAGTTTTTATTAAAAGTAAAATTTAGAAATAACTATAAAAATGAAAATTTTCAGATTAAGAAGCCTTGGCGAATACAAAGATCATGTTGAGAAAAACAAGTCTAATTATTCTTTAATGAAACAATATGAAACTGAGATTTCTTCTAATACGAAACGGGAGTTTACGGTTAAAGGTGTATCATATCCTGCTAATCAATATGTAGATTTCAAAGTAGATTACTTGTACTCAGATGGACACAATATTAATTGGCGTGAAAGGCTCATCTGTCCTGTCACAGGACTTAATAACCGGCTAAGAGGCAGTGCCCATCTTATGGATTTTGAACTAAGCCCTTATCCAGAAAGCAGTATTTATATAACAGAACAGGTAACGCCGCTATTCTTATTCCTGAAAAATAAATTTTCTGATATAATGGGTTCTGAGTACCTGGGAGACAATTTGCTGCCCGGAACAATTCAGAGTAATATCCGGCACGAGGATATGACCCGGCTATCATTCAACAATGAATCAAAAGATTATTACCTGTCATTTGAATGTTTTGAACATATTCCTTTTTATAAAAATGCTATTACGGAAGTATACCGGGTACTTAAACCCGGCGGTACTTTTTTAGGAAGTTTTCCTTTTGACATAAACCGCTATGATAACCTGGTTAAAGCAACAATGGATGAAAGCGGTTGTATTACTTATTTAACAGAGCCTGAATATCATGGTGACCCTGTAAATGAAAAAGGAATTCTTTGCTTTACAATATTCGGATGGGAGATTCTGGATGAATTCAGACAAGCAGGTTTCCGGGATGTTTATGTTATTCTATTATGGTCTGATGTATTCGGTTACCTCGGAGGTGAACAAGTTTTTTTTATTGCAAAAAAATGATAAACATTAATGACAAAAGCAATTCTATGAGTAAAATCAAAACTTTCCTTTTATAAGACAAGATCCATGAACCCAGCCATCTTTATATTCTTTCATAATTACTATGGCCAACATGAAAAGTGGATACAATTCTTTTCTGAGAAAGTAACTGTCCCTTTTAACCTGTTCTATAATATAGTTGAGTATAGTATTTATAACAGTGAAGATTATCTCCAGCAATTTAGCGATCTCCAAAAAAGTACTCAAGGACAATACTTAAAAAAAGTAATCTTTCGAAAATCATCCAACCAGGGGAAAGACATCGGCGGTAAGCTGGTATTATTGGACACATATTTACATACAAAGCAAGAAAGTGAATTCATTATTTTTTTGCATGATAAAAAAAGTCCTTATAAAATTCAGAACCAGGAATGGCAACAAAAACTCTTCCGGATCATAGAGCCTGCTTTTATAGAACAGGCACTTGCCTTTTTTAATGCAAACCCACAAACTGGCATTATAGCAGGCGCTGACAGCATTCAGAATGAATATGACCATTCAAAAAAATCATTTATCAGTAATAACCAGGCTCAGTTAACGAAACTAAAGTCTGAATTTGGTATTAATAATACAAATTACTGTTATGCTGCAGGAACAATGTTCTGGGTCAGGTCACTACCTTTGTTAACCTTTTTCAGGAAGCATTCTCCTCTTGATATCAGGAAAAAACTAGAATCCGGAAATGTTATGGATGAAAACACCGGGACGTTTACACATGCATGGGAGAGGATGCTAAGCTGGATTATAACCGAACAAGGATATACTATAAAAGGATTCTAATGATCAACAGTTTTTTTTTTATATCAGATACTTTTTTTGAACCGGATAAAAATTTGTTGGGAGAAGACAATATTTATTTTTCCTTTTTAGTGAATCCTTCCATAAAGGAAAGCCTGGACAACCTATATAATTTCACAGAAAGAATTAAACTATTTGAGTTTGCCTTAACATTAGATATTCATGAAGCACCCACTGAGGAAAGCATAAAGTTTATCATGTCCTTTTTATTTTTGCCTTGTTATCTCCGCATTGAACAACAGCCGCTTATTAACTTGTCAGGAACTTCGCAAGAGTTGCTGGTTAAAACATCTTCAGCATTAACTGCTTATTTATCATCGCAGGGATTTAATAATGTCATTATAAACCGGTTTACAAGGTCTGCTGATCAGTCGGAAACAAATAGCTGCCGCCTGTTTATTTCTTCATCAGAATTACTGAAAAATTATAGACAGGTTCTTCAAAGTGATCAATTCTATAATAATCCGGTTTTCTTTTATGCGCATTCTACGGATGTCTTTGTTGAATCAGTATCAGCATTGCAACAGATAGAAAGAGAGTTTAAGGAAAGCTATCCAAAGCTGTATACACTGATTAATAATAACAGAATGCTTGAAAAGGAGGTCGGCAGATTGAGAAGAAAAATGGTATACACAGAAGACGAGTTAAACCATCAAAAACAGTATAATGACATTTTAAGATCAGAGCATTCGACAAAAGAACTGCAAAAGTATTATGACCAGGAATATGAAATATTACCAAAATGGTATAAGCGTATCGGACATATTCTGAAAGTAATAACAGGCAAAAGAACATTCAGATCATTATTCAGGGACGATGTAAAAAAATATAAGAATTGAAGTATTGGTTATTAACAACAGAGTATCCTCCTTTTTTTGGAGGAGGTA
Organism: Chitinophagaceae bacterium; assembly: GCA_036675745.1. GTDB lineage: Bacteria > Bacteroidota > Bacteroidia > Chitinophagales > Chitinophagaceae > Terrimonas_B. The sequence goes on along the minus strand of JAKFEJ010000480.1, from coordinate 2,535 downwards.
TTGGTACCTATTGTGCCGTTACTGCTAAAATGCTGTCAGATAAAGGGCATGCTGTTACTGTATTTGTGAGCGATGCAGCTGTTAGTGATATACAAGAAAATGAAAAAGACGGCATTCGTATAATCCGGTTCAGCACTTCACGAACAAACTCTTCTTCTTTCCTGGGGCATGTCACCAATATCAATTATGAGTTTGCGCATATTATAAAACATTTTATTGAAAAAGAAGGCCAACCGGATATTATTGAATCGCAGGAGTACCAAGGTATTGCTTACTATTTATTGCAATACAAGCATCTTTTATTCGATTGGTGCAGAGATGTTCCGGTAATTATAACCATGCACTCTCCTGCTTCATTAAATATGGAATACAATCATGTGCCGGTGTACCGCTATCCCAATTACTGGATATGTGAGATGGAGTATTTCTGTTTGCAGGCGGCGAGTCATATTATTTCTCCCAGCCACTATATGCTGCGGGAATTAGGAAAAAGGTTTGTATTAAATAATAAAAATGTTGAGGTCATTCCCAATCCCTTTGATGAGAAGCTGAATAATATAAAAGCTATACCTACCGGCAAAGAAGCTAATGAGATCGTTTTTTATGGAAAGCTTACAGTGCAGAAAGGGGCATTCAAATTGCTGACATATTTTAAAGAGCTATGGGATAAAGGATTTGACAGGCCACTGTTTTTGCTGGGAGGCCAGGACATTGTTTATCATCCGGAAGGCATAACGATGGGCGACATCATCCGGAAACGATATAAAAAGTATATTGACCAGGGACTTCTTAAACTGGAAAACAGGATAAAGCCATCGGAAATAGGAGAAAGATTATCCAGCGCAGAATTAGTTATTATTCCGAGCAATAATGACAACCTGCCCTATGTAGTTTTTGAAATGATGGCATTGGGAAGAATTTTATTGGTATCCAAACAAGGCGGGCATTCAGAAGTAATAGAAAATGGAATTGATGGATTTGTTTTTGATCATGAGGAACCCGAAACATTTTTTAGTCAGTTGGATACAATCCTTAAACTTGATGATGAGCAAAGAAAAGATATCGCTGCCCGGGCTATAAAAAAAGTGGAAGGGAAATACGGTCCGGATGTTATTTATGAAAGAAAGATAAAGCTTGTTGAAAAACTGTTGCAGAAAAAAGAAGGACTGCCACCTGTTTTTCCTTTTATACGCAACAAGCCGGTTGAGATAAATAACATTCCGGAAATGCCATTGTACACAGCAGGAAAACTTTCAATAGTAGTGCCCTATTACAACATGGGACAATACATTGACGAAACGATACAATCTATACAACGATGTGAGTTTGCGGATAAAGAAATACTTATTATAAACGATGGCAGCACGGAGGCGCTAAGTCTTGATAAGCTAAATGAATACCGGCATAAGGAGAATATAAAGATTATTGATGTACAAAATAGTGGTTTAGCAAAAGCAAGAAACCTGGGCGCTGAATATGCCAACGGAGAATTTCTTGCATTCTTAGATGCGGACGATACGATAACGCCGGAATATTATACCCGTGCTATCAATATATTTAACCAATATGAAAATGTTCATTTTGCCGGATGCTGGGTACAATATTTTGAAAATTCCAGTGATGTGTGGCCTGCTTTTATGCCCGAACCTCCTTTGATACTAAATCATAATACAATAAATTCAAGCAGTCTTGTTTATAAACGGGCAGCTTTCCTGTCAGCAGGAAAAAATGATCCCAATATGGTGTTCCAGGGATTGGAAGACTATGACAGTGTAATTGCGATGCTTTCCCGTGGTTTTGGCGGCGTAGTTATTCCGGAGATCATGTTTAACTATAGAATTAGAAACAACTCTATGTTCAGGGAAATTTCAAAGTCTAAGAAATTAAATTTATATCAGCATATCAGCAATAAGCATAAACAGTTTTACGCTACTTTTGCGACCGATCTTTTTAACCTGCTAAATGCAAACGGACCGGGCATTTTGCTGGATAACCCATCATTAGATTATCACCTGGCTGACAGGATGCCATTTGGAGGAAAGTTGTCAGGAAGGGTTATAGCCCTTATAAAACGAAACCGTTTTGTCAAAACCATTGCTTATAAGGCCTATAAAATGCTCAAAAAATAATTAAACTATGTTAATCAGGATCGTGAAGGACTGGGTTAGCCGTTCCAATAAACTGGAGCGTTTGTGGCTGATGGCTAAAATAGAGTTTAAGCTCCGGTATTATGAAAACAAACTGGGTTTATTGTGGGCTTTGATAAAACCAGTTTCTGATATTATTATATACTATGTCGCATTTGAACTGATCATGAAGCAGGGAATTCCCAACTTCATTTCCTTTCTTTTTATCGGCCTTATCATATGGAATTTTTTCGTGGAGTCTACAACCGGTACGGTCCAGATACTTAACACGAAAAAATATCTGTATGAATATACCAATATGAATAAACTTGAAATATACTTATCACATATTTTAAGCAATTGCATAGGATTCTTTTTTAATTTATTAATGTTTACGCTTTTCTTTCAT
>JAKFEJ010000702.1:0-19841 GCA_036675745.1 Chitinophagaceae bacterium | reverse complement strand
GCATATTTTATTTGTCCGGGTTTGGTATGTATCTGCATCATTTGCTCTACAGCTGCTTCGCTCAATATCTGTTTACCGGCATGTTTCCCTTTATTTAATAACATCACCAAAAATTTCATATAGTCCTCAGCGGTGGACGATGCCCCACCCGAAGGATTGACAGCACTGGCATCCAATACAGTGAAGCTCGTTCTTCGCATCGTCATTGGATTGAATAATTTTTGCTTGATCAGCACATCAAATTTTTTCTTGCTGATCACTTCCAGTACACGGCCTGCAATATTCAAACCGATATTGCCATACCAGAAATCGGTTCCGGGATTGGTTCTTATCTCTCTCGCAGCAAAAGAATTTACTTCCTCTTCCAGCGAAGCGAATTTTTTTCGTTGAAAAATTTTTTTCAGAAGCCTTCCTTCATCTTCAACTCCTGTAAAATGAGAAAGACAATGGCGGATTGTGATATAGTTTTTTCCATACCTTTCAAATTCCGGTATCCATTGGCTGATCTTATCATCCAGCGATAATTTCCCTTCATCTATAAATTGCATGACAAGAGCAGCGGTTAACCATTTGCTGCAACTGGCTATCGGCGCTGCTGTTTTACTGTTGAAGTCGCCTATTTCTTTTTTATAGATCAATGTGTCGTCTTTTTTCCACAACATCACTACTACGTCTTTGCCCAGTATTTTTTGTTTAGCTTGTATAGCCTGATCCAGTTCTGGAAAATTATATTGAGAGAAAGAAGGCTGTAATATTAGCATAAAAACCGCTACAATACTGCTTTTCAGGCAGGTTGGACTAACTTTATATGACATTGTTACTGGAATTTTGGCTTGGATTATGATTTGTAAAACAAGATTAAAGTTATTTGAATTTTTTGCGGCCTCACCTCGAACTGCGTTCCTAACCTTCGTTGTACTCAGTTACTCCAAAAGAGAGGAACAACACCCAGCTCTCACTTTTCGAATATATTGATTGATTTCAGTTTTTCTGAAAGTGTCGAGTAAAGATATAAAGTTGATGTGGCCGGTAACACAAAAATCATTAGCACATTTTCAAATTAGCACATTTATATTATGAACTTAGGAAATTTCACTATAAAAGCAGCAGAAGCTTTTCAACAAGCTCAACAATTAGCGTTTAATTCACAGAACCCGAATATTGAAACAGAACATTTATTAAAAGCATTGCTTGATCAGGAAGATTCACCTGTGGAGTATTTGCTGAAAAAGAATAATGTTACGCTTAACCTTGTTGATTCAAAACTGGATGAGCTCATCGGAAAATTGCCAAAGACTTCCGGTGATCCTGCACAACAGATAAGCCGTGATGCTAATAACGTTATATTAAGAGCCGGATCATCGTTGAAACAATTTAATGATGAGTTTGTAACGCCTGAACATTTGGTACTGGCCATCGTGCAGGGTAATGATGCTGCAGCGAAACTTTTGAAAGATGCAGGGCTTACAGAAAAGGGATTGATAGCCGCCATTAAAGAATTACGAAAAGGTGATACTGTTACATCTCAAACACAAACGCAGGAATTTAATGCATTGAATAAATATGCAAAGAACCTGAATGAAATGGCACGCCAGGGCAAGCTTGACCCGGTGATAGGCCGTGATGAAGAAATTAGAAGAACATTACATATACTTTCCCGTCGTACAAAGAACAATCCAATATTGGTAGGTGAGCCAGGTGTAGGTAAGACAGCTATTGCCGAAGGCATCGCTCATCGTATTGTCAATGGCGATGTGCCAGAAAACCTGAAATCGAAGATCATCTATGCATTAGATATGGGTTTGCTGATCGCCGGTGCAAAATATAAAGGCGAATTTGAAGAACGATTAAAAGGTGTGGTAAAGGAGGTGGCAGGTAGTGACGGAGAGATCATTCTTTTTATTGATGAGATACACACATTGGTAGGCGCAGGCGGTGGCGAAGGCGCAATGGATGCTGCTAATATTTTAAAACCAGCTTTGGCAAGAGGTGAGTTAAGAGCAGTTGGAGCTACTACTTTGAGTGAGTATCAGAAATTTTTTGAAAAAGATAAAGCATTGGAAAGGCGTTTCCAGAGAGTGCTTATTGATGAGCCCAGCATAGAAGATGCTATTTCTATTCTTCGTGGTTTAAAAGATCGTTATGAAACGCACCACCATGTTCGTATAAAAGATGAAGCGATCATTGCAGCGGTTGAATTATCCAGTCGTTATATTACCGATCGTTTCCTGCCTGATAAAGCTATTGACCTTATAGATGAAAGTGCAGCGAAGCTTCGGCTGGAAATGAACTCTATGCCGGAAGAACTGGATACACTGGAAAGACAGATCCGTCAATTGGAAATAGAACGTGAAGCGATCAAAAGGGAAAACGACGAGCCAAAGTTAAAAGAACTCAATACAACGATAGCTAACCTGGCAGTAGAAAGGGATACGCTGAAAGCAAAATGGAAAGAAGAAAAAGAACTGGTAGAGAAAGTGCAGGACGGCAAGGCCCGGGTAGAGCAACTTAAACAGGAAGCAGAGAGAGCTGAACGGGAAGGAGACTATGGAAAAGTAGCAGAGATCAGGTATGGTAAGATCAAAGAACAGGAAACACTTATTGATCAATTAACTGATCAGCTTCTCAATTCAACAGAGAAGAGATTGCTTAAAGAAGAAGTAGATGCGGAAGATATAGCAGAAAGTATTGCGAAAGCGACAGGGATTCCGGTAACCAAAATGCTGCAAAGTGATAAAGATAAACTGCTCAACCTGGAAGATCATTTGCATGAAAGGGTAGTGGGGCAAGATGAAGCAATAACCGCGGTTGCTGACGCAATCCGTCGTAGCCGTGCGGGATTGCAGGATCCAAAGAAGCCTATTGGTTCATTCATTTTCCTGGGTACAACAGGTGTTGGTAAAACGGAATTGGCGAAAGCTTTAGCTGAATACCTGTTTGATGATGAAAGCATGATGACCCGTATTGACATGAGCGAGTACCAGGAAAAACATACCGTTTCAAGATTGGTGGGTGCACCTCCCGGATATGTGGGTTATGATGAAGGTGGACAATTAACAGAGGCCGTTCGCCGCAAACCTTATAGCGTAGTGCTGCTGGATGAAATTGAAAAAGCTCACCCCGATGTGTGGAATGTATTGCTGCAGGTATTGGATGATGGACGGCTGACGGATAATAAAGGCCGTGTGGTGAATTTCAAGAATACGATCATCATTATGACCAGCAATATTGGTAGCCACCTGATACAGGATGCGTTTGAAAACGTGAGGGAGAATGATATTGAAGAAGCTGCCGGGAAAGCAAAACTGGAAGTGATGAACCTCTTACGCCAAACCATCCGGCCCGAATTTTTGAATCGTGTAGATGAGATCATCATGTTTCAGCCTTTGCTGAAGAAGGAGATACGTTCGATTGTAAATATTCAGCTAAACGGGTTAAAAAAATTATTAGCGCCGAGTGGAATTCAACTGGTATTTACAGATTATGCGCTGGACTTCCTGGCAGAGCAGGGCTTTGACCCACAGTTTGGAGCAAGGCCGTTGAAAAGATTGATCCAAAAAGAGATAGTAAACCAGCTAAGCAAACGGATACTGGCAGGAGATATTGATAAAACCCACCCGGTATTGGTTGACGTCTTTGATAATACGGTAGTATTTAGAAATGAAGCAGCCGAGTTGGAAAAATCCGGAAAGAAAAAGTAAGAATGGGCCCTGGCGAAAGCCGGGGCTTTTTGCTAAATAGCATTTTGTAAATATTACTTTTCATGCAGGTAGTTTTCCAGGTAAATAACCATTCACTAATATTTACTTTGGCATACTTTTTTAACTAGTTTCACGTTACTAAACCTAAAAGTTGTCTTTCCTTGTCCAAATTTAATTCTATGAGTTACCAGGTACCCTCCTCTACTGCCAATAGCAGGTCTTACAAGCTCTATATTATTTTAAGTTTATTGCTGGTTTTAGTTTTTATCATCGCTTTTGGCGGTTATAAAATTGTTTTCAGTTCTTCTGCGGCAACAGCCCAGGCAACACTGACCGGAGCAGAGAATATAAGAAATGAAGAAAAGAAAGCTGCTATTCCGGTATTGGCATCCCCTGAAGAGTATGACCGGAAAATTCAACATATTACCAATGGTGATTCATCCGGAAAATGGCCCGTAAAAACAGGCTATCCTTTGGAGGGAGCGATCTTTCCTTTTAAAAGAGTCATTGCATTTTATGGAAATCTTTATTCCAAACAAATGGGGATATTGGGTGAATTGCCCCGGGCAGAAATGTTGTCAAAGTTGAAACAGGAAGTCGCAGCATGGCAAAAAGAGGATTCAGTGCTGGAAGTAATTCCGGCTCTTCATTATATAGCTGTAACTGCCCAGCAGGCTCCCGGTAAGGGAAATAAATACAGGTTGCGGATGCCTTTTCACCAGATAGACTCGGTGTTAAGTATGGCCAGAGAAATCAATGCTCTTGTTTTTATTGACATACAGGTAGGACATAGCACCCTGCAACAGGAAATTCCGGAATTGGAAAAATACTGGAAGATGCCTAATGTCCATCTCGGAATAGACCCTGAGTTTTCAATGAAAAGCGGGCATGCACCCGGCAAAATTGTTGGAAGTTTTGATGCCGCTGATATCAATTATACGATGGACTACCTCACTAAACTGGTGAAAGAAAATAATCTGCCACCTAAAATTCTTGTCGTGCACAGGTTTACTCAAAACGGTGTGACGAACTATAAGCAAATAAAAACAAGACCGGAAGTGCAGTTTGTAATGGATATGGACGGTTGGGGACATCCGCCGCTAAAGATCAATACTTACAAAGCATATGTACACAAAGAACCGGTTGAATATACAGGCTTCAAAGTGTTTTATAAAAATGATATGAAAAAGAATGGCCGGTTGCTGACGCCTAAAGAAATACTGGCTTTGAAACCCCAGCCGGTGTATATACAATACCAATAGTGAATTGTCAGTGGTGAATGGTGAGTGTGGGTTAGCGTCCTCGCTCACCATTCACTATTCAGTACTCACTGTTCCGCATTTACTTTAGAAGCCTATAATTTTTATATTCTCCCGAAAGCCAGCCAGTCCATTTGGCGATAATGCGTTTAAATTTTTCTTTTTTGGAGGCATATTTTAAAGAGGGATCGGTGTTGGATCAATCGATTGGATCATTTCCAGTGTATTATCTTCTGAGTTTCCGACTGCAACAATTACTTCATCGCGTAAGGGAAGAATAGAACGAATAGCTTCTGCAAATGCGTAATCGAATTTTATACCATTGCGAACAAAAGAGAATCCACATACTTTCATACCAGGAGGATTTTTAGCGGTAAATTTAGATGAATCTGCCTTGAGACGGTAATACAAGGGAAAATGATAGTAACACTAAAACCTGTTGCGTAAATTTTTAGAAATGTCTATTAAAACGGCAGGTAAATACCCTATCCGCTGGCATTTTCTTATTAAAAACAGGGCTGGAAAAAGCGACTGGCATATTTTTTTCACCATTTTTGATGAGGAATAGCATAAAGCTGATTCTATATAATCCAAAATTAAGCCTTATGAATTATCCAGTATCTTCTTCAACCAACCGTGCGGTGTACACGTTTATTATCCGGCTGAGTTTAGTACTGCTTTTATTTTTCTTTATTGCTTTTTTTGTATTTGAAATGTTTTCTTTTATCAAGCTATTTGAAGTGACAGCAGTGGCTAACCCGGCAATGAACCTTATAAAATAAAATAAAGTAAAAAGATCAAACTATTTTGTGGTTTAAACTCCGCAAGCTTAGTTTTTTTTGAAGTTGATTATTTTGGCAATTGCAACGCACATCTAACACTATTGCTTAATCAGTTTACTTCGGCCAATTCTTTAAATAAGCTCCAACACTTATATTGTTTTTTCACATCCCGTTTGAAAATTAACTCCAGTTTTTCTAATAATCCTGATAAAGTAAGGCCAGTTAAATCTATACTGTCTTTTTATTAAAGTAAACGTCATGCAGGAATATTATAATTACCGTATGCGCAAGGATGGTAAAGCATCCTGTATTTCCCATCATTTCCCTCACTTTGCTCAGGCGCATTTGCAAGCCTCTTTATTTAACTGCAAGAGAATGATAAATAAGCCTGGTTAGTACCGGTAAATTCAAAAAATGCTGCTTTTGAAGCATAAAAGTTATTCATAATGCCTGTTGATAAATTCTTTTACTCCGTAAGGGTTTTTCCGATATTTTTAATTAATGCAAGAGTACCACCAGCTTCTTCTGACCATTTATGAGATCGTAAAAAACGATCCGCAGCCAGAACATTATGGCTGCCGGCCCCGTGAACTTATACTTCGTCAATTACAGGAATGGTCCGTTATTCACCAGCATCTGCAATTGCTCCAGCAGGAAGAATTAATAAATATGGAGCAACAGGACACCCTCGTTATTCGCATTACAAGTGCCGGAATAGAAAAGGCTAAGCAGGCTAAGAAGCGGGTAAATGCAAACAACTAACTAATACCAGCATATAGATAAAAAAAATACCGGGTTAATCCCGGTATTTTTTTTAGATGATCTTTCTAAGAAATTTATTTCATTTTATTGATAACTATATCTTCAATAAGACGTGAATTTTTGTTTACTTCATAGATCACCGTTTTATCTGTTTTTTTGCCGGTAATTTCGAATTGAATTGCGGTATTACCAAGCTCTTCAATGTTGAGCATGAATTTTTTGGTAATATTTCCTTTTACATTATCCCTGTATAGTACAGTGTTGTATTCATCACGGACAACAACAGTGTACTCACTCTCGTCAGCATTTGTAAAAGCCAATTCAAAAACAGGTTGATTTTCGATATTGCCGACAAATTTCAAATCTACAGGAATGACTTTCTTTTCATCAATAGCGAAAGCCGGAGAAAGAAAAGCTACACTGAATGTAGTTACTAAAGCGATTGCAAGGATCCTTGGGTTAATTGATACTTTTTTCATGAGTGTAAAGTTTAGATGTTAAAAATGTTGAAACTAATTTGATGGATCGCAACCGGGATAGACAAGAATCGGAATCATGTGGAAGCAAAGGAAGAAAGCAAGTGGTTTCGGATAAACCAAACTGGTTTTTAGAATTGACCAGGTGTTTTTCGTTCTTGCTGATACAAATGTAAAATGGATTTATGCCGGTTGCAAACAAAGTTATTTCTGTTTTGGATGTGGCAAACAATAGCGGAGAGTAATGAAAACCTTGACAGTAGATGGTTTTAAGAAATAAATCACCTCATGGCCAACCTCAATTTCGGGTCTCAAATGTTATGATTATATAAAAAGCTTTAAGCTTTACTTCTATAAAGATGATTTACGCAGCAAGGCGTTGATATAATATGGAATATTTAGATCATCTGATTTTCAATCTGACTGATATATTATAAAATGTATGAATACAAAAATGCAATCCAGGAAGGCTAGCTTAATGAACACCGCTGGTAATTTTCAGGACCTGGTTGATAATGAATGAAGCTATTTCTCCTGGCTGCCGTCTCCGGTAACAATCAAATTCAGCCAAAATGACTTATTGACTGATTTGTTAAACCTTTTAATGAATCCGAAATGAAAAAGAAATGCCCGGTATTAGAAATTATTTGTCAGGAAATGGTAATTTTTGGATAAAATAAGTACTTTTTGAAAACATAATCTATTGAATATCACACTCAAAATTATCTTTTTGTAAAATTAGTATTTTACCCAATATGGAGGTTTCAAAAAAATACTATCTTCAACCGCTTTCGGTTTATTTTTTAATAACTGACTAGCTGAAAATCACTCAACCAAAAAGCCTGAAGGTTGTTATATAAGATGATAAATGCCAAAGCTGCAGGGGCTTTGGTGACAAACTAAAAAGGAGATATAAAATGGCATTCAAAAAAGAGGTCGAAGAAATTATTGAACCTAAAGACATTTTTGTTGGACAAAAAGACGCCCCGGTAACCTTAATGGAGTTTGGCGAGTACGAAAATGAAGATTGTGCTAAGGCAAACGAAGTAGTAAAGCAAATACTGGAGGAATACGAAGGAAAAGTAAGGTTTAACTTCCGTCACTTCCCGCTGACATTAGTTCACCAACGTAGCATGAAAGCGAGTGAAGCCGCAGTAGCTGCCGGACAGGAAGGCAAGTTCTGGGAAATGCATAATGTGCTGTTCAGCAACAGGCGTAGCTTGGGTACTACCAGTTTAAAATTGCATTCGAAAGAAGCTGGCGTTAATAATAAAAAGTTTCTTGACGAACTGGTAAACGGAACTTTTGGATGGCAGGTGCAGGATGATCTGAAGGAAGGTATTGGCCGTGGAGTAAAAGAATTGCCTGCTTTCTTTATCAATGATGAACCATTTAGTGGTAAACCTACTTTTGCAAACCTTAGTGCGGCAATAGAATTGGCGCTGAAGAAAACGAAAAAGAAATCATTAGCAAAACAACGGGTTTAAAAGCACCGGTATAAATAATTAAATCCCGTTCCGATAGCCAGCTATCAGGACGGGATTTTTTATTCGGGAAATTTCAGAAATATCTTTATGTGTAGAAAGTTCTGAAAGAAACCAGGTTAATCTTCTGATAATCTTGTGAATTCCATGCCATTAAAGATCTTCGCCAGGTTAACATCTTTTGTTTGTTTCCAGGTTACTATGTTAGCATTGGTAACAATACGCCAAAAATTCTTTGAACGAAGCTCCTCATAATCACTCCCTTTAATGAAAATACCTGTCAGTGTGCTGCGTTGTTTGAAGAAAATTTTTATTTCTTTTTCACCCGCTTGTCTCGGAGCTACATATTTTTCAATCAGTTCGTTTGTCATATAATTACTGTTTTAAGATGAGAAAACAAAAGGAGGGCATTAGTAGTGCCCTCCTTTCTATTAGTTTAATAATTGTATCAATTGATCAATTACCAGCGGCTGTTAGAATAAGAAGGCTTGTTGTTGTTGCTTCTTTCTTCTCTTGGTTTTGCAACCATTACTTTAATAGCACGGCCTTCAACCATACCGCCATCCAGTTCAGCAATTGCTTTTTGAGCAGCCGCATCATCAGGCATTTCTACAAAACCGAAACCTTTGCTACGGTTAGTGTATTTGTCCATAATTACTTTAGCAGAAGATACTTCTCCATATTCTGCAAAAAATTCTCTCAGATCTTCGTCTTGTACTGCGAAGCTTAAATTTGAAACGTAAATGTTCATCTTAAAAATTAAATGATAAATAATATTTGAGAAAAACGCAGAGTAGAGGCGACTAACTATTAGCAGGAAATGCGTAGCAGAAAAAATCGTTCACTTACAAAATACTGTGTTACTCAAATTGACGATGCAAATGTAAGCCTTTAAGATGAGAAAGAGGTTTTTATTTATTGCATACTGTCTGATTGATTCATAGAAAACTGTTAAGACTTTGTATCGGGTATATAAATCAAAAAGCTTGTTCAGTAAAAAATCACTGAGTACTATCTTATCTTTAAACATGGCTATTGAACAACAAACAGAATTTTGGCTAAGTGGACCAGTAGCAGGTATTGTTCCTGTTTTGCAGCCTGTTGCTCACGCTATTTTACAGGCACGAAGAGAAGTGAGGCAAGGTTTACAAAATTTTACTGATTCCTTACTATGGCAACGTCCTGCAGGTGTTGCATCTGTCGCTTTTCATCTGCAGCATCTTGCAGGTGTGCTTGACCGTTTATTCACTTATGCCCGGGCTGAACAGCTTTCAACAGAGCAATTAAATGCGTTGCAAAAAGAAGGAAAAGAAGACACCGTTATTTCCATGGAAGAAATGTTTCAGCATTTCAACAAACAGGTAGAAGCCGCTTTAGATCAATTAAGAAATACTAAAGAGGAGTCAGTACTTGAAACAAAATATGTAGGCCGAAAACGAATTCCGTCTACTGTATTGGGTTTATTGTTTCATGCCGCAGAGCATACACAGCGGCATACCGGGCAATTATTAGTTACTGCCAGAATATTAAGTAAACAAAATATTCTTTAATGGTTTTATACATCAGCCACCTTGAATGGTCTGATATCAATTTTTTCCCAAACCTTGCCTGTGACATACGGTTCTGTATCCAGCCATTGTTGTAACTGTTCTTTTTTTTCAAATTGAACAACCATCGTGGAACCGATCATTTTTCCTTCATCATTGAGCATTGCACCACCAATTACAGAATTTCCATTGGCTTTTAATTTATGGGCGCCGTCAAAATGATCCGGGCGAACGCTCAATCTTCTTTCCAGGGCCTGTTCATCTGTTCCATCCCAGGCATAAATAATGTACTGCTGCATATTTTTATTCATTTTCTTTGGTTGTATCTACTTCCCAGTTATCAGTCCGGAAAGGGCAAACTGGTAGTCCTTCTTTGCTGAACAGATTTGACATAGCTGTATTGCTGAAACCGAAACGTACCGCTACGGGATTTTTTATTTGCTTGTGGAAAACAATGATCTTGTCTTTTTCTATTTTTACATCAGCCGGAAAAAAGATTTTATCTTCTCCTGCAATATAAAATTCAGTGGCTTTATTATTCCCTTTTGTCATATAACCACCCGGTGCATTATCAAAAAACAAGGAGACTTTGTTTTTATTTATTTCCATTTTTTTAAATAGGGGACTTTTATAAGCAACAATGTCTTGCTTGTAAGTATCTGCCAAAGCCCGGTTAGCAAGACGGTTGGCTACATCAATTTTGTTTTTTGGATGAATATCTTTGATATTATCCACCAGGTCTGTAATGACTATCATCCCGGTGTTAGGATATGCTAAAGTTTTTGTTTGCTGTTCCTGAAGCAAAGCGCCAATGTTTTTATTACCATATTTATACGGAGCTATCTGAACATAGTAAAAAGGAAAATCTTTTTGCCAGGCTTTTCTCCAGGCGCCGATCATAGCAGTAAATAATTTGTTGTAGGAAGCAGCAGTGCCGGTATTGCTTTCGCCCTGGTACCAGATAGCGCCGGCAATAGAAAAATTAGTCAGCGGTTCTATCATGGCATTATAAGTAAGTCCGGGCATTACAGGCCACCATTGACTTTTGTTTAGCAAAGTGGCAGCTGTTTTTAGCCCGGCATCATTGTATACCTCATCAGCTGGCGTCCACACTTCCGCTGGTGTACCTCCCCAACTGGCATTGATAAGACCAATAGGAACATTCAGGTCCTGTTGTAATTTTTTTCCAAAAAAATAACCAACGGCACTGAAGCCCTTCAACGATTCGGGTGAGCAAACTTTCCATTCTCCTTCCAGGTCGTCCTGTGGATGGGTGGATGTTGTTTTGGGAACTTGGAATAACCGGATATTACTATTACTGCTGTTTGGGAGTTCATCAATTATTTGCTTTAAATTTTGATTGCTGCTCCACTCCATATTCGATTGGCCGGAACATACCCACACTTCACCGATCATAATATCTTCAAGAATAATAGAGGATCTTCCTTTGAGGGTTATAGTATAAGGTCCACCTGCTACAGGAGTATTTATTTTTATTTTCCAATTGGCATCCCCGGTGGTTACTACAGAATCCACAGCATTATCCCAGGATGTGCTGACAATTATTTTTTCGCCGGGATCGGCCCAGCCCCATAGACTAACTTTGGATTGTTGCTGCAGGACCATATGACTGGTAATAACAGAAGGCAAACGGATATTGCCAGCTGCATGTGTTGTAAAAAACAGGATTGTAAGAAGGACAAGAACAAACTTATTTTTTTTCATAATACGTACATTCAAATGGGAAGATACTAAATACGAAATCAATTTTTTGCGAGAAATATATTGATATTTTTTTTATCAAATAAATCTTAAGTTTATTCTTTCTGCAAAACGATGGTTCAATTTACAATTACAATACACAAGTTTGAAAAACAGGGTGAGAAAACCGGCTGGACCCATATCGAAATACCGGCTGATATCGCCCAGCAATTAAAGCCTGGTAATAAAAAATCGTTCCGGGTAAAAGGTAAGTTGGATGATTATAAAATAGCAGGCGTTTCATTATTGCCAATGGGAGGCGGTTCGTTTATCATGGCCATTAATAGTGCCATGAGAAAAGGAATTGGCAAAAAGCAAGGCGCTATGGTAAAAGTGGAATTAGAGGAAGATAAAAAACTTTACCAGCTTAATAAAGAGTTCATGGAATGCCTGGCGGATGAGCCACGGGCATTGGAAAATTTTAAAAGCATGCCAAAATCTTTTCAGAATTACTACAGCAAATGGATAGAAAGCGCAAAAACGGAACCTACCAAAACAAAACGTATAGCTACGGCTGTATCTACATTGGCAAGGGGGATGAATTTTTCAGAAATGATCAGATCCTTGCAGAAGAAGAACCAGGAGGGTAATTAAAATAGTTACCTGTTTGCCTTTGAATTATTCCTTTTATTTTGCACTATGATTTCTTCCATTAATGATTTTCAACGACCGTTTTTTATTGGTATTGCCGGAGCAGGCATGAGTGCTATTGCACAATATTTAAAAGGTATTGGCAAAGACGTTTCCGGTAGTGATCGCTTTTTTAAAGAAGGCGAACCTAATGAGATAAAAGATAAATTGGAAGCGGATGGTATTTCCTGCTTTTCCCAAAACGGTGAAGGCATTACAAAAGCAACCGACCTGATTGTGGTTTCAACCGCGGTTGAAGATACCGTTGTTGAAGTGCAAAAAGCGAAAGAGCTTAATATCCCGATTATTAAACGTTCGGAATTGCTGGCATTGATTTCAGCAAGTAAACGGACTATTGCGGTGGGTGGTACCAGTGGTAAAAGCACTACCAGCGCCATGCTGTTTGATATATTGGAATTTGCCGGGCTTCATCCAAGCATTATAAGCGGGGCAGGTTTGGTTAGTATTATCAGGGAGGGAAAAATAGGAAATGCAAAAGTTGGAACAGGTGAATGGTTAGTTATTGAAGCAGATGAAAGTGATGGCTCAATTGTACAGTACAAACCGGAAATTGGATTGTTGCTAAATGTAGAAAAAGATCATAAGGAGATGTATGTGCTGATGGAAGTGTTCACTGTATTCAAAAACAATAGTCAAAAATTTATTGTTAATCAATCACACCCGCAAACGCAAAAGCTTTCACAGGATATAACGCAGGATTTTTCAATAAACGGTAATACGGATGCAGGTTATATAGCAACTGGTTTCAAACAGGGAGGCCTCACCATTTTATTTAAGATCAATGAAACAGAATTCGGCCTGAACCTCGTTGGCCGTCATAATATGGAAAATGCACTGGCTGCAACGGCCGTAGCTAATCAATTGGGAATTGACCTGGAAACATGTTCTGCGGCATTGAAGAAATATGAAGGTATTTATCGTCGCCACCAGGTATTAGGAAATAAAAAAGGAGTTTGGGTTATTGATGATTTTGCTCACAACCCTGTAAAATGTGCGGCTGCTATCCTGGCTTGCCAGCCTATTGCTCCCCGGGTAATTGCCTGGTTTCAGCCTCATGGGTATGGACCAACAAAATTTTTGCGCAATGATTTTGTTGAAGAGATCGCTAAAGTGTTACGGTCGGAAGATGAAATATGGATGAGCGAAATATTTTATGCTGGTGGAACAGCCGTAAAGGATATTTCAGCAAATGATTTGATCAATGATCTGAAAGCACTGGGAAAAAATGCTTTTTTTGTAGAAAATAGAAATGATCTCGTTTCTACAATCCAATCACATCTTACAACCGATTGTGTCCTGCTGCTGATGGGAGCAAGAGATCCTTCATTGGAACAATTCGCGAGGGAGGTATGGGAGCAATTATAAAGGAGCTTATTTGGTTATAAAATATACTCCAGTGGTTTTTCCTTTTCTGCAGGATTAAATAAATACCAGCAAATGCCGATCAACAAGCTGTAAAGAGTTTTCTGGTGCAAAGCTCTTTTGACTCCTGCTTTTGAAAGGAGGTCGTCCTGTATGTTTAATCCGCAAACGGCCAGCGGACGATCAATCGATTCTTTATAAATAGTAACGGCAGGTTCTTTTTTGTCATCTACCGAATAAAAATAGCGTTCATCATTCAGCACAATAAAATTTTCATTGTTTTCTGAACCTGTATGGCCGATGCGGATACCATATTCGGTGCGCAAGACGGTTTTATTTTTTCTGAAACCTTCGTCACGAATCAGGAACACTCTTTTTTCATCCCTGTATTCAATCCTTGCAGCATTAGAGGATGAATTAAAAACAAGTGTGCTTAGTTTGCGTCCATTATTCCACAGGGTATAGACGGTCTGACCGATGGAAGAAGTAACTGTTTCCCATTTCATAATAAACGTTTTAGTATTGAAATCGGGCAAAAATTAGGCAGTTTTGGGCATGTATACCCGCAGTTAACCTAAAATTAATATTAACTTCATATTGGGTATTGATATCGGTGATAAACTGTGAATAAGTATGTAGCAATGCACCATTTTGTCATCTTACCTAATAGATTGAATATGTTTACGGAAAGAGAAAATCGGTTTTTGGAAAGAGCCATAGAATTATCCCGCAAAGGAATGCAGGATGGACATGGCGGTCCTTTTGGCTGTGTGGTTGTAAGAGGCGATGATATAGTAGGAGAGGGCTGCAATATGGTTACATCTTCCAACGACCCCACAGCGCATGCCGAGGTAGTAGCTATACGGAATGCCTGTCAAAAATTAAATACATACCAGCTTACTGATTGTGAAATATATACAAGTTGTGAGCCTTGCCCTATGTGCCTGGGAGCTATATATTGGGCAAGACCGCAAAGGGTGATATATGCCAACACAAAATTGGATGCCGCTGCCATTGAATTTGATGACGACTTCATTTACAAAGAGATCAATGCTCCAATGAATGACCGGCAAATACCTTTTATTCATTTTCCACATCCATTAGCACAGGAAGTTTTCGTCCAATGGAAAAATTGGGAAGGCAAAAAAAGATATTGATCATATTTGTTTTGGCCAGAAATAATTATCAAGCGATAATGGTCCTCCGCCTTCGATAAAAAAAACGATCAATAATATAAGCACAGCCAGCGAAAAGCCAAACTCAGATCCCGGGGCAAAGATCCCTCTTGGCAAATTGATCAGGAGTACAGCTCCTAATAAAACAGGTATCAGTAAAAGGGTTGTGATTCTTGTAAAAAGGCCAATAACAATAAAGAAGCCTCCCAGCAAATGAAGCCAGGTAATTATAAGAGCTATCCAATCATTTGACTTATTTATACTGGTTTCTGCCAACATTGACTCAAGGTGCACAGAATCATTCATAAATGATATGCCTTTTATAATAAGGCATATGCCTAAGATAACTCTTAAAAAAACCAGCCACCGGGGATGATGGGTGGTGCTCCATTTTTCAAGTTGTTGTAGCGTACCCATAGCGTAATTTTTAAAGAGCGGATAAAAATCCACTTCAAAAGTTACGATTTTTCTGAAAGAGCAAAAAATAAATGAAAGGTAAACCTACTCCTGCAACATGCGGTGAATGATCATATAGCTGAGAACGATAAGAAGTATAAAAATAAAAATGATTATGTATAACCAGGATTGATCTTTTAATTTCAACTTTTCTCTTCGCTCAATTTTCTTTTCCACTTTCTTCTTCAGGTCGCGGTTCAGCATTTCCACCATGTAGGCTATCTGCTTTTTATCGCCGAATTGCTGCAATCCTTCCATTGCATCATTTGCAAATTCATTTTCAGAAAGACTTTTTTCCACTTCATGCTTTTTTTCTGCAGGAAGTTTATCCTGCAGGTAAAGCAACAGTGTTTCCTGGTCAATATCTGTAGTCAGATGGGATAATATGTCTTTTAAATTATCGGGCATTTTTATGAAAGCGATAAAAATTTTCAAATAAGTTAGCCTTGTGCTCAGATGGCCTCCCCTAATGGGGGAGGTTTGGAGGGAGGCTCTTTAGTTTTTTTTCTATCAATAGTTTAAGATTGCGTTTGCCATTTTGAATATAACTTTTTACCTGCAGCATACTAAAGCCTGTGACATCACTGATTTCCTGGTAACTTTTTTTTTCCAGGTAAAACAAAGTTACACATTGCTGCTGCTCAGGGTTTAGTTCTTTTAGAGCTATTTCCATTAGCTCCAGGGTGTGATCTGCCTTCACCAGCGCCTGCCAATCGGTTTCCTCTTCTGGTGCCGCCATCAGTTTCTCTGTTAGTTCGGTTGGTATCCTGCTCTGCCTGTCTCTTAGTTTCATCAGGCAGTAATTTTTTGCCACCATGTACAACCACGACTTAAAATATTCCACTTTGTATTTCTGTAATTCCTGTATCACTTTCAAAAAAATCTGTTGTACACTGTCTTTTGCTTCGTCCTCATTTTTCAGGTATTTCATGCAAACACCCAGCAGCAGTAAGGTATAGCGTTGCAGTAATATGCCAAGCCATTCACTGTTATGGTCGGCATGATAGTTTTTAAGCAGCTCCTGGTCGGTAATATGGTTGTATTTTTCTGCCTTCACAAAGGGAAAATAGGTATTTTGGCTTAATTATCTTTGTCCTGTTCTTTTTTAATACAATACTTCCGTATTAAAATTATATACATAAGATGCAAAAGAGATACAATTTCATAATAAAGAGATAAACAACATTTCAATATTTTCGATAAAAATATAATATGGATTATGCAGTAGTGATGGTGCCCGCAGCACCGGTAAGGCGAAAAGCAAGACATCAGAGTGAAATGATCAACCAGTTATTGTTTGGTGAAACGGTGGAAATATTAAAGGAAAAAAGGAGTCTTTGGGTAAAGATCCGCAGTCTCCATGATAATTACGAAGGTTGGCTAACCAATACAATGCTGCAGGAAATAAAAGAAGAAGAGGCAAAAGCCTATTGCCAGTATACGACCTCCGGTTTCTTTAATACCATTAATTATAAAGAGATGAAAATGCAGCTTCCATTGGGTTGTTCTCTTCCTGCCTTTAATGATGGACAGGGAAAGATCAATGAACTGGCATACCAACTGGAAAGCAGTTATATAAAAAGAAATGAACAAGCACCCAATGAAGAACTGATAAAGCGACTCACTTTCCAATGGCTTAATGCACCTTACTTATGGGGCGGCCGAACGATCTTCGGCGTTGATTGCAGTGGGTTTGTACAGGTCAACTTTAAAATGATGGGCATTGATCTTCCCAGGGATGCCTGGCAGCAGGCACAGGAAGGTGAAACCGTAAAGAAATTAAAAGAAGCGATTTGTGGTGATCTTGCTTTTTTTGATGACAAGGAAGAGATCGTTCATGTAGGTATTTTATTAGGCCCTGAACAGATCATTCATTCATCCGGTAAAGTAAGGGTTGATACGATTGATAAAAAAGGAATTATTAATAGCGATACCGGCAAACGAAGCCATTCCTTAAGGGTTATAAAACGTTGCAGGTAATACGGTCCTGTTTTCACTTGATTTTATACGAAGAGTTATATTCAATATGTATTCATTTGTATCCTTCAGCAGGCCCCATACTGTGGAAACGGGAGCAATCCCTGCAAAAGACACAAAATAATTATGCAGGCCACCGGTAATCTCTTCGCCGGTTTTCAGGTCATGGTAATTACTGCTGGCAAATCGTTTATTATATTGCCTATGGATCTTTTCAAACTCTTTTTTCACTTCCTGTTTTCCCTTGCCTGCATCAACATAGGCTAATAGTTGATATACCAGTATCGTATCGGCAGGAAGGGAATCAATATATTTTATGGAGGTTTCTTCCAGTAATACTTCTACACGTTTAGGCTTGAAGAAAAAAGGATTGTAATTATTATAAACACCAAAAAAATAAAACAAGGTGCTATCCGTACGCTGCCGGTTTTGTTTATCCGTTATAGCCGGGTCATTCATCAGATGTTTCAGAAATCCGCTGAACGATCCTACCAAAGGATCGGAGCGGAAATAGCTTTTAGAGAATTGATAAAGACCTTCCTGGGAAAAGGAAATATTAACAGACAAAATAATAAAAAAAGAAAGTAAATTTTTCTTCATATGCAGAGATTACATCAAATGTAGATAAAGCCCTGGTTTTAGTTTTTTCATGTATTGTTAAAAGTCAGGTAACCGAACAGGGTTTCTATTTTTTTGTGATTACCTGAAGATATCCCTGATCCAATTGACAATAGCTTTATCCCACCCCAGCAATTTAAAAGCAGAATAAAAAAGAAATACAGCAAATATCTTTTTCACGGCATCTTCTGGTAAACGAAGAGCCAGCCTGCTTCCCAGCCATCCGCCTGCAATAAAGGCAACACTCATGATCGCTACTACTTTCACATCCACATTGCCTTTGTTGTAATAATTGATAACGGCTAAAATACCTACCGGTAGTAATAGTAAACCGAGTGAAGTACCCTGTGCCTGGTGCTGGCTGAAACCTAAAAAAAAGATCAGTGCGGGTACAACGATAAGGCCACCGCCCACACCTACCAAACCACTTAATACTCCGGCAGCAAGTCCTATTAGCAGGATAAGGATCACCAGTTCAGCTGTCATAGTATTTCTTTGAAGCGGGTTCACTAATCAGTGGTTGAAGTTTTCCTTGTAGTAAGCAATGGCTTCTTCAATAACCTTGCAGGCAGTGTACTTATCCTGGAAATTATCGATCTCTACTTTTTTATTTTCCAATACCTTATATTGTTCAAAGAAATTTCTCAGCTCAAGCAGAAAATGATCGGGCA
Source organism: Chitinophagaceae bacterium (assembly GCA_036675745.1). Classification (GTDB taxonomy): domain Bacteria; phylum Bacteroidota; class Bacteroidia; order Chitinophagales; family Chitinophagaceae; genus Terrimonas_B. The sequence goes on along the minus strand of JAKFEJ010000702.1, from coordinate 1,159 downwards.
GGTCTTCAATATTGTGGTAATGATTTACTGAAGGATCCTTAGCCGCCACCGCGATAATTTTATCATCTACTTCTCCATTGTCGATCATTTGCATGTTACCGATCACATTGGCTTCTACCAGGCAAAGTGATTGGATAGATTGGGAGCATAGTACAAGAATATCAAGCGGATCATTGTCCTGTCCCAGCGTTTGTGGAATAAATCCATAGTTGACAGGGTAATGAAAAGAAGAATAAATGACCCTGTCTAATTTCAACAAGCCAGTTGCTTTATCCACTTCATATTTTGCTCTTGAACCCTGTGGTATCTCGATCAAAGCATTGATTTTTTGCGGGGCTTTTTCGCCGTAATGAGCACCGTGCCAGGGATGATTGACTGTTAGCATTGGGAAATAAGTTTATTAGTTATTAAGTTTTTATATTTTAAAAATTACAACAGGAGGTATGAATTTATTACAAACGGGAAATTTTCATGCCTGCATAAGTAGCCAGTAATCCGACTAAAACACTGCCGCCAACATATAGCAGGAAAGTTCCCGGTCTTTGTTCTTTGATCAATCCTACGCTTTCTAATGTAAAAGCGGAAAAAGTAGTAAAGCCACCACAAATACCTGTCATCAAAAATAGTTTCCAACTTTCATTATCAGCAAATGATTTAAAGGAAAGGCCCCAGAAAACACCAATCAAAAAGCAACCAATGATATTTACAGAAAAAGTCCCCCATGGATAGGCTTGGGGATGATGATCCATAAACCATTTCTGGCAAAGATAACGGGCTATGCTTCCAAAGCCGCCACCCAACCCTATCAGCAGGATATTTTTTATCATGGCAGGCTATCTGTCTTGTGAAACATGAATTTAAAGTCCACCAGCCATTCACCGTTCTTTTTGATCACTTTCAGCGAATCTATTTTATTCCTGAATGAGTTGGAGTAGTAAACAACACTTGTTGAATCATTGACCTTCCTGTCCTGGTGAATTCGTATGGACGCTCCCTGGTATTTTTCTTTTTCCTCTTTGGTCAGCCTTTCGTTAAGTCTCTGTATCGCATTCAGATCTTCATGATTCAGCGAATCGTTTATCATAAAAATTTTTGCTCTTTCAAAATCACCAACCAATGCGGCCTGGATAAAATTGCGGGCCGCATCTATATCGCTGTC
>JAKFEJ010000387.1:0-3099 GCA_036675745.1 Chitinophagaceae bacterium | reverse complement strand
ATAGTTTGATTAATGTAAAAACCTGAATAAGCAAGACCGGAATTTTGTTATTTTCAAAACAGGTCTTGCTTATTTATTTATAAATTTCAGAGATTGGTTAGTGTTATGTAAAACGTGAAAAGTCAAAATAGGAACCCTTTTTCCTTTCCAACTTTTCAGGTTCATGAAACGATAATTTTAGTCGTCCTGGCACTGGTTAATTATTTTTTTTTGACATTTTCAAAAATCTGCTTATCAGGAAAACTGAAGCAAGAGTAAGCCCTGTAATAAGACCAAGCCAGATACCGGAAGCACCCATATTAAAAGTAAAACCTAATACATATCCCAGCGGAAGACCAATTACCCAATACGCAATGGCGATAAGTATAGTTGGAAATTTTACATCTTTAATTCCACGCAATAAACCAGCGCCTATTGCTTGTGTGCTGTCTGATATTTGAAATACAGCGGCGAATAATAATAACAAGCCGGCCATTTGAAGCACTTCTCCATTATCATTAAAAAACATCGGCAACTGGTGACGAAACACTGCGAAAGCTATAGCGCAAAAACTGCCATACAGTAATGCGACGACTAATGTGCTTTTTCCTATTACAGCGATCTTTGGCCAGTCAGAACGGCCAAAAGCATTGCTTACCCTTATTGAACCCGCCTGTGCTAATCCCATTGATACCATAAACGTAAATGAAGCGCAGCTCAGGGCAATCTGGTGAGCCGCTTGTGCTACAGCGCCTATTGTTCCTATTATGATTCCTGATACAGCAAAAGCTCCTGCTTCCATGCCTATTTGCAAACTGCTGGGAACGCCTATATGCAACAATTCTTTTAATGTTTTTTTCCGGAGCTTCCATTGCCTGCTGCTAACGGCTATATATTTTCTGAAGGTGGAATGTTTAAGAATGACAAGACCAAGTATAATAAAAATCAAGGTCCGGGTTATCAATGTTGCCCAACCGGCGCCTACCAATTCCAATCGTGGAAAACCAAGATTGCCATATATCAGCAACCAATTTAAAAAAATATTGATGGGCATACCAATCAATGAAAGGAGCATTGCGGTTTTGGTGTATTCAAGCCCATCGGTAAATTGTTTGAGCGTCATAAACAGCAGCATCGGAATAATGGAGAAGCCCATCAGTTCCATAAATGGAAGAGCCAGTTTTACCACTTCAGGGTCCTGGCCCAAATGCATCAAAATATTTTTACCAAATACAAGAAATAATGAAATGATAATAGCGGTAATAGCACAAAGGATAAATCCATTGTACAGGTAGTGCGAAACTAGTTGCCCATCCCTGCGGCCATGTGCCATTGATACCATTTGCGAAACAGATATAGTCATCCCGATTCCTAATACAAAAGGAATATTCATGGCGTTAACCACTAATGCTGCCGCGGCTAATTGTTTATAACTGATTGCCCCTACCATGGCTGTATCAATAATGTGTAATGCCATTTGCGCCAGCTCTCCAATGATAATGGGTAATGCTAATTTTATTGTTTTGGACGCCTCTGCCCGCATAATGAATGGTGCTTGTAAAAAAAGGAAGCGAAGTTAGGGAAGATTGGCAGGTTAGGAACACGGACGACAGGATTTGAACGACTGCCCGACTATGTCATCCAGGCGGGAATAACAATTACCACCTATATTGACTCCTACATACAGGAACATTCCTGTATGTAGGAATGTTTAAAATAAAGTGAAGAAACAGTGATTGAAATGATTGGCACAAAAAGAATCCGTGTATATCCGCCTTATCCGTAAAATCCGTGTTCCAAAAACTTAATGATGGGCAAAATCCATTTCAAACCTGCCTTTGATACGCTCTATAGGAGGATTGAAATAGCCATATTTCAGATCAGGAAATTCTTCACGAATTAATTCCTGCAATTGTTTTACACCCATGAATTCACCGGTATCGGTTACACCTATTTTTCCAAGATACCAATCGGGGTCAATATTGAAATTGCGCCATTGGATCATTTTGAGCCCGGTTGTTTTTATCAGTTTTCGCAATGCTTCATATTCTGCAATACTATCCGTCATACCAGGGAAAACAAAATAATTGATAGATGTCCAGCCACCAAAAGAATTAACCACTTTCAGGCTTTCAACAATATCATCAAAATCATAATTGTTAGGACGGTAATAAGGCGTATAAACTTCACGACGTGCGGAATTGGTGCTGACCCGGATAGAATCCAGGCCTGCTTCACACAAAATTTTTACCGCATCAGGCTTTGATCCGTTGGTATTTATATTGATACTTCCTTTGGATGTATGTTTTCTTATTTCAGTAATAGCATCACGAATGGTTTCCCACATCAGCAATGGCTCACCTTCACAGCCCTGTCCAAAACTTACAATAGGATAGGGGGCTGTTTCCAAATGCGGAACCGTGTATTCTACAATTTCTTCAGGTGTAGGTTTAAATCGCAACCTGTCCTGTGTGGAAACAATTGTTTCTTCATCCGGTTGTAAAGAGATGCAACCAACACAATTGGCATTGCAGGCGGGTGATGCAGGTATGGGACATTCCCATCTTCCTAAAAAATAATTTCTTGCAGCGGGGCATTGATACGTTAATGCGCAATTATTACCCAGGTGATCAACCAAACGGTTATGCGGATAAGCTTTTAGTAATTGCTTAACTCCCTGTTCCACTTTTTTCTGATCATAACCTTCACAATCCTGCCGGATATCTTGTTCAATTCTTGTAGCGGGAACATAAAATTTATCATCGAGCCAACCCGCTGCTGTATAACAAAACAAGGGAAGAGTAGGAGCATCGGGTTCCGCTTCATAGGCAGCCAGGTAAAAACCAGTATGTGCCGGTGGAATAAAAGCGGCAACAGCCCAGCCCTTTTCACAAAGCCGCATTTCACCAGTTTTTACATCAATGCCAATTCCTTTGCGTCCGGGTAATTCATAAAGTGAACCGCCATCAGGCAATTCGATCCAGTCTTCTTCAGGAACAGGCAATGCATCCCAGCCACTACGACCGGTTGTATATAATGAAGTGTCTTCAAAAATGTTTCCTTTTCCGTCGGAATAAAGAATATATGGGGATTGAGTAAGAGTCATAAAAGTCAAATAGG
>JAKFEJ010000591.1:0-3101 GCA_036675745.1 Chitinophagaceae bacterium | reverse complement strand
TCTTTCCGTATGCTATCCGTTATAGAAGAAAAAAGCGGTTGTGAAAGTATTTCATCATACTGGGAAAAGGATTTGTTATTGTTGCACGCTGCGAACAGGAACATCAGAACAAGAAAAATATATAATTTCATATTTCAGACTAAATAAATTTGAACTGCCATCTATGACAATTTGCTGACAAACCATCAATCGGCCAAAGATAACTTTGCAACGCTTTATATAAACGAAAAAACATGAGAAAACTTGCTTTTATTATTTTTCCGACAATAGTATTTATCATAATCGTATTATCATTTCGAAGTAAGGGTGTCAATGAGCAACGAACAACGAGCAACGGTCAACTTCTCACTGACACCATTCTTTATCCTGATGAAACTCATTTTAAAAACATACAGCAATTAACTTTTGGCGGTGATAATGCGGAAGCTTACTGGAGTTATGATGGGAAGCATATCGTTTTTCAGCGGACCAATGCCAAAGAGGGGTTGAACTGCGACCAGATCTTTATTGGAAAAACACCTGCTGCCGGCGAAAAATTTAACTATAAAATGGTGAGCACCGGTAAGGGAAGAACAACCTGCCCGTATTTCACCAAAGATGGCAAGCATATTATTTATGCATCTACACATTTGGGTGCAGACACTTGTCCGCCAGTGCCGGATAGAAAAAAATATGGTAATAAATATATCTGGCCATTGTATGACAGCTATGATATTTTCATGGCTGATCTTAATGGGAAAATTGTAAAGCAACTGACCAGCGCAAAAGGATATGATGCGGAACCAACGTTGAGCCCTGATGGCAAAAAGATGATCTATACCAGCGATAAGGATGGCGATATCGATCTTTATATCATGGACCTGGAAAGCGGTAAAGAAAAAAGAATAACCAACACATTGGGTTATGATGGCGGTGCATGGTTCAGCCCTGATGGAAAGAAATTGATCTGGCGTGCATCAAGACCAAAAACAGAAACGGAAATAAAAGAGTACAAAGAACTGCTGGCGGAAAGCATGGTAGCGCCGACAAATATGGAAGTATTTGTAGCTAATGCGGATGGCAGTAATGTAAAACAGGTGACATCATTTGGGCAGGCCAATTGGGCGCCTACCTTTATGCCCGATAGCAAGCGGATCATTTTCGCTTCCAACCATGAATATAAAAGAGGGTTTCCTTTCAACTTATATACTATTAACGAAGATGGTTCCGGCCTGCATAAAGTGAGCCGCGACAAGGGGTTTGATGCATTCCCGATGTTTTCACCCGATGGGAAAAAAGTGATCTTCAGCAGCAACAGAAATAATGGAGGTACGAGGGATACTAATGTTTTTATTGCGGAGTGGGTGGAGTGAGGGAGAAGTTAGAAGTCGGAAGTCAGAGGTCGGAAGTGTCTGAGGGTTGAAATGAAACTATTATCTTCGAACCTCGTCCCGATAACTATCGGGATCAAACCTTAAATATTTTTTTATGGATACAGGTTTACTGCATTTACACAATCTTCTTCGTTGGGTCATTCTTATTCTGCTGCTCATTTCAATTTTTAAAGCTTATTCCGGTTGGCAGCAAAAGAAAAGTTTTTCAGCCGGTGACAGAAGGATATGGTTGTTTACACTGATCGCTTCACATGTTACTTTAGTGCTGGGCTTGTATCAATGGTTATGGGGCAAGTTTGGAATGTTGAAAACCAGTTTGCCGGAAGGTGAAAGTATTATGAAGAATAAATTCTTCCGTTTTTTTTGGGTTGAACATCCCACGTTTATGATACTGGCTATTATAATGGTTACATTAGGTTATGGCATGGCTAAAAAAGCTGTACCCGATAGTGTAAAATATAAAAGAGCTTTTTGGTTTTTTGTAATAGCCCTATTAATGATATTGGTTGCAGTTCCCTGGCCATTCAGGGCCGGTATTGGCAGGCCGTGGTTTCCGGGAATGTAAAAATGAAGTATGAAGTCAGAGGTCAGACATCCGACCTCTGACTTCCGGCTTCTTATTTGTCTGTTCTCGAAAATATCTTGCTAACGATCTTCCACTCGCCATCTATCTTCAGCATATTCATATAGTCGTAAAGAATTGCATTTCCTGATTCTATCTTTATTTTCCCATTGGCGGCATTGCCTTCAATGTTCATTGAAACGATCTCTATTTTGCGATCCTGCTTTGTTGTATTGGCTTTGACTCTTGCAATAAAATCAGCAATAGGAACATCTTTGAATTCAGTTGTTTTTGCATCTATATATTTCATGGTGGCTGAAGGATGAAAAGCTATTTCCATCCGGTTGCCATCGCCGCTCATATAGTTCTCCAGGCAGGCTTTTACGGCAGCTTCATCAGCCTGCTGCGCAATAACTATGGAAGAAAAAAGAAAAGCAGCGATAGCTGTGATCAGCATTTTTTTAAATAACGATTGCATGATGATTAATTGATGATTTGATGATTGTTTAACTATTTGCAAAAACCGGGACTCTTTTTTTGAAAAGTAAATCACCGGTTGCTTTGATTAAAACTAACGGAAATCATACGAATCACAATGCATGACGGATGGTTCAAACCCCAGCAAATAATCTTTATCTTCTTCATAGTATTTCGCTTTTTCAATATCCTCTCCGGCAAATGCTTTAATACTTTCAAGATTTTCCCACCAGGATACGGTCCAGATATGTGTTATCCCGCCTTCCTGTAGTTGCTAAACCTGGGCGCCAAGATTTCCTTTTACGGATTGGTAATCCGTAATACCTGTTTTTATTACAAATTCCCGGTATGCTTCTGCATCGCTTGTTTTGGTGCGACCATGCCAGATACGTACTATCATTTTTTAAAAGTTTATGTTCAGGCTATTTTATTCATCCCCAATCATCGTCCCTTATTTATTCAAACAACATAAATTTACTCAACTTCAAATAATAAAATAAAAAGATGACTGGTAACCGCTATCGTTGCCGCCTGTTTTTCGCCAAATAAAATTTAATAATTTGAGTGATCAATGAAAAAGATCGTTTTAATAGAAGCTCCGACAAACCTGGGTTTGAAAGAGCCTTCACCTGGCCTGGAGCCAGGTGTAAAATTTTTACCTGCTGCACTTGACAAAACAGGTTTTTCTA
>JAKFEJ010000531.1:0-3126 GCA_036675745.1 Chitinophagaceae bacterium | reverse complement strand
GCAATTGCTAATTCCTGTAACTCTTATTTCACTCATATTTACAGGATGGCAGCCGATAATCCGAAGTATGGTGGCGTAAGAAATGGGTATATGAAATGGAAGGAATACCTGAATGCATTTGGATTAGGAACAAGGCTGGGGGTGGACCTGCCAAGTGAAGACAGGGGCTTTATCCCTGACACATCTGTTTATAATAAAGAGTATCGTGGCAGTTGGAGTTCCTGTACCAATCTTACATTAGGCATTGGCCAGGATAAAATGGGAGCTACACCGCTCCAGTTAGCAAATGCTATGTGTATCATTGCTAATAAAGGATATTATTATACACCGCATTTTGTACAAAAAATAGATGGCGAAACAGAGGAAGACACTGCATTCATGAGCAGATACCGGGTTAAGCATGAAGTGTTGACGCATATTTCTGATGATATGTTTAATGCTGTAATGGATGGTATGGAAGATGTTGTGACTTATGGCACTGCCAGGAGAGCGGCGATCCCTAATATTAGTGTATGCGCTAAAACAGGTACGGCTGAAAAATATGCTTTCCTGGATGGTAAGAGAATCAAGCTGGAAGACAATGCGATGTTTGTCGCATTTGCTCCCAAGGAAAATCCAAAAATTGCGATAGCAGTGGTTGTAGAAAATGCAGGATATGGTGGTACCTGGGGTGGTCCTATTGCAAGGATACTAATGGAAAAGTTTTTAAATGACACTGTTTCAAAAGCAAGCCTGGCAGAGTACGAGATTTATTCAAAGACGAATAAAATGCCGGCCCATTTAAAACGTTTGCAATACAAGGAAGATTCTATACGTGCCTGGAAATGGTTTGAAATGACAAAGGATAGCAGTTATATTAATAAGTATACCCGTATTGAACCAATAAAAAATCCGGCAAAGAAAAAAGAGGCTCCTGAACAAAATAATCAGCCCGCGCTGCTAGCCATATTACCCAATGAAAAAACATATAAACAACGACCCTGCGTCTTTAGCATTTCATGAGCCAAAATAATCCCGCTATATCAAAAGGAATTGACTGGAGCATTATCTGGATGTACCTGTTGCTGGTATCCATAGGCATTATGGCCATTTTTGGCGCTACCTATACAGAAGGCGATCCGATACTGCAAAGCTTCCTGGGTTTTAAAACTGATTATAGTAAGCAGTTTTATTTTTTTATTGTAGCCATCGTAATAGGCCTGTTAATATTATTGACAGACAGTAAATTTTTTCCGGCTACTTCCAATATCTGGTATGTGGCAGGGATAATTCTTTTATTACTTGTTTTTCCTTTCCATTCTAAAGTAAAAGGAACCGAGTCTATCATTCGCTTAGGCGGCTTCCAGTTTCAACCAGCCGAGTTTTGTAAAATATGCGTCGCATTGGCGCTTGCAAAGTATTTATCAAGGCCGGAAACTGATTTTAGTAAAACAAGATCCCAATTGATTGCTGCAGGAATCGCTTTGTTGCCTGCCATGCTGACCATTATGCAGAAAGAAACAGGATTAGCTCTTGTATTCTTTGCGTTCTTTCTTGTTATGTACCGCGAAGGATTGCCCTCCGCTGTTTTGATTATAGGATTTGCAGTGTCTGCCCTGGTTGTAGCTACATTGTTATTAGAAAAAAATACGCTGGCATTAATACTTACCGGCATTGCTTTATTGGTTGTGTATCTAATGCGAAAACAAGTAAAAAGAGACCGGTCATTGCTTTTAAAGATCACTCTTATCTGGGTTTTATGCGTGGGCATACAAAGGTTTGGCGTGCCTTTTATTTTCAAAAATGTATTGGCAAAACACCAGGTAGAAAGAATTTATAGTACGATCGGAAAAGATGTTCCTTCTGAATATATGAAAGGAGAAACAGCAGCACCAGGGAAAAAAATAGTGAATACTGCTGACTATAATGTAAAGCAATCGAAAATCGCTATTGGTAGCGGTGGCTTAGCGGGCAAAGGATTGCTAAAAGGAACCCAGACAAGATATGGATTTGTACCCGAGCAGCGTACCGATTTTATTTTTGACACAATTGGAGAAGGTTTTGGTTTTATCGGCAGCTTTGTTTTACTAAGCATTTATCTTCTTTTACTATTTCGCATTATTACAGTAGCAGAACGGCAGCGAAGCGTCTTCAGCCGTTGTTATGCTTATGGAGTAGCCGCCGTATTCTTTTTTCATATAGGTATTAATGTTGCTATGACGATCGGTTTAGCTCCGGTGATCGGTATCCCACTTCCATTTATAAGCTATGGCGGAACATCCTTATTAACATTTACTATTCTTCTTTTTATTTTGATAAGATTAGATGCAGACAGGCAGATGGTCTTACGCTAATACCCCATTCCCTGAAGGGGAGTAATAATGAGCTAAATTTGCAAACCGTTAATCATCAAAATAATTTTAGTAAGATACAGTCATGAAGATTATTCCTCTTTCAGAAGGTACATTCACCATAGACAAAACAAAACTATTTGTTCCTTTTGATGAACAAACACATGACCTGCAGGCAAGACCTGTTGGCAGCTTGCTGGTAGAAATACAACCTTTTATCATTATAACATCCAAAGACATTTTATTGCTGGATACAGGCCTTGGCTTTTCTGATGATCAGGGGAAAATGCAGATACATAAAAATATTGCTGAAGCCGGTATTAATCCTTCGGATATCACAAAAGTATTAATGAGCCATTTGCACAAAGATCATGCAGGAGGAGTATCAGAAGACAGTAACCGTAACAGGCTTTGTTTTCCGGATGCTACCTATTATATACAACAAAGAGAATTTGATTTTGCATTGGAAAGAGAGATGCCTTCTTTTATTCCGGATGAACTGAATGTTTTAAAAGATGCAAAACAAGTTATGTGGTTAAAAGAAGATGAAGGCACAATTGATGATTATATTTCTTATAAAGTCACCGGGGCTCATTCACCTCTGCACCAGGTATTCTGGATCAAAGAAAATGATGAGACCGTTTTTTTTGGCGCTGATGATGCGCCGCAATTACACCAGATGAAACACCGGTTTTCAGCTAAGTATGATTTTGATGGGAAAAAAGCAATGGAACTTAGAAGGGAATGGTGGGAAAAGGGCGAAAAAGAAAAATGGACATTCCTGTTTTACCACGAT
>JAKFEJ010000079.1:0-19974 GCA_036675745.1 Chitinophagaceae bacterium | reverse complement strand
ACACCTTTAGGTTTGTATAAAGTTCTTTGATATTATACTATTATTACTATTACTACCTTTCTTTTTGCTTCTTTTTCTTTGTGAGCTAATGTGAAAATGTGGATAACTGGTTTTATATATTTACAAAAAAAGCAGCGGTAGGGAACCAAGGGATGACACCAGGTTTTTAGGCCTATGATCCGCGTCGGTCTACTGCTGCTTTAAAACAATTGAATGGTATCTCTATATAGAAAGCAAGGCTTACAGGCCTATTAAAGGTGATAGAGTCATTCAATTATTTTATCAACTCTAAAAGAGCTAAAAACGATGGAAAAGTACAAAATTTTTGTCGGTATCGACATCAGTAAAAGTTGGATTGATGTAGCGGTATTGGGTGAAGGTTTAGCTGCGCATCGCAACTTTGGAAACAACAAGAAAGAGTATAAGCTTATGCTCAGCTGGCTCAAAACCTTTGCTAAAGCAAATGAGATGTTACTATGTATGGAACACACTGGGGTCTATGGTTTGCCATTGTGGAATTATTTGACAGTTCATAATATCCCTTTTGTTGTTGAAAGTGGTCTTCAGATTAAATTATCAATGGGCATCCGACGAGGAAAATCCGATAAAGCAGATGCGCAAATAATCGCCAGGTATATTAAGTTACATCACACAGAAGCGAAGCTGCATAAGGTTCCGGCGCAGATCATTAGCCGTCTGAAAGTGGTTTTTGGTTATAGAGAAAGGCTGGTAAAGATTAAACATCAGCTGGCAGTGGCTAATAAGGAAATCAATGGTTTTATGTCAATGGCTTTGTGTAAAGAGATGAGCCATGAGAGTAAAACTCTGGTAAAAATTATTGATAATAGAATAGATAAAGCCGAGAAACTTATTTTAAGCATTCTGTTGTCAGATGCTGCAACAAAACAGATTTATCAACTTATCACCAGCATTCCTGGTATCGGATTGATAAGCGCAACATATATGATTATTGTTACTCAGAATTTTACGGTAATCACCAACAGCCGGAAACTGTCGAGATATGGCGGTATGTCACCGGAAAAAAATGAATCAGGAAAAATTAAACGAAAAGAAAAAGTTTCAAACATCGGAAATAAAAAATTAAAAGCCTTACTCAGCAATTGTGTGGGCACTAATTTGAGATACGATGCTGAAACAAAAGAATACTACCAAAGAAAAATCTCAGAAGGAAAACCAGAAGGAGTAGTTATCAATAATCTAAAGAATAAGATACTGCATAGAGTGTATGCGGTTGTGAATAGAGGAACAAATTTTGTGAATATTAAAAAATATGCGCAGGTAGGAAAAGTAGCCTAAAAGGTCAAAATAATTTTTTTTATCCATAGAAAGCGGATTGAACAGATTTTATTGATTTAAAGTTGGTAAAAATCTGTCCTGGTTCTGTAAAAACTTTGAACAAAATTAGATAAACACAGATTTATCCGCCGCTGCGGATGAAAAATCCGTTATCATCCGTCCAACCCGTGTCATCCGTGTGCTAAAAATACTTGTGTCCACACCGTAGCCCGTACCAGGCGGCATTATAATATCTGCTTATCCAAATCATACGGCATTCACTACTATTAATTCCTTACCTGTGACGATAATTAATAGGACGATGACGCACCGGTTGCAATAGAATAGCAGGCTGTAAATATTTTCCTTTTTCCCGCCTCTTCCTGGGTTAATTCACGAATAGAAATTTCCTCACGTTATAATTAACTTACAGTACAAACAATCAACTGCTCTTAAAAAATCAATTGCCCGATGTCATTTCCCATTGCCGTAACAACAGCAGAAACGGATCGTATTGCATCCATGGCGGAGCCGGTTTTGCGTAACCTCAACATAACACAATGCTATTACGAACTCTCCATTTTGTTTTCCCGGCGCATGGGGCCTGTATCCAACTGGTGTACGTTTGCTGTATGGGCATCTAAACAGGCAGGTCAAACCATCCGGCGGCAGGACCTGCAGCGTTCTCTTGAAACCATGCTTGAACAAGAGCCGGAAATTGAAGCCGCTTTGTCGCTGGTCATTACACTGGCTAAACAGGCGGGTGCGCAAAAGAGTTTGGATCAGCTTCGTCAATCTGCTTTGGGAGAAATGCTCGCAGCATCGGCCATTCATGCAAGCAATGCAGTAAGCAGGGGTAATAAAAAAGTGTTTGAAGAAATTGCCCGGGAGTTTTCCCTTTTCATGACGGCTTGTTTTGGTGATACGATTTATGATCAATCGCAAATAGATGCTTTCTGTCAGCAATTGCAGCAGGGAGCTCCGCCCTTCGGACAGGATTATCTGCGCAACGCATTTGCCTGTTATTACCGGGCCCTGTTTGAACAAGACCCGAAGCAAAAAACGGAATTAAATCTGCTGGCCAACCTGCAAATTGGTTTTCATGAACAGAACCGGCTGCAACCTGAAATTGCCGAAGCATTGAATGCATCTTTGTTTGATGTGCAAAAGATAAAAACACAACTAAGGGATAAATTGCTTTCCGGTATAAGCTTTCGTTCAAAGTTTATTTTGTTTGTTAAACGTGTTGCCGGTAAAACCGGCTTACTGGATAAAGCGATCGAATTACTTATTCAACGAATCCAATATCATCTTCGCAGGGCATTAACTGTACACCTGATGACGCTTACCATTCCACCGGGTAACTGTTTGCACCTGGGGCGTGACCTGTCAATGGCTTATCCGGATGATTTGAAACAGCTTGTCAATACCGACCTGCTTGCACTGCTGCAACAAACAGATCCAACACCCGACAGTTTGCTCGAAAGCGGGGCGGATGATTGGGCTAACCTGGCGGAGCGGATGCATTTTATCGGCGAGTTATTCCGCTGCTGTCATGCAGCAAAAGAATTGTTTGATGCAGCTTTTACTCCAGAGCAGGTGGAAGCGCTGAAGCAGGGGAGATTACCGGGAGGAAGTTTGTAAGAACCGCAAAGCGCAGATGTATTTTTACCAGTGATAAATAAAATCTTTTCTGCAAAATCTTCATTGTGCAAACGGTATGACTGTTATTTTATTAACTCCATTAGCATTATTGGTCTTTGAAGATTAGTTTAGTTGCTCAAAATCCATTTATGAAAAACAGCGTCTTTCAAAAATTCATACAATACCTGTATAATAATTTTCTCGGTAATTTTATTGGCTTTGCCGTTGGCATGGCTTCCACCCGGTTGGTATCCCATTATTTCGCCACCCGCAGCATCAAAAATTTGTGGGGGCTTACCACGCATAAAACCGTGCTTGATAAAAAAACTTATGCCAACCTCGAATGGGTTGTTTCCGTTATTATCGGTTTTATTGTTTTTGAAATTATTTCCAAATGGGTGAAAAGGAAAATGGATGAAATGGTGCCTGAATACAAAACATCCATAATACAATGGATGGCAAAAAACAAATTATATACTGCTGTTAAAAGACCCGCTAACCGGGAAACGGAATCACAGGCATAAGCAACCTGGAAAACAGATCAAGGTTCTTTTTAAACGGCAATCTTTCTTGCTTATTTTTTAGCCAGGTAAACCAGTTGCCCTAAATGATAACTTGTATGATTGGTTCTGTTGATAATGATATTTAATTTATTCCTATGCGGCTCGTTGGCAAAATCAGCTTCTGATACATTGTTATGCCGGGTAAACCATTCGTCTGCCGGCATACGGATGATATGGTCGGTCAATTTAGTATTTACTTTTTTCCAATATTCTTTCAATTCATTGATGGAAGGCATTTCAAGACCTGACTTATCGGGGGTTTCTAAAAAGATCTTATCCAGTTTCGGATAAAGCCTTTCTCCAAAACCAAGGATAGGGAAGAGGCCATCACTGACTGCGATAAGATGGCCAAGCAGGTAGATACCGGTATTTCTGCCGGGGGCTGTTTCAGCAATCAACTGTTCATCGGAAAGGGTATCAATTAATTTATTCAATCTTGTATTATAAGTATCCCAGGCGCTGAGGGTCATTTTTATAAAAATAGTTTTCCTGTTTATACTTTCGTTGGTTGTTGAAGTTGACATGGTTGAAGTTTTATTTTATAACAGGGCCGGGCTGATAAAGTTGCGGCTTACTTATTTATTTTTTTGAACTCACGCCGGGGTCGCTGAGTTCGCAGGGTTTAATGTTTAAAATATCCTTAACGTTCTGTAAGATTAAATAAGTTTCAATTTTCAGATTCCTTAATTTACAGGATAATCCCCGGCTTATGTCAGAAGACAACAAGATTTACAAAGTAAAAGTAAATGGCTTTTTATTTTCCTTTACAAAAAAAGAGATAGAAAATGCCGGCATTGTTCAACTATCTTCAACGGAATTTAATCTTATCAAAGATCATCGTAGTGTAAATGCCAGATTAATTCAGGCAAATACGGCAGCTAAAAAACTAAAGATTGAAATTGAAGAAGAAACGTTTGACATTGAAATAAAAGATGAACTGGACCAGGTACTGGAGCAAATGGGTTTTGGTTCAGCAACCAATAAAACAATCAAAGAGATCAAAGCGCCGATGCCTGGCCTTGTATTGGAAATAGCTGTAGTGGATGGCCAGGAAGTAAAGGAAGGAGACAAGCTTTTAATACTCGGAGCTATGAAGATGGAGAACTGCATCATGATCCATACCGATGCAAAAATCAAAAAAGTAACCGTGGCTGCAGGGCAGGCTGTTGAAAAAGGACAGGTGCTGGTAGAGTTAGAGTAAATGTAAATAGTAAGATGTATTCATTGGACATTGAGTATTGAAAATTGAACATTGAAATTTTTTATGCTCAATATCCGGGAAAAATTTTCAATGCCCAATGCTTAATTTTCAATAACCAACGATGCAAAAGATATTAGTTGCCAACCGCGGTGAGATAGCATTACGGATAATGCGGACGATACGGAAGATGGGAATCAAATGCGTAGCTGTTTTTTCTGAAGCAGACCGAAACTCGCCTCATGTACTATTTGCAGATGAAGCTGTTTGCCTCGGCGCTCCGCCTTCTGATCAGTCTTATCTTAATGGCGATAAAATAATCGCTTTTGCCAAAGAATTGAATGTGGATGGGATACATCCCGGTTATGGTTTCCTGAGTGAGAATGCCGGATTCGCAAAAAAAGTGGAAGAGGCTGGTATTAATTTTATCGGCCCCAGGCCTGATGCTATGCGGGTAATGGGATCCAAGCTGGCAGCGAAAGACTGCGTGAAAAAATATAATATTCCCATGGTGCCGGGTATTGATGAGGCGATTGAAGATATCACCATCGCAAAAACAATTGCAGGTAAGATAGGTTATCCTGTTCTTATCAAAGCCTCTGCAGGCGGGGGTGGTAAAGGGATGCGGGTAGTAGAAAAAGAGAATGACCTGGAAGAACAAATGCAAAGAGCTATCAGTGAAGCCAGATCTTCTTTTGGCGATGGCGCTGTGTTTATAGAAAAATATGTCAACTCGCCACGTCATATAGAGATACAGGTATTGGCGGATAAATATGGCAATACGGTTCATTTATTTGAAAGAGAATGCAGCATACAGCGGCGTCATCAGAAAGTGGTAGAAGAATCACCTTCATCCATTCTGACGCCTGAACTCCGGAAAAAAATGGGTGAAGCGGCTGTCATGGTTGCTAAATCCTGTAATTATACCAGCACAGGTACTGTAGAGTTTTTAGTAGATGATCAATTGAATTTTTATTTTTTGGAGATGAACACCCGTTTGCAGGTAGAGCATCCGGTTACGGAAATGATAACGGGTATCGACCTGGTAGAAGAGCAAATAAAAATAGCAAGAGGAGAAAAATTGGGATTTACGCAGGATGATATTTTCATCAACGGGCATTCACTTGAGCTAAGGGTATATGCGGAAGACCCATTGGATGATTTCCTGCCTTCCATTGGCACCCTTACAAAATATATAAAGCCGCAGGGTGAGGGTATAAGAGTAGATGATGGTTATGAACAAGGCATGACTATACCGGTTTATTACGACCCCATGATCGCAAAATTAGTGACACATGGAAAGAACAGGGCAGATGCTATTTTCAAAATGAAAGCAGCTATTAAGGAATATAAAATTGAAGGAGTGGCAACCACATTACCCTTTGGTAATTTTGTTTTTGATCATGAAGCTTTTTTGTCAGGCAAGTTTGATACACATTTTGTAAAGGAATATTATACACCGGAAAAGTTAATAGATAAACAAAGGAGCGATGCGCAACTGGCATCTATCATAGCATTGAGATATTGGCTGAATAAGCAAAAAGAAATCAGACCGGTAGAAGCTGTATCAACAAACTGGACAAACAGGTTGATTGAAAAATAATTTTATGAAGAAATCAAAATCAGAGATATTAAGAAAAAAGATTGAAGAAGGAAAGCTGGGCGGGGGCGCGGCAAGAAACGCAACACAGCATAAAAAAGGAAAACTGACTGCAAGAGAACGTATCAGTTTGCTGATGGACCCGGGATCTTTTGAAGAGATCGGTGCATTGGTGCTGCACCGCACCAAAGATTTCGGTATGGAAGATCAGAGGTTTTATGGTGACGGTGTTGTTACCGGCTATGGTACTATCAATGGACGCCTTGCTTATGTGTTTGCACAGGATTTTACGGTATTCGGCGGTGCCTTATCTGAAACACATGCAGAAAAAATTTGTAAGGTGATGGATCTTGCTATGAAAACTGGTGCGCCTATGATCGGGCTGAATGATTCCGGTGGTGCAAGGATACAGGAAGGTGTAAGATCATTGGGTGGCTATGCGGATATTTTTTATAGAAATGTTTTGTCTTCCGGTGTTATTCCGCAAATATCAGCGATCATGGGGCCATGTGCCGGTGGCGCCGTATATTCTCCTGCTATGACAGATTTTACATTGATGGTGGAGAATACGAGTTATATGTTTGTTACCGGGCCTAATGTAGTAAAGACTGTTACTCATGAAGAAGTAAGCTCCGAAGAACTGGGGGGAGCTTCTGCTCATTCCACCAAATCAGGGGTTACACATTTAACCGCAATCAATGATATGGTATGCATTGAACAGGTAAAAAAGCTACTGAGCTATATGCCCCAGAACTGCGAAGACAGCACTCCCAAACTTCCGTACTCGTTGGGAGATGAAACAAGAGAATTATTAGAAACGATCATTCCGGAAAGTAATAACCAGCCGTATGATATGTGTACAGTAGTGAAAGGCATTTGTGATGAAGCTTCTTTTTTTGAAATCCATGCGGCGTATGCAACAAATATTGTTGTCGGCTTTGCAAGACTGGCTGGCAGAAGCATTGGCATTGTAGCCAATCAGCCTATGAGTTTAGCGGGTGTGCTTGATATTGAGAGTTCAAAGAAAGCAGCGAGGTTCACCCGTTTTTGTGATTGTTTTAATATTCCCTTACTGGTATTGGTGGATGTACCAGGTTTCCTGCCGGGTACCGACCAGGAGTGGCATGGCATCATTACCAATGGTGCTAAACTTTTATATGCATTAAGTGAAGCAACCGTGCCCCGTGTTACGGTTATTACAAGAAAAGCTTATGGCGGTGCTTATGATGTAATGAATTCAAAGCATATCGGCGCTGATATGAATTTTGCATGGCCTACTGCTGAAATAGCGGTGATGGGGGCCAAAGGCGCCAGTGAAATTATTTTCAAAAAAGAAATAACAGAAGCTGCAGACCCTGCGAAAAAATTGTTGGAAAAAGAAGCGGAGTATGCGGAAAAATTCGCTACTCCTTACCTGGCTGCCGAAAGAGGTTTTATTGATGAAGTAATAGAACCCAAAGAAACACGTAAAAAACTGATCAAGGCTTTTGCGATGCTGGAGAATAAAGTGGCCAAATTGCCAAAAAAGAAGCATGGAAATATTCCTTTGTAAAAGGAGTCATAAACCGGGAAAACTTCAATCTTACCATCCCTTTCTGACCGGAAACCAGGTTCTTGTTTCTATCCTTTTATTTAACTTAGCAGTGCCATGATGTAACAGGTATTTCTATGGTGAACTATTACGATTATGTAAAGAGCCATCCGGAGGAATATAAACAGTTTTCCTGCAAAGAATTATTGTTCCTGATAATCGACTGCCCCCCTGATTTTACAAAGGCGGAAGAGTGGGCGGAGCATAATTGTTTTTTGTATGTAATAACCGGAAATCATATCGTGTATAGTCGTGAACGTTCCTGGTTTTTGCAGCAGGGAGCAACTGTGTTTATGAAAAAAGGAGGATGTGGAATAGAAAAAGTAGACGAAGATGCCTTTTGTGCTTTGATGTTTTATGTGCCTGATAGTTATATCCAATCCTTTACAAGGGAAAACGCTTCACTTTTTCCCCGTATTGAGTTGTCAATGATTACAGGTGATCTTGTGTTGCCAGTAGAGGCAAATGATGTGCTCACCTCGTTTTATGAATCGGTGATTTCCTATTTTACTTCAGTAACAAAACCACCTGAAGATCTGCTTGAATTGAAGTTCCGGGAGTTATTACTCAATATCATTACTAATCCTGCAAATAAGGAATTAACAGCCTACTTTTATAAGTTGTTTCTGACGAACACAGTAGATCTGCACGATATCATGGAACGCAATTGCTGTTACGACCTTGAATTGCATGATTATGCCCGGCTGTGTCACCGCAGTTTATCCTCATTTAAAAGAGATTTTCAAACTGTATATGGAATCCCGCCAGGCCGCTGGCTTCATGAGAAGAGATTGGGTGCAGCCCGCCATCTATTAGTAACTTCTGACAGGTCTATTACTGATGTAGCTGGGGAGAGCGGTTTTAAAAATTATACTCATTTTAGCCGTGCATTCAAAAGCCACTTTGGTGTTTCTCCCTTGCAGTGCCGCAAAAAGGTGGCTGCTATTACAGCCCATCATTCCTGATCATTTTTTATTTGAACCGTAAGCGCATTTTTTTGAACCGTATAGCAAAGCGATTTTTAAAATCCGGAAATAACTTTGATGAAACTCGTTATTACTTATTCTCTCTTCTCCTGCTTGTTCGTTAGTATTCATTGATGCTTTTTTACATTTTAAACTTTACTGCTATGTTTATTCAACATTATTTTACTGACAAAACACCGCAACTATTACTCGCTATTCTTTTTTGTAGCGCAGGGTTATTGGCGTTAGGGCAAAACAATGATTCCCCAAAAAGTTCGATAGCAGCTGCTGAATGGAAAACATTCCTGGTGAATTACACAAAAGAAATAAACGTTCCGGCTCCACCGGATAAAGAACAAACCCAAAAAGAATTGAAAGAGTTGAAAGAAAAAGCCGGTCAAAGAAATGCTAAAATGGTTGAGCAGATTCGCTACTGGGATGCCGGTTCTCCTGCTTACCGCTGG
The DNA here is from genome assembly GCA_036675745.1 of Chitinophagaceae bacterium. Classification (GTDB taxonomy): domain Bacteria; phylum Bacteroidota; class Bacteroidia; order Chitinophagales; family Chitinophagaceae; genus Terrimonas_B. The sequence continues at coordinate 10,653 of JAKFEJ010000079.1, read as the reverse complement.
AATCAGCTTGGATATAGTTTAACCTCCTTCGATTCTTCCTTTGATTTTGTAACTTTTTTGAGAGCACCTACTGCGTGGATGAATATAGCCATTAATGATGCCATGGCAGCAGCATGGAAACTCAAATACAAATACATGCGGAAACGCCCTGCACAATTTGACCCTTCCATCAAATCACTCATAGACGCTCCTGCCACACCGTCCTATCCCTGTGAACATACTGTTGCAGCTGCAGCGGCGGCTAAGGTGCTTTCTTATTTTTATCCTGCAAAAGCCGATTCAATATTGAAGATGGCAAAGGAAGCAGCACAATCGAGGATAGATGCCGGAGTCCAGTTTCCAAGCGATGTGGAAGCTGGATGGAAACTGGGTGAGCAGGTAGCGGAACGGGTAGTTAAAGAAGCAAAGAATGATGGCTCAGATAAACCATGGACAGGTACTATGAAGACTGATCCCAAACTTTGGCGGGGTGATTACCCGGTGGGCATAATGGGGGCAACCTTTAAACCTCTCGTATTAAAATCAGGCAATCAGTTCAGGCCTGCGGCGCCACCTGATTTTGCAAAAGATATGCAGGAGCTTAAAACGTTTAAACAAAATTTTCAGACAGCCAGCCTTGCTTATTACTGGGCAGCACATACGGGATTTGATATTTGGACCGAACTGGCCAATCAAAAAATATTTGAGTATCGCTTAGATAAAAATACACCAGCCTGTGTTAATATTTATACATTGTTGCATGTTGCTATCCACGATGCCGCTATTGCCATCATGGACGCAAAATATGCTTACTGGGGTATCCGGCCTTTTCAATACGATACAACGTATCATCCATTAATTTTAACACCGCCGTTCCCAGGTTATCCTTCCGGTCATGCCACAGCGTCCAGTACAGCCGCTACTGTGCTGCAATATTTTTTCCCGGCTGATGCAGCCCTGTTTAAAAAGACTGCACAGGAATGTGCTGATTCAAGATTTTATGCAGGCATTCATTTTAAAACTGATAACGAGACCGGATTGGAATTAGGTAAAAAGGTGGGAGAATATGTCATTAATAACTGGAACAAAAAGGATGAAGCTAAATGATTTTTTTCTCATGATAGAGGGGGTGTATTACCGGTCATTAATGTGTTGGAAATTCATGGCAATTTTAATATCAGCAAAGTGATAGTTGTTTGGGATTGTCTGTATTCCACGGATGCTTCTTCCCGTTTTTTACAATAAGGAAGCAGCCGGTCTATAAATGGTTTGGCCATCAACCGTTGTGGAGTGCTTAATATAATGGTGGTTCCATTATTTAAAAAGCGTTGCACTAAACTATATACATTTTCAAATACGGCCGGGTCATAGTTGATATCGCTCAGTAATAAAACATCGGCGCTAACTGACTTAGGAAGGTGATTCCAATTCAGCAAGCTGCATTGCATATTCAATGCGCCATTATGATCAGCAGAGCGCTGCATCAGTTCTACAGCCCCGGGTATATGATCGCTGGCATGTACTTCGAGGGCATAACGAGCGGCAAGCAGGGAAGGCAATCCCAGTCCCGCAGCCAGTTCCAGTACTTTTTTATCCTGTATATAATGAGTATGTTCAATTAAAAACCTGCAGAGCCCCAGCGCAGCCGGCCATACCTGCGACCAATAAGGGAAAGCAATAGAAGGGTCTGCTTTTTTTAAATGTTGATATTGTTCCTTTACAATGGATAAATCCGGTACAAATACCTGTAATTTTTCTGGTCCGAATTCAAAATTTTGCAAGGTGGCGGATACTATCATGGTCGGCGGATAAAAGGCAAAGATGCGGTATCTGCAAAAAAGCCGTTTGAATTCTTTCATCTTTTACTAATAAAATTTCTACATCGTAATTTCATAGATTTGATAGCTGGCTAAAATATAAATTAGCTGACTGTATTGCCATCATAAATAAAACAATCCTCTGCATGAATTGGAACCTGAGCCTGAACTGGATCATTGGAATTATTTATACAGTAATACTGGTATTGATATGCCTGCGCATTATTTATGAAACCCGCAGCACCAACAAAACCCTTGCCTACCTGCTGTTCTGTATTTTTATTCCGTTGATCGGTATCGGTTTTTACCTGGTCTTTGGGATCAATTACTGGAGGAAAAAATTATATGAAAAAAAGAAAACGCAGGATGAGAAGATATTGGAGCAATTAAAAAAAGAAATCAGCCAGTACACGGAAGAATCATTAAAGCAACCGGATGGCGCAGCGTCTGATAATAATGAACTGGCTGCTATGCTTATTAAAGATCTGAACAGCCCGCTTACTCATAAGAACAGGGTGAAATTATTGATAAACGGGGAAGAAAAATTTCCTGAATTGATGAAGGTGTTGCGTGATGCCAAACACCATATTCATATGGAATATTATATTTATGAACAGGATGAGATCGGCTCCGCTATTATTGAACTGCTGATACAAAAGGCAAGGGAAGGAGTGGAAGTCCGGTTTATCTACGATGATTTTGGAAGCCCTTCTATCAAAAAGAAAATTGAAAGGCGAATGAGAGAAGCGGGTGTGCAGGTATACCCTTTTCATAAAGTACATTTTTATTTACTCGCCAATCGTCTCAATTACCGCAATCACCGGAAGATCATTGTGGTGGATGGACAAACTGCTTTTGTAGGTGGCATTAATGTAAGCGACAAATACATTAATAACAAAAGTGGTCAATTGTTTTGGCGGGATTCTCATTTGCGCATAGATGGACCCGGTGTTTATTACCTGCAATATCTTTTTATCACTGATTGGAATTTTTGTTGCCCGCAACAACTAAAGCCGGAGGAACTCCATTTTGTGCCAAATAAAGTCATTAAGGAAGATACCTATGTACAGGTAGCTGCCAGCGGTCCCGATTCATTTCAACCTTCTATATTATTTTCGATACTCCAGGCAATATACCTGGCAAAAGAAGAAATACTGATCACAACGCCTTATTTTATCCCGGGAGATAGCATTATAGAGGCCATGCGGATAGCGGCCTTAAGTGGCATTTCGGTAAAATTGCTGGTGCCGGGTATTTGTGATTCAAGGATTGTGAATGCCGCTTCAAAATCTAATTACAACGATCTGCTGCAAGCCGGAGTGGAGATCTATTTGTACCAGAGAGGATTTGTTCATGCTAAAACATTGGTAGCTGATGGCAAACTATCTATTGTGGGAACAGCCAATATGGACCACCGGAGTTTTGAATTGAATTTTGAAGTGAATGCGATTGTCTACGACCGGCCCTTTGCAGAACAAATGCGCCAGGTATTTTTTAATGATTTGAAGGATAGCGAAAAGATAGATGCGGAGTGTTGGTATAAACGACCAGCTTATGAACAGTTCCCTGAAAAAATAGCCCGGTTATTTTCACCGATCATGTGAGAAATATTTTTCAAAAAGAAGGAAGATGGGCGGGAGATTTTTTGGTATGAATCAATAAAAGAGCCTGTGCAAGTCATTCTTATTATGCCCAATTACCTGGTATCCGCTTGCTGGGGTTGCGGAGCAGGATTGATCACTAAAAACTCAGGAGGCTCCGGGAATTGCTGGATCAATTCATTATACTTCTGTTTCAACCGGCGCTTGAAACCGCCTACATAACCCGGTTTTGGAATATTAGCCATATCCAGCGGGATGGCTTCTATCAGATCGTTTCCGATATACATCATTAATTGCATAGCATTTGTATATGATACAAAACAAGCCCATTTTTTATTTTGAAGCAATACCCAGAATTACCCTTTTTTGAAAGTAAGTTTACGGTTATAGTTCTTCGCAAAGCGTTGTTCATTTTGTCACGGGGACTCTATCCTGTAATCACGAAGCCGGGCCGTGCCACCCGTTATCATGCATGGATATTGCTACGGAAATCAAAAGATCATTCCTCCCGGATAGTTATTTCTGAAAACATAAATGCTTGATTTGTAAAAAAATGTCAAACCTTTTACTATTTTGTCTTTTATAAAGATTTGCCATGAATTTTAAAAAACATCTTGTCTGCTGCTTTGCTCTGATCGCTGGTTTAATCGCCTTTTCAAAGCCTATCCAAACTGTTACAACCCTGGCATATCAGCCGGTATTACAGGATACATTACCGGAGGCCGATACCAGTCTGAAAATATTTGAAAAAGTAGAAATAGAAGCCAGTTTTGCGGGAGGGGAACCTGCCTGGAGAAGCTATCTTGAACAGAACCTGAACCCAATGGTTCCCGTCAGGAAGAAAGCACCGGTAGGAATTTATACAGTGTATATACAGTTTGTTGTAAGTAAAGAGGGAAAAGTATCAGATATAAAACCCCTTACCAGCCATGGCTATGGCATGGAAAAAGAAGTAATCCGTATATTAAAAAAAGCTCCCAAATGGATACCGGCGATGCAAAAGGGCAGACCTGTAAATGCATACAGAAAACAACCGGTTACTTTTCAGATTAGCAAGGAATAAGTGATTTCAAAAAGTGCTCAAAGAAATTTACTTTTAATTTTCTAATAAAAAGGCCGCCTTAAGCAGCGACCCTTTATCCGTCCATGTTAGTAATTATCAATAAATGAAATTAACATTGCTGGTAGTAACAGGCTGGCCCGGTAAACCTTGCGTCACAACAGCACTCTTCGGTTGGCCATTATTGTTATACTGATAGGTATAAACAAATTTATCTTCAGGTTGCAGGTCTTCGTCAAAATGATCTTCCACTTTTATATTATTCTTAGATGCTCCCTGCCAGAACAAAGCCAGCAGATCCCGTTGAACATATAAAGGGTTGTTTTTGTCATCATACTGGAAATTAACATGACCGGATCTTACCATTTGATTGGGTTGTTCGCCTGCAATAAACATCTCCACTTTTGTAATATTGCCTGAGGTACTATAGGTAAAAATGAATTCTAAAAACGCCATGAAATCAGTGCCTTCGCCGAAATAAACAGCGGCCCTGCTCACTTGCCCGTTTTCATACAGGTAATTGGTATAACCGATCCTTTCACCATTTTCGAGCATATCCGCTCTTGTCATTATATTATTTTCATATACAGGGATGATCTTTAAGCCGTCAGGAGATTCGAGAGCTGCAATTTTTTTATTGGCATTGTACTGAACCGTATATATCATTTCTGTTCCACCTGTATTCAATTCAGTGTTAATTGTTACTTTGTTTACATCGCCTGCCGCATTATAATCAAAACGAATAAATTCTTCCCCGTCTTTAAATTCTTTGATCTTTTGCGCAGCCGACGGTGGCGGTGTTGGTTCCGGAGCATCGTTCTTATCTTTTTTACACGATACTGTACCTGCAAGAAGACCCGTGAATAATAAAAAGGCCGATAGGATTTGCCTGGTTGAACTGACGAATTTCATAGTCATCTTTTTATGGTTGTTGATTTGGTTTAATACCGCAAAGAAAGAGGAGCATGTATTTGCCAGTATGTCCAACCTGTATGAATTGACTTTTATTGGGTTAAACTGTATAAACCTTTTAATAAAGCGAAATGAACAGGATGTGCGGATCTGTATTAGAAACAGGTGAGTAGCGGTTTTGATAAATAAAAGCCCATCTTATTAGATGGTATGCTTTTTGTTTTTTACTCTTAAAATCCCACAAATGAAGAAAAGTACAACCAAAATACTTATTGGAGTTGGTATAGCGGCGGCAGCCGGATTTATTATTTATTCAGTACGCCGCCAGCAGTCGAACAGAAGGCATGCAAAAGTAGCCGATGAGGGTTATGAAACTGCTCATGATATATTATATCCGCCAAAAAAATATAAGAGAAAAAAAGTGCACTATGGCCCTGTTCTTCCTGAATAAAAGGAGTCAGATACTTTATTCAGCGACCAGGATTATTTTTAGGAGAATATCAGCCACTATTTCGTCAGGACTGTTTTTAATATCCATTGTTATAGCATCCGTCGGAGTTTCGAGTGTATCAAACTGCGACTGTAGTAAACTGGCTGGCATAAAATGTTCTTTCCTGGCTTTCATTCTTTCTTGTATCAGTTCGAAACTGCCCTGCAATAGTATCCAGTAAACAGGTATTTTTATCCCTTCTGATAATGCCGCCCTGTATTTTTCTTTCAATGCTGAACAGGCAATTATCGCCCCCTTTTTTTGACTCTGCTCATTTGCAAGTTCATTGATCCTGGTTAGCCAGTCTTTTCTGTCATCATCGTTTAAAGGTTGGCCTGCTTTCATTTTTTCTTTATTAACAAGCGGATGAAAATCATCCGCATCAAAAAAAGGGATACCGGTTTCTGCAGATAATTTTTTGGCGATAGTACTCTTTCCGGAACCAGCGACACCCATGACGTACACAATCGAAGTGATCATTACTGATAATTAAAAGTTTCATTAAAGATATGTTTATATACCAGTTTGATAACAGCTTGCACCCTGATTTCTATTGCAGGTATTAATATGAATTATGTTTACAGATTTGCAGCTTTGTAGTTCGGAGAGTATCTTGCAGTCTTCTTACCTCCCGGCTATTGAAGTACCTCCTGGAATCATTATTTATAAAACAGGTACTTTATGCGGTTTCAAAAATTTTGGGCTTTCTTTCTTTTGATCCATCTTTCTTGTCAGAAAGAGACGGGCACAAATGATATAACTCCTGTGGAAGGGTTTGAAGAAACTCCGCTGGCAAAGCCAATGACTCCCGGTATCCTGGACGAAGCATCGGGTATTGCCGACAGCAAAACAAATCCTGGCTATGTATGGGTACAGCAGGATAGCGGCAATCCTCACGATATTGCTTTATTGTCATACAATGGAACGGTTTTAAAAAAGGTAAATATTAAAACAAGTATAAACAGGGATTGGGAGGATATGGCGTCGGCCAATGGACCTGTTGCAGGTAATAATTACATTTACCTGGCTGATATTGGCGATAATGGTCTGATTTTTCCGGAATATTATATTTATCGTTTTGCAGAACCCGCCCAAACCGTTGATTCGGTATTTGAATGTGATAAGATCGTATTCAAATATCCCGATGGCTCCCATGATGCAGAAGCTATAATGGTTGATAACGCCACAAAAGATATTTACATCATTACAAAACAGGATACACGTTCAGTCATCTATAAGTTGCCATACCCGCAAACTATTGCCGCCGTGAATATGGCTGTTTTAAGCGGGACGCTAACTTTCAACGGAGTAACCAGCGCAGCACTTTCACCTGATGGAAAAGAAGTATTGATCAAAACATACAATGATATTCACTATTGGAAAAAAACAAAAGGAGAAACTGTAGAGCAAGCATTAATGACTAAGCCTGTCAGCATTTCTTATAAGTTTGAGCCACAGGGAGAGGCTATTTGTTTTAAAAACGACAATTCAGGTTTTTTTACCTTAAGCGAAAGACCTTCGGTTATTGCTGCGGTCAACCTGAATTTTTATAAAAGAAAATGATCTTCAGTTAATTTAGCTATTCCACTTATTCTACTCATCGTATTTTTTCGTGAACGAATTTGACAGATAAAAGTTAACTTTATTGGTATCAAGCTATCATAGGTTAAAAAAAATTACTTATGAGAGATAACCACGAAACCTTATCCGCTGAACAGGGCCGTTGTTTTGTAGTAATGGGCTTTGGCACCAAAACCGATTATGCTACAGGCCGCAAGTTGGATTTAAACAAATCTTACCGCTTATTAATAAAGCCCGTAGTAGAGGAAAAGGGGCTTGTTTGTATCCGGGCTGATGAGATCAGGCATTCAGGTTCAATTGATGTTCCGATGTACAGGGAATTATTGAAAGCCGATGTAGTGATCGCAGACTTGTCAACCGCTAATGTCAACGCTTTTTATGAATTAGGCATCCGTCATGCCCTTCGCCCTCATACCACTATTGTTATTTCTGAAGATAAGCTGGCCTATCCCTTCGACCTTAATCATATAAAAATAACGAGCTATACACATCTGGGCGAGGGAATTGAATATGAAGAGGTAGAACGTTTCCGTAAGGTTTTGGGAGAAACATTACAGGCCGTATTAGATAAAAAAGAGCCGGACAGTCCAGTATACACTTACCTGGACGGGCTTACCCCTCCTTTATTTGAAGAACAGGTACACGCAATCGAAAGCCATGCCGACGATATTCAAGACACGGAAGATGATGGGGAAGTGAAAGTGCTCAAAAGAAAACCCGGGGTTAAACAAGATAAAACGCTGGCACTGCTGATAGAACAGGGAGAAGTTGCCATAGATAAAAAAGAATTTTCAAAAGCCAGGAAATTATTTGATTCAGCTTTGCTGATAGGAGCTGATACTACGGAAGGCCAAAGCATGAAAAACGATCCCTACCTGGTACACCGCCTGGCATTGGCCACTTATAAATCACAAAAACCTGACGCTATTACAGCTTTACAGGAAGGCTTGAAATTGCTGGAGCAACTGGACCTGGCTCATACCAACGACCCCGAAACAGTAACCCTTGCAGGAGCAATAGAAAAGAAATTTTATGAACTTGGCCAGGGAGATGAGCATTTGAGTAATGCGATCCTTTTTTTTCAAAGAGGTTATTATTTATTGAACAACCGGTATAACTGTATCAATCTTGCCTATATGCAAAACTGCAGGGCAAACTCTTCCCTTTGCACTACCAGGGAGGAACAGATCGCAGATATGGTTTATGCTAGTCATACCCGGCGCCGGGTGCTGCAGGTATGTGAAAACGATTTTAATGAAATAATAAGAAGAGAGCAGCGCAAAACAAGGGATGATGGAGTAAATAAAGAAATGCTCAGGCAACAATCTTATAACAACGAGCAGAAATTCTGGATCTTTGTAAACAAGGCAGAAGCTCATTTTGCGCTGGGTGAATTTGATGAATATAAAAAAGCTGTTGACGCTGCCAGGCTGATTGAGCATAAACCCTGGATGATTGAAAGTTTTGAAGAACAGGTCGCCAAGCTGAGAATACTATTAGAAAGAAATGGTCACCTGCTTAATCCACAATGGAAGGAAGTAAAATGAATCCTTATTTTTCCGCGGACATACTTATAGTTCCCAGTTACCAGTTTCTGGTTCCCGGTTTCTTTAACTGTAAAAAGTACTTTTAGGTTTTGAGCAACCGGTAACTGGTAACCTGCAACACAGGCATAACATATTAACAACACTATTAGTCATTTTAAAAACACAGCCCTGCATAAATGCGTATTTTTAAGGATTGAAAAAAATGCAGGTTTTGATGAAGAAATTAATTGTACCCCTATTCTTTTTGTTATATACAAGTGCGTCAGCACAGAAAGACGACAAACCTTTTATACGGTTGGCAAATCCAGTCAAAGAGAATAACGCAGTGCGGTCAGCCAGGCAATATTTGTCAGGGGCTACGTGTAAAAACTGCCTCCTCACTATTAATGATGAACCCGTAAAAGTATATTCAACCGGCGGTTTTGCCTATGAGATGGATATGCGGCCCGGTGTTAATATATTTAACCTTGTCGCTACAGGGACTGGCAAAACCAATGTCTCAAAGAAATTAACCTACCATTATACAATACCTGTTCCTGATACGGTAAAAGAATTGGGTATTTCTAAAATTGAAATTTTTCCTGAGGGGAATTTAATAGTAACACCAGGTGATAAAATACAATTCAGGGTAAAAGCATTAACCGGGTGTACGGTTACTGCCAACAATAATATTCGTTTATATGAAATGCCTGTCACTGATGCGAATCGCATGCCCGGTATTTACCAGGCGGAATATACGATCAAAGAATCAGATAGTTTTTCAATGACCAGGATTCCCGTATCGATAACTGATCCTGCAGGCAAGACAATGTCTCAAAGAGCAGAATCCAGAATATCCATGCTGAACTCATTGGCTTCGGATATGGTGATTACCAGGGGCAGGCTTGCGCATTTATTATTTGGCAATGGTGATGACAGGTTAGGAGGCGCCAAGATCGGTTATATTGATTCGTTGATACCCCTTCGCATCAAAGGAAAAGAAGGCTCACTGTATAAAGTACAATTATCAAAATATCGTACAGCTTATATTCCTGGTGAAGAAGTTGAGTTTTTGCCAAAAGGAACATTTACTCCTTCTTCATTGACTTCTAACTGGCGGGTGTATGGAGATTCGGTGTATGATTATGTACAGGTTGGATTGTCGGCGCGGTTACCTTATCAATCAGTACAGATAGTTGATCCGTCAAAAATTGTCGTTGATGTTTTTGGCGCTACCAATAATACCAACTGGATAACGCAGTTGGATAATACCAAAGAGATTAAGAATGTATATTATGAGCAACTGGAAGATGAAGTGTTGAGAATAACAATAGTATTAAAACATCAGCAGCATTGGGGGCATCAAATTTATTACAACGGGAACCGGTTAACGATAAAAGTAAGGCGGCAACCGGAAAACCTTGAGCTGAGAAATTTAAGAATCGCTATTGATGCCGGCCATGGTGGTGGTAATACAGGAGCCTATGGTCCGACAGGTTCATCGGAAAAAGAACTGGCATTGGCTGTGTCATTAAAGCTCAGGCAGGCTTTGCGTTTGCAGGGAGCGAAAGTTATGATGACAAGAACAACGGAGCAGTTTGTAGATAATAAACAACGTATTTTAATGTACCGCGATAGCATGCCTGATCTGCTGATCAGTATCCATCTGAATTCTTCATCTGATCCT
>JAKFEJ010000048.1:0-3134 GCA_036675745.1 Chitinophagaceae bacterium | reverse complement strand
GTTGCGATTTTTGGATCCTGTTGAAGTATTTTGGCCACACGTTTAAAAGGACCAAAAGGTGAATCGGCTATAGCGTAGGCCACGCTGTAATCAGGGCCTGTCCATCCACCTTCCGACCACATAAAATAATATTTTCCATCTTTTATAAACATAAAAGGACCTTCAACATAACCTTTGGGTGTTATTTCTTTAAAAGTTGTTCCATCTTCAAAAGGGATAAAGCCTGTAAAATCATTATTCAACCTGGCAATATTACAATGTCTCCAACCGCCATAGATCAAATAATATTGTCCGCCTGCATCTTTAAAAACAAATTGATCAATAGGCTGGGCTCCATTGTGAAATTTATCAATCAATGGTTTTCCCAAATGATCCTTAAATGGTCCGGCAGGATTATTGGCAACTGCTACACCTATACCACCGGCTTCATTATCATTTTGAATATCGTTGGCGCCAAAGAATAAAAAATATTTTCCTTTCTTCTCAATAATAGATGGCGCCCATACTGCACGTTTGGCCCACTTGATAGAAGATGTATCCAAGATACGTGGATGCTTTGTCCATTTAACCAGGTCGGGTGATGAAAACGCATCAAAAAATACCTGCTTATCATAGGGAGCGGAGTAAGTAGGGTAGATCCAATACTGCTTATTAAAAATTATTCCTTCCGGATCTGCATACCAACCCGGAAAGACAGGATTGCCTGCATTGGGAGAATCTGTATTTTTTTGCGCACAGGCATTCTGTAAGCATAGAACGAAAAGAAACACGGCAAAAACTTTCATACACCAGTTTTTATTACTGAATGTAATAATTAAAAACCAGACAGAACGAATGAATTGGGTGCTTACTGAATTAAAAGAGTCTTATTAGTAAATTCATCTTTAGACCCAGGTGGGTTCAGTTCAAACGCTTCCGCCAGTAATTCAAAAGAGCGTTTCCTGGTTTCAGCACTATCCGCCATCGTTGAAACGATTATTTCATCTACAGCGAAATCCGTAGCGAGTTTGAGGAGTTGTTCTTTCACTTCTTCTTTCGTACCTGAAATTATTCTACCGCTGTTATAGCGAAGGCGTTCCAGTTCTGCAGGTGAAAATGTATAATCCTTTATCAATTCATAATCAGGAAAATTTTCATAATTCCCTTTATCAAATTGCAATAGAATATAATCAAGGTTTTTTCGCATGAGCTGGGCTTTCTCTTCTGTTTCCCCACACAAAACAAAAACAGACAAGACTGCATGGGGTTTGTCAAATTGCGACGAAGGTTGAAAATTCTTTCGATAGGTTTCCACCACATTGGGTTGTACAAAACCATTGATAAATTTTGCAACGGCTAATCCCAAACCAAAGTTAGCGGCGATCATGCTGCTGCCACCACTGGAACTCAGTATCCACTGCATGGGTATAGTGCTTGCCTGTGGTGTGGCAATGATACGACCATGTTGTGTACCTGCGGTATCCCTGAAAAAATGTTGCAGGTGTTCCAATTGCCGCAAATAACTTTCTTCACTAAAATCGTTTGAAGGATTCAATAGTGCCGCTGAAATGCGATCGCCACCAGGAGCCCGGCCCATACCAAGATCAATTCGTCCGGGGAAAAGTGTTTCCAGCATACGAAAATTCTCTGCTACTTTTAAAGCGCTGTGATTTGGTAACATAATACCACCGGAGCCAATACGTATATGTTTTGTTTCACCGGCTAATTTTACCATCAGTACTTCAGGTGTTGATCCTGCGATAAAAGTTGAATTATGATGCTCAGATATCCAGAAACGACTAAAGCCTAACCGATCAGCAAGCTTTGCCGTAGCGATCGTTTCTGCTATGGCTTCACCAACAGCCTGACCCTTTCTTACAACGGATTGGTCAAGTATTCCTAATTTGAGTTTTGTCATCTAATTTTCTTCAATGTTTTTAAACTAAACTGCAAGAACGTCTTTCTATAAGTTCTAATTGTAACAGCACCAGAGACTATTTGTTGCCTCTAAATCGTATATTTTTCATTCGTTATATGAGTGCAATTCTAAAACAATCAACTATCTTTTTTGTTTTAGAAAGTTATATTTGAGATAAGATGACAACGGTATTAATAACAGGTGGCACGGGTATGATAGGCAAAGCACTCACTGAAGCGCTGCTTGAAAAAAATTATAAGGTCATTATTCTGTCAAGAAAAGTTTCCAGTCAGCAACCCATAAACGGAAATATTTTATATGCTGAATGGGATATCCCCAACCAAATCATAGATAAGGAAGCCATTGAAAGAGCCGACTATATTATTCATCTTGCCGGGGCAGGAATAGCCGATAAACGCTGGACAAAAAAACGTAAAGAAGAGATAGCTAACAGCCGGGTAAAAAGCGGGGAACTGCTGGTCAAAGCATTACAGGATATTACTAACAAGGTGAAAGCGGTCATCAGTGCATCGGCTATAGGTTGGTATGGTGCGGACCCGATTATTCCAAATCCAAAGCCTTTTAGAGAAGATGATCCGGCGGATAGTTCTTTCCTTGGCGAAACTTGTAAGCAATGGGAAAAAAGCACGGAGCCCATCATTCAATTGGGGAAAAGATCAGTGAAGCTGCGGACTGGTATTGTATTGAGTAAGGAAGGCGGGGCCTTGAAAGAATTTGAAAAACCTTTGCATTTCGGGATCGCTGCCATTTTAGGAAATGGCAGGCAGGTTTATAGCTGGATACATATTGACGATTTGGTAAGATTATATATTGCGGCTATTGAAGATGACAATATGCGGGGAGCTTATAATGCTGTTGCTTCAAAGCCCATTTCTAATAAAGAGCTTACGCTTCAACTAGCCTATACCAAAAAAGGAAAATTCTTTATCCCGGTACATGTCCCTTCTTTTGTTTTAAAAATCGTATTGGGTGAAATGAGTATTGAAGTTTTAAAAAGTGTAACGGTAAGTTGTGATAAAATACATTATTCAGGATTTACATTTTTGTATCCAACCATAGAGGCCGCATTAAAGAATTTGATGTAAAGGTCATCCGAAAATAGCGGGTAAAAGATAATCGTTCGAACTGATGTCGGCATGATTGGGATGCCATATACTGGTGAACTCTCCAATGATCGCTTTACCATTTTCAAAATCCAGTTTATGCAATTTGAGCA
>JAKFEJ010000170.1:0-3152 GCA_036675745.1 Chitinophagaceae bacterium | reverse complement strand
CACACTGAAAACTAATTATTTTGAAAGTCGTCCAACCTGAGCTCTTCAAAAACGATTCCTTCATAGGGCCGTTGATAGCCTGCTTCATAAAAAAAACCGACATTACCATTTGGGAGAACTGTTAAACAGGAATAAGCAGATGGCCCTTCATAAACTAATTTTTTCAGCGGCCATGTTTTTCCATTATCATAACTTATTCTTACCGTCATCTGCGTTCGGGAACTTGTACTGGCAGGATTTGAAAACAGCAGAGATTGTTTTTTACCGGGAAAATCATATTGAATAAGATTGCCTTCGCATACAGGCTCTATCAGTGTTGTATCGGGATAAATAGCCGACCATTTTTTTCCACCATTCTTACTGATCGCAATTTGCCTGTGCCGTGATTTGCCTGCATTTCGCATATTCAGTATCAATCTACCATTGGAAAGTTCGGCTACCGTAGATTCATTTACACTATCCTGCGGCGTTATGCCTCCTAATTTCCATTTGCTCCCGCCATCATCAGAATAGATAACATGCGAATAATTCTTCCTTGTTCCTGCAACTATATGATTGGAAGGAATAACGAGCCTGCCTTTATATTTTCCTTTGCTTAACTGGATACCTCTTCCGGGGCCTGTTGCATACCAGGTCCAGTTTTCCCGCTTTACATTTTTTGTTATTTCTTTAGCAGCCGACCATGTTCTTCCCTCATCTGTTGAAGAAAGAACAAAAACCCTGCGTGTATCTTTACTTGTACCGTTGATAATATCTTTTTCATGATCGCTGCCGAGGTTCCAGGTGCTTAACAATATAATGTTTCCTGTTTTTTGATCAACAACAGGCGCCGGGTTTCCACATGTGTTTGTAGAATCATTCCATACAACCTGTAACTTACTCCATGTTTTACCGCCGTCTTCTGAACGTTTTAAGACCAGGTCAATATCACCAGCATCGCCGCAATTATTTTTTCTTCCTTCCGCGAAAGCCAGTAAAGACCCTTTTGCAGTAGTGATCAATGCAGGGATGCGGAAACATTTGTATCCTTCTTCATCGGCTTTATAAATATGATTAAGCTGTTGTGCCGATAAATCACTGCTTTGTGTTAATGAGCCCAGCAATAGCATAACCAGCAAAGACAATTTGAATTTAAAAAACATCTTCATTTTATTTTTATTTCTAAATTTTTTTTTTTACCCGGTATGCTAATTTACTTCAGCAACAGCCCAGCTTTCAATAATGATCAATTTTTTAAAGCATCAAAATCATTTACCCTTGGGCGAAGAAAAAATAATTGAATAACCAATGCTGCAAAAACAATGACCGCCAGCATCGCAAAACTTTTTCCTAAATTTCCTGCATCCGTTGACCGGCCCAAAAAATCGGTGATAAACGCTCCAGCTAATACACCAATCATATTCATCAGCCCATAAGCCGTAGCTCTGTATTTGCTTGAAACAAACTGGCAAAGGATCGGCATATTGTTGGCATCAAACATGCCAAAACCAAAGCCAAAAAGAAATGCTGCACCAATTACATGAAATAATGAATGACCATAACCGATCAGCATAAGTGCAGGTATCGTTAATCCCAAACCAATGGCGCTGGTATAAATTCTTCCTCTTAAATTTTTTTGTACCCATCGATCTGATAAGATGCCGCCAAAGATCACCCCTAAAAACGATGAAGCGGCAATAGTAATGGTAGATAAAGGACCCGCTTTACTCATATCAATATTTAAATTTTCAGCGAATAAAGTAGGCAACCAGTTCTTTATACCCCATCCCGGTATGCTGGGCACAGCAAAATAAAAAAGAATGATCCAGAATGCGATATTGCTGAACAACAATCCCAGGCCTTTAAATACTGACGGCTTATCAATAATTATTTTATCAGTTGCTTCTATTTCTTTTGAAGTCTTCTTCTCTTTCAAAAAAAGAATTAATACTACTGAATAAACGATGCCAACAATACCGAAAGAATGAAAAGCCGATTGCCAGGAAAAATTTTCGGCGATGGTTGCACCAAACCCGCCAAGGGCCTGGCCCATATACAAACCTGTCATGTGAATACCTATAGCCAGTGATCTTGTTTTGCTTTGATGATAATCGGCAATCAAAGATAAGCCGGCAGGAATATACAAAGCTTCACTAACACCCATGAGGGCACGCAGCCAGTATAACTGATCAAAGGTTTTGGCATAACCCATAGCAAGTGTAACAGCACTCCATACAAACAAACTTCCCACAATGAGCCATTTCCTGTTTACCCGATCTGCGATCATACCAGCCAACGGGCTCATAAAAGCGTATATCCAAAGGAAGATCGCCATCAGCCTGCCGAAATTGGTGGCGGTTTGCAATTCGGCAATATCAATCATCATCGAAGGCTTCATCGTGCTGAGCATTTGCCTGTCCATATAATTAAGCAGTGCTACCACCCATAACAGGGCTACTAAAATCCAGGGATAAAAAGCCCCCCCGCCCCTAAAGGGGAGATTTGAAACATTTCCTATTTTATTATCAGTCATTATAAGCAATTAAAATTTTCACTCATGTTTGCTAATGAAATTTTGCTTTTAAGATTCGTGGAGTTCTGACTCCAGCCTTTATTTCGCCGCTGGGTATAATAATGTCATCATCCCATTTAATAGCCGTTGTTGTCACCGGGCTGCCAGGTGGCAATGGATTTAATTTCTTCCATGTATCAGTAATAGTATTATACAACAGCACTTCATTGGTAAAACCGGCATGTGCTTCCAGCAACGCAATCCTTTCTTTTACCAGCTCTTTATTTTTCTGCTCGTCCTTTTCATTCCTGATGGCAGCATTGAGTTTTTCTTCCTTACTGAATGTTTCACCTTTATCGCCACCGAATAATAAGATATGATTTGAACCATTTGAAATCCCCGTTCCGGCAGATACAGGATAAGGAAGTGATTGCTTTTGCTGCCAATGATTATCTTTTATATCAAACTGGTAAACAGTATTAAAAATATCACTGATGCCATTGCCGTTTTTTCTTCTTCCGCCAATAAGATAAATGCAATTGTCTTCACCATTCGATTGAATAGTCATTACAGCAAAAGAAATCTTTACCGGGATATCGGGCAAGGATTGCCAGCTTGCACCGGGGCTTGATAGATCCAATGAGAAAAATTTATTGGAGTT
>JAKFEJ010000114.1:0-3157 GCA_036675745.1 Chitinophagaceae bacterium | reverse complement strand
ATCATAGCGGAATGGCATAATGTAACAGAATGCATTTTACATTTCATTTTGCCAGGACAGGCAAAAAAGAATTGAACAAAAGACTCAATATAGAAATATAACTTACCTGCTTTTCTCCAGTTTCTTTAATTCAGCATTTATATTTTCTTTATTCAACCAAAGATTGCCCATCATTACTCCTTCAATATTTTTTGACTGGTTAATATCTTCCAGTGGATTGCCATTCAATAATAACAAATCTGAAACGGCGCCTTTCTTTATAGTTCCAATATCTTCACGGTTTAAAAATTTGCCCACATTCACCGTTCCTGTTTTCAAGGCTTCATAGGGACTAAGGCCGGCATCCACGAGATAGCTCAATTCATGATGAACAGAGAAACCCGGTACATCAAATACCTGTGGCGCATCGGAGCCTAACAATAAACCAACACCGTTTTTATTACATGCAACGATCAATTTTCTTCTTAGTTCGATCAGCCGCTCCGCCAGCGATAATTTATAATTTGGATTATTTAAAAGATTCTTTTTCGCGGTTATCCAATCGTTCACAGTACCGGCATCCATGTATTTCATTTCAGGTTCGCTACCCAATGCATCCGCATCCCTGGTTGGATGAGACCAACGTTCGACCAATGCCTGCGTAGGCACTACCCAGATATGATGACTGCGCAATGAATCCATTAATTTTTGAATACCTGATTCATCAGCCTCATCAGCAAGGAACATTCCGAAAAAACCTGTTTCCTGCCCTTTCATATTTTCAATACCGGGCACCAGGCTCTCCACAAAACCATCGAGGTGATCAATGGTAGCATAACCCGCATCAATAGCACGCCATACCCCTACATCAAAGGATACATGACCTGCAAATGGAATATTAACTTCTTTGGCAGCAGCTACAATAGCGGCAAAATTTTCTTTGGTTAGACCGGGATGTAATTTCAAAAAATCATATCCTGTTTTCTTTTGTTCTCTTACCATAGCTTCAGCATCATCTGCTGTTTTCACACTATTGCCATTAAAAGAAGGGCCTGACGTAATAAACCGCGGCCCCATTATTTCACCACTTTGAATTTTACTCCGCAATTCAATATGCCTTGGATGACCAAGCATACCCCTGATCGTAGTAACGCCATTCAGTGCAAAAAGCTTCACTACATCTTTCATCGGTTCAAGATCATCAACAGGCGGCACATGCGCATGCATTTCTGCCAACCCCGGCATTAAATATTTTCCTTTTGCATCGATCACCAATGCATCCTTGCTGTATTTAATTTTTGACGTTGGCCCGATGGCAGTAATGATGCCATTCTTTACCACCACATCCCGGTTAGTCAACACTTCTTCTTTATCCATCGGTAGGATATTGACATTGCGAAAAACGATTTCCTTGTCTATCGTTTTTTGAGCAGAACAAGACAGAATGAAAAAAACTGAAAAAACAAAAAGTAAATTTTTCATACCGGCAAAATTGAAGTTTGAAAATAGCTTGTATTAAATGTACTTCATTTTATACTTTTGAATGAAGCTGTTGGTACCAACGGCAGGGCAGGCAGCGAAAATTTATTATATAATTGATAAAATCAAACCTTTGAAGAAGCGGCAAGATTATATTTCATGGGACGAATATTTTATGGGAGTGGCTTTGCTATCTGCCAAACGAAGTAAGGATCCCAGCACACAGGTAGGCGCCTGTATCGTAAATGATAAAAATAAAATTGTGGGTGCCGGTTATAATGGATTACCCATAGGGTGTAGCGATGATGAATTTCCCTGGGCCAAACAGGGTGATTTTCTCGATACAAAATATCCTTATGTCTGTCATGCGGAGTTAAATGCTATTTTAAACAATATAGGTATGGACCTTCGGGGTTGTAAGATCTATACTGCCCTCTTTCCCTGCAATGAATGTTCCAAAGCCATTATTCAATCAGGTATCACGGAAGTAATATACCTGTCTGATAAATATGCCGGCACCGATACTGCAAAAGCTTCAAAGAATATGCTGGAAACATCTGGTGTACATTACAGGAAAGTAAAAGCCGGCATCCATAGCCTGGTATTGTCCTTCAATGAAGAGGATGTGTGACTGTACAAAGATTTATCTTTATATTATTAAAACAAACAGTAGCCATCATGTCAACTTCATTCAAAGAAAGCTTTACCCTAAAAGGCGAACAACTGCTCAAAAAAATTAAAGAGCTGATAGAAGAAGGTAATGTGAGAAAAATTACCATTCATGATAAAACCGGTAAAGAGATCATGTCATTCCCGCTAACTATCGGTGTGGTAGGGGCAGTGCTGGCGCCGGTATTGGCAGCCGTGGGAGCATTGGCCGCTTTAATTGGCGAATGTTCTCTTTCTGTAGAAAGGGAAGAATAAAAATTGATAAACGGCTTACCCATTGATACCACCACTCACTTCTATCCGCTGGCCATTGATCCAGGCGGCAGAAGTTAATCCGTATCCCCAAAAAAAATGAAACAAACGCTATGAAAAAACCAATCAACTTAAACAGCAGCAAGAAGAAAATCCCATCTACTGACATTGTGGCCAATTTAGTTCAACCCCGAATGCTCCGAAACCTTGTAGAAAATCTGGCCGACAGACGTTGTGAGATTGGCTACAGCTTTGAAAGAATGCAGTGCGGTTAGCAAGCCATTGAAACTTCTTCTGTAGAAGCTCATGTAAGCGTTAACACAAATCTTTCCACTCAAACAGATTCAATCAGGATGAATTTTGTCACCTGCTTTTTATTTACCTGTATCAAAGCAAAACGGCAGGGCTATAGCCTTACCTGGGTCAATTCGCTATCCTGAATTCATTATGCTGAAATAAAATTAAGCAATGAGACATTATATAAACCTGTTAAAAAAAACTAACCGGTGATTAGTATATTTCGTCTTCAAAACGAGTATATCTCCGCTTGTTCTGTATTACTTACTATCCTATGTTTGCATCAGAAGTTGATTGATACTTCAATCATATAATCCAATATCATACTGAAAGTCCAAACCAAAATCCTTTTAAAACCAACGGGCTAACCACCCGAAAATCCAATATCGGTCAACTTCTTTCTTTTACTTTTTTATTGATTTATAAACCCCGCTTCGATAGCGGGGTTATTTTTTATTTCTACTAAAACCCTACCCCCATC
>JAKFEJ010000664.1:0-3159 GCA_036675745.1 Chitinophagaceae bacterium | reverse complement strand
AATTTATCGCTTAATTGGTAAGATAACGCAAGATCCTGCAGGCGAACAAAACTGTGCCCCTGCGAAAACTTATAGCCATACTTGTTTACATAATTAGGCCGTGGCGTTATATTGGACTGGTGCTCGGGCATCCAGTATTCCTTATCGAGCCAATTGGCAACTCCCGCGAAAAGTGTGTTTGGATTTTGTCCATACTGGTTGCTGGCAAGATAAAAATTGTCTTTTCCACCACCCTGTATGGTGCTGAACATAACGTACAGTTCCAGGTTTTTATATTTGAAAGTATTAGAAAGCGACAACGAATAATTAGGTTTGGTGTAGCCTATAATTGAACGATCATCAGGATCAATTTTTCCGTTATCATTCAGATCTTTCAATTTTACGTCTCCGGGTACTCCACCATAAGTAGCAATGTAATCAGCATCCTCTGTCTGAATGATACCATCAAAGGTGTAATCGTATATAGCACCCAGTGATTTACCGATAAAATAGCTGTTGGCAATATCATCATCTTCTTTTCCATCACCATTTTTATCAAGACCATATATAGTGATGACCTTATTTTTATTTTTCCAGAAACTTACACCGGACGACCATTGAAAATCTGTGGTTTTTATGTTGTTTGAATTCAATTGAATTTCCAGTCCCGAATTATGATTTTTTCCCAGGTTATCGTCAACGGTTGTAAAACCATTCATAACGGGTATGGCCCTGCGAATTAAAAGATCGGTGGTATTGGAATTGTAATAATCAATATTACCATTCAGCACATTATTGAAAATAGAAAAATCCAGGCCCACATTGAAAGAGGTGGTGGTTTCCCATTCCAGCTTTTTATTTGCCAGCTTATTTACATAAGCCGTATTGACAGGGCTGGTGCCAAATAAATAATTAGACGTTCCTACCGTTGGGAAAGTAGCATAGGCGCCCACTGTAGGGTTTCCGTTCTCGCCATAAGAAGCTCTTAATTTAAGGAAATCTATAAACGAAATATTATCTTTTATGAACGATTCTTCGCTGGCTGTCCACGCAGCCGCAATGGCACGGAATACACCATACTTGTTACCTTCAGCAAAGCCTGAATAACCATCACGACGGATTGATGCGGAAAGATGATAACGCTTTTTATAAACGTAATTTACACGCCCCATGTGAGCGAGTTGAGCCAGCTCACTATTATCACTACTTACATCTCTTTTAGTAGGATCCCCTAACTCTAGGCTGTTTACCCCTAATACCGTAGTGCCGGCCTGTGAAAAATCTTTTGCAGATAAAGTCATGCGACGGTTTTTTACGTGCTGTCTTTCGGCAAGCAAGGTCACATCAAAAGAATGATCTTTAAATGTTTGATTATAATTTACGATATGATTTAAAAACCAATCGGTTCTTTCTACGCTGTTCCGGAATCCGTTGGCGTCTTTCAGGTATTTGGTCTGATCTTTTAAATCGTTTTCGTTAAGCGTATTGACAAAAGTTCTTTCATTATTAAACTGTGAGGCATGGCCTTCCCAACGGTTTAACGCATACGTGGCAGTATAAGATAATCCCTTTACCCATGGCACATCTATCCGTATAAAATTTGTAGAACGATAATTCTGGTTTCGATCCTCATCATAGGTTTGCGTTCTCCAAAACGGGCTGAATGTTGTTGTAGAAGTTTGAGGATATCTTTCATACCAGTTTTCATAACCAGGGAATGTAGAATGTTTATAAGAATAAGGTGCGAGTATGGTGCCCTTTTCAAGATCAGCCGCTACACCATCCGCAATTTTATTCGCCACAGAAAGGGTTAAGCCATATTTCATCCAATCAGTGATCTTTGCTTCTACTTTTGCCAGGAAAGTGAACTTTTTAAATTCATCATTAAAAACAATTCCCTGCTGTTTCATAAAATCACCGGAAACGTAATAGTTCAACCGGTCGGCGCCACCTGAAACACTTACCTGGTAATCCTGGAAGGGAGCTAACCTGGTAACTTCATCCCACCAATTAACAGTGTGGCCTTCGTTATAAGCCTTCAACTCCAATGGATTTAACAATCTGTCAATCTCGAGGTCGGCTGGCGAAGCTCCATTCATTTTTTTAACATCATACCTGTATTGAATAAATTCGGGTCCATCTCTCATATCCGGCTTGCGGGTATAAGTCTGGATACCCGAGGTAGCTTTTAGATTAATAACCGGCTTGCCGTTTTTACCACGTTTTGTAGTGATCAGGATTACGCCATTGGCAGAATTTGATCCATAAACTGCAGCTGAAGCGGCATCTTTTAAAACATCTACGCTGGCAATATCATTTGGATTTATCTCATTAAAACTTCCTGTAAAAACCACTCCGTCCAGAATAATCAGCGGTGTATTACTTGCCCTGATTGAATTCTGGCCACGGATATTAAATGCCGGGTTACCGCCTGCATTTGTAGCTACGCCAATATCCAAACCAGGCAACCGCCCTTTAAGTGCGTCCAGCACACTTACATTCGGCAGCAACGCTACCGGCGATCCTTCGAGCTTGACAGAAGAAACTGCACCTGTAAGATCCCTTTTCTTACTGGTACCATAACCAATTACTACTATATCATCCATTTCCTTTACAGCCAGAACGAGCTCCACCGTAATATCATTCTGATTGGCTATAGTGATGGCTTCAGGATTGTAGCCAACATAGGCAATCGTTAGCTGATCACCGGGTGCGGCTTCAATAGAAAAAGATCCATCATTTTGCGTAGTAGTACCACCTGTTTTACCTGCTATCGTAACAGTAGCTCCGGCAAGCGGCGCCTGGGTAGCCTTAGCTATCACCGTGCCCCTGATTGTTTTGCCCTGGGAATAAGCTTGCGGAAATAAGAACAAGAAACAGGAGACAAAAAGAAAAACGCTTTTGAAGCAGCCGGTGCCGCCTGCATTTGAGAAAGAAAAATTCATTTTCATAAACAGCTTAATTTAACGCAAACCTTTGGAACAAAAGATCTAATTCTTTTCTTCGGCATACGAATTAGATTATAAAAGGCCTGCATCTTGTTTTGATAAATTAATTGCAATCAATTTGTGTATTTTTTAATTATATGAATTAAAAAATACACACCAAAACTAATTGCAATTATTCCGAAAGGAAATAGTGAATCTTATGTTATGAATGGATTATATTATTATCAGTCGG
>JAKFEJ010000533.1:0-3162 GCA_036675745.1 Chitinophagaceae bacterium | reverse complement strand
ATATCTTTTTCATTTTATAAACAATTAATAAGGTTAGAAACTTAAGCTTAGGTTAAATAAAAACGTACGTGTTGTTGGAAGACCTGCATTTTCAAATCCTGTGGCATTACTATTAGTTGCATACACAGACTCCGGATCGATGCCACGTACATGACTTTTGATCAACCAAACATTATTGCAGGACACACCAATTTTAGCTCTTTGAATAGGTGTCTTAGACAACATACGAAGAGGAAGATCATAACTTAACTGTATATTTCTCAAACGTACATTAGAAGCATCATACAAATTTGCTTCTGTTACACCCAGGTTGTTAGCGGTTGCAATAGCACGCCAGTATAACTGAGGGCTAACAGCTTTGCTGTTTTTTGTATATCCGCCAGCACCATCAGATACTACGCCATCAGCCACCAGGTCTTCTCTTGCCCCGTTTGGCGCTGTAACCGCAGCAGTACCGCTTGCCTGCATGGCAACCTGGGTAGCTGAAAATATCTGGCCCCCAAAACGAGCATCAACCAGGAACGACAAACCAAAACCTTTGTACTCAAAAGTATTTGTAACTCCTAAAAGACCTGTTGCTTGTTGATTACCCAGTCTTACAATTTCCGGATCCCTTGTTGGCAAACCATCAGCATTTAAAATAACCTGTCCAAAGAAAGGACTTCCTTTCTCTTTTACTCTGTTATAACGGGTTCCATATATTTCCCCATATTTTTCACCTACAACAGCTAAAACGGCCACATCATCAAAACCTCCCAAACCATATTTGGTTACACCTTCAGAAAGTTCTTCTACTGTATTTTTATTAGTAGAATAGTTTACCGCTACGTTCCAGTTCAGTGAATTGGGATTATTTAATATTCTTCCATCAACCATTAACTCAATACCGGTATTTTGAATGTCGCCAGCATTGATTTTTTTGGCTGAATAACCACTTTGTGGATCCATTGGAAGATCTATCAATTGTCTTGTTGCATTCGCTTTATACCAGGCAATATCAAACCCAATACGACTTTTTAGTATCCTCATTTCAGCACCAACTTCTATTGATTTAATTAACTCACTTCTCACATTAGGATCTAACAATACAGTGTTTCTGCCGGCCGTAGTATTGCCATTTGGATCTTTGCCAATACCATATGTATTATAAAGCTGGTAAGGAGGAAGATCGTTACCCACTTCAGCATAGGAAGCTCTAAGTTTACCATAGCTCATCCATGAAGGTATTCCACTCATATTTTTAAGCATATCTGTGATTACATAAGAAAGGCTTAATGAGGGGTAAAAGAAAGAACGATTTGTTTTACTCAAAGTAGAAGACCAGTCATTCCTGAATGTCGCATCAAGAAACAAATAACCATCATAATTGAACTGTACATTTCCATATAAAGAATTGATCTTTCTCTGTGTAAAGCCTTCACCAACTGTGGGGCTGCTTACTCCATTATTTAAAGAGAAAAGATCAGGTACGACCAATTGACCAGAATTACTGCTGATAGATGACCATTTTTGAGACATCAGGTTACCACCTACGGTAATAACTCCTCCCAATCTGCCAAAAACATTATCTTTTTTTGCAGTGATCAAGGTGCTATAGTTAGTTTCTGAAAAAGTTTGCTTACCAAGTCCATATCTTCCTGTTGGTGTTAATGGACTACCGGCGTATACTTTTGCTTCTGTATTAGTAGTGTATAAGTCAGCGCCTCCTTTTACTTCAGCATTCAGCCAACTTGTAAAGTTATATTTAACAGAGCCGTTCATGATGAAACGGTCTCTTGAATCCTGGTTAAGATTATACTTATTTCCCCAATAAGGATTTACCTGGCTACCAGCTCCGGGAAACCAAACCATCTTACCGTCGGCATTAGTAGCGTGGCTGAACTGACGAATATCCAAAGATCTTGGAAGCATATACAAAACAAAAGCACTGCTATTATCCCGGCCACCGATGGGGCGGTTGTTAGCTGTAGCATTACTGTATGATATTTTTGTATCGGTTGTCCAGCGGTCATTATTCCCAAATTTTGTTACGGCTCTTGCTGTAAGGTTTGTCCTGGCCAATTTAATACCGGGAACCAGACCTCTGTCTTCTAACCTGTTGAAGGAAGTGTATACACCTGTTTGCTTGAACTGCTGTTGAAAGGAAACACTGTGATTCTGTGTTACTCCCTGCCTCATGTAGTTCTCAACATTATCATAGATGGCGAGTGGTATATTTTTACCATCCCAGTTAACCACACTCTGACCTTCAGCTTTAGGCCCCCAGCTTGTAGTAAGATCTTGCTTGTATATGCCATCCATACCCTGACCAAAAGTATTTTGCATTTCAGGATTGGTGAAAATGCTTTCAAGACCTACTGTAGAAGAAACAGTAATACCTAAACCATTTTGTTTTCTACCGGATTTTGTCGTAATTAAAATAACACCATTACCAGCTCTTGATCCGTAAAGAGCTGCAGCTGACGGGCCTTTCAATACTGACAGACTCTCAATATCATCAGGATTAATATCAGCTATACCATTACCCATATCCAATGAGCGATTCCAGTAACCATTATCCGGGGCACCGGTAAAGTTATCAATCGGAATTCCATCAACAACTATCAAGGGTTGGTTGCTACCCGTCAATGAATTACTACCTCTCAAAAGGATTTTAGCCGACCCTGCAGGTCCATCGCTTGAACGCACAACCTGCAATCCGGCTATTTTACCAGAAAGAGCATTAGCTAAGTTGGGCTCCCTTGCAGAAACCAGGGTTTCACCTTTTACTTCCTGCATGGCATAACCCAAAGACTTCTTTTCCCTTTTTATACCCAGGGCGGTTACTACTACTTCTCCAAGATCAGCAGCAGAAGATTCCAGTGTTGCATTCATAGAGTTTGAACTACTTACTGTTAATTCCTTTGCAGTGAAACTAACAGAACTAAATACTAAAACAGCATCGTTTTTATCGAGAGTAATGCTGTAGCGGCCGTTTTCATCCGTGACTACGGATTGAGTTGTACCTTTTACACTGACGGTGGCCAAGGGTACCGGCTTGCCGTTGTCGCCGGTGACAACGCCGGTAATAGTGCGCCTGTTCTGTGCAAGCAGCATGATATTGCTGACCAGCATGACAAGGAGCACAAGCAGTAATCGTTTGTTCTTCATTGCAGTTGAGTT
>JAKFEJ010000545.1:0-3166 GCA_036675745.1 Chitinophagaceae bacterium | reverse complement strand
TGATCTTTTATCAGCAATGAGACTGTCCCAGTTTCCTGATTTTTCAATTTCATAATATTTGAGCAAATATGTTTTTAACAAATTGTACTGCCTGTTCACCGGTTCATACTGTGAAAGATTTTGCCCTTTGTTTTTCAGTAGCGAATCAAGAAAACCAACCGCATCAATTTTTTTTCGGGGAATATACCAGCTCAGATCTTTGGTATTGATATTCCGGCTGCCGGCATAGGCCTTGTAAGTGTATTGCAGGAACTGTTTTGTTAATAAAAGTTCAGTTTTCAAAACAAATGAATCTGCCGGGTTAATGCGTTTAATCTGTTGCACTGAATCAATCCTTTTTTGCAACGCTTCATTATACAACGAACTGTCGCCGGAATAGCCGATATAATTATTCTGCATACCTAAAAAGGTAGCGGCATAATCAGCAACTCCTTCTTCCAGGAACCAGGCATACTGGTAGTTGCGGCTGTTATAAAAATTACGCAGATGTGTAGCGGTACTATCGTGCAGATCGGTGCTGTCAATAAATTTTTCTATAGCCAGGCTGTCAAAGAATAATTCACTGAATGAATTGTCGACGGTAATAGTGGTATCACGTTGTACAATTTTTGTTTCCGGCGCTTTTTGTTTGCACGATGCGATACTTACTGCAATAATGCAAATGAGGAATGTTTTTTTCATGGAAGAACAATAACGTTGAATCCTATTAATACCTCAAAAATATAAAAACCTTTCGGTTGACAGG
Source organism: Chitinophagaceae bacterium (assembly GCA_036675745.1). GTDB lineage: Bacteria > Bacteroidota > Bacteroidia > Chitinophagales > Chitinophagaceae > Terrimonas_B. The sequence continues at coordinate 2,421 of JAKFEJ010000545.1, read as the reverse complement.
TTTTTGATGACGCCATTCAGATATGTTATTATTTTTATAGTGCTTTAGTAAACATTTTTTTAGTTAACTGTGCATCGTGTCCATAAATATCTTCACGAAAATTGAGTTGCCCGTCTTCATCTACCCATGCCGTGTAGTAAGTTATCAAAACAGGAACTGGCTTTTTAAGTTTTACAAATTTTTCTTCACCACTATTCATCGCTTTTTCAATTTTTGCAGCATCCCATTCGGGTTGGCTTTTCAGTAAGTAATTAGCCATTTTTACCGGATCGCTCAAGCGTATGCAGCCATGACTGAAAGCTCTTTTATCTTTTGCGAATAAACTTTTTGATGGGGTGTCATGAAAATAAATATTGAAGCTGTTTGGAAAAAGAAATTTTACTTTGCCCAATGCATTTTCTCCACCTGGTTTTTGCCGTATCTCGGGCAAACCGTCTTTCTCACCTGTTATTTCCATATTTTCTTTTTCGAGATAAGCGGGATTCTTTTCTATAGCAGGTAGTATTTCCTTTTCAACGATGCTCTCAGGTACGTTCCAATAGGGACTAAAGACCACCTGGTTAAGATTGCCGGTGAATATCCTTGTATCATGACCTTCTTTACCTACTACCACATCCATATCGAATACTTTTTTGTTCCCATCTGTAACATACAGCATAAAAGCGGGAATATTTACCGTGATCAGGTTGCCTTTTGGCTGTACGGGAAGCCAGCGCATACGATCCATATTGATTAATAATTGTTGTATACGGTGCGGGACAGGGACGTTCATTTCTTTAAGTGTCGCTTCAGTAATAATGCCATTTGTTTCAAGACCATGTCGTTGCTGAAATTTTTTTACACCCTGTTGCAATGTGTCGTTAAAAAACTGTGATGTGTCACCTTCAGGTATATCGCCCGTTAATTGCAATCTTTTTTTTATCAGCGATATTTCCGGGACAGTCATTCCTTTTTTATAAATTTTTTTCTTACCCGTTATCACTGGCCAGCCACCCTTTTCGTGTATGTTATAGTAAGCAGCCAGTTTTTCTTTCAGTAAACCATAGGACGGGTTCACATCTTCATAATATTTATCATCCTTGTGTTTCTTTTTTAGCAACGAATCAGCAAGGTAGAGAGCATCCTGCTTGCTGGCAGGAACAAAGCGTTCCATTTCTTTTCGTTTTACATAATCTTCTTCGTAAGCCAGCAAAGTATGGCTGATGAAATTAGAAGTAAGCTGGAGCTCTGTATTGATGTATGACTTATCTTTTGCCGATGGAGAAATGTTCTCTTCGGTAATAAGTCTATCCATTCTTTTTTTCAAAGCCTTATTGTCAAGGGTGGTATCGTTGGTAGAAGAAGTATAGTTATTATGAAGATTCCAGAAACCACGAGCCTGTTCGGTAAGGCCATCACTGGAAAACCAGGCGAACTCAAAATTGCGGCTGTTATAAAAACTGCGAATGCGCCAGGCAATGGAATCGGGAATTTTTTTCTCATTTATAAATTTTTCTACAACAGAGCTATCCAAAAAAAGATCGCTGTAGGCGTTGGAAGGTGTAATACTGTAATTTCTTGATGAGATCTTTTTGTTTTTCTTTCCTGCGCCATCGCTGTTATTACCTTCATTATTACAGGACATTACCAGGCCTGTACAAATAACCAGGATGAGAAGTGTTTTTTCCATGCACGGTAATTTGCAAAGATTGTGCCTGTGGAAATTATTGGGCCGGAGATAAAAAAGGCGCCTTGATTAAAGCGCCTTTTACTGTGAAAGAAGAATCAATCTTTTTTAATGGCAGTGGGTTCTCCCTTCAGGTGTTTATCCAGGAATTGAAGTATCTGGCCATAACCTTTTATCTCATTTTCTTTTTTTACAAAACCATGTCCTTCGTCAGGAAAGACAACATATTCCACCGGCACATTATTTTTTTTCACTGCTGCTACTACTTCGTCACTTTCTATTTGTAACACTCTTGGATCATTCGCTCCCTGCAAAACCATCAGCGGTTTTTTAATATTTGAAGCATGCAACAAAGGTGAATATTGTTTTAAGCGGACAGTATCCGCCGTAGTGGGATCGCCGATCTCTTCATACAAAGCTTTTTTAAACGATTCCCAATAAGGAGGAATTTCTTTCAGCGTCCGTAGCCAGTTAGCTACACCAAAAATATCTACACCTACATTAAACTCATCAGGTTTAAAAGATAATGCCGCAAGTGTCATATAGCCGCCATAAGATCCGCCAATGATGCCAATTTTTGTAGAATCAATATAATCCAGGCCGGCCAGGTATTTCTTGCCCCATACACAATCATTCAGATCCTTATCACCATGATTGCGGTTGTCCATTTTATAAAACGATTTTCCATAGCCGCTGCTACCACGGTTATTTACTGCCAGGATTGCATAACCATGATTGACCAGGTATTGGATCAA
>JAKFEJ010000141.1:0-3200 GCA_036675745.1 Chitinophagaceae bacterium | reverse complement strand
GCTTTCTTTTCAAAGTCTTTATTGATATCACAATGACTGGAGACGATGGTCATCCCCAGATCATCCATATATTTTTTAAAATCGGTATTGCTCATTCCCCAAAACATGCCCTGTTTACCTTCATAGCTTTCAATTTGTTTATAACCAAACGAAGACACCTGTTTCAAAACGCCTTTTGGATCTTTAGGCATATCATCACGAAGGGTGTACAACTGCAAACCAAAATATTGCAGAGCTGTACTTGCTGTTGCAGGGTTAGTTGTTGAGGTAGAATCCGCCGATTCTGATCCTTTGGCCTTATCGTTTGAGGACAGTTTGCAGGCCATGGGAATAATAGCGGCACCTGCTACAAGCTGTGTTCCCCACTTTAAAAACTCTCTTCTTTTGTTATTCATATTAAATAGCTGAAAGGTTAAAAAATATTTTGGTTCTGAATAAAACTACATTTCAATAAGAGACTTCGATTTTCAATAAACTACAAACTTCAAACCACAAACTCTCTTTACGCCCAGGCCCTGTCACCTTTTTTATAAGGCACACATCCTTCATACTTTGTCGGTACAGCTATATGACGCAACGCCTCTGTAGCACCTATTTTTGATGTAAAATAACCATGAAGTGTCAACTGCTTCATCATCGTGAAATAGTGGGATGATTTTTTTTCTTTTTTATAATCTTTATTTCCTTTAGCTATTTCCGCTTTCTCTTTTTCATTCTCAGCCCTGTCAAAATCACTTTTTGTTTTCTGGTATTCTTTGGCTTCCTTGTCAAGGCTCACAAGCAAATCATGACGCTGTTGCGGAGTAGCTTTCATAAAACCGGTCTTGAACATTTTTTCACTTGCCTCATCCAACTGTTTGATCCCGACATGAAATGTTTTCTGATCAGCCTCGTCATAACAATCGTTGACCATTATCTCCATATACTTACCTATTTGAGCAGCTTTGGCTCCCGGCGATTTTGTTGTTGGTAAAATGGTGTCACCAACTTCATCCAGGAAAGCAATATCGCTTTCGGTGAATGCCAGTCCACCCAGTTTTGCATCATTACTCTTACAACCGGAAAGTAAAAACTCACCGCCAATAAAAGCACTGCCTGTCACTAAAGCTATCATTTTTAAAAGTTCCCTGCGATCCATTTTAAAAAGTTTTAGAAGTTTAAAAGTTTAATAGTTCTTCTCTATCCAGCATTCAGTATCCCTCTATATATTTCCCTTCTTCAACTCACTCACTGCAAATTCAGCCGCTCTCGCTGTTAATGCCATATAAGTCAATGAAGGATTTACACAGGATGCTGAAGTCATACAGGCGCCATCGGTAACAAATACATTTTTGGCATCCCATACCTGGTTATTGCCATTGAGCACTGATGTTTTAGGATCACGGCCCATACGTGCGGTGCCCATTTCATGAATGCCCATACCTACCGCATAACCATTATCGTAGGTATTTACATTTTTTACACCGGCTGCTTCCAGCATTTCCTTGCCGTCATTCATCATATCGATCCGCATTTTCTTTTCATTGTCTTTGATCTCTACATCCATATCCAGCACCGGTAATCCCCATTTGTCTTTTACATTTTTATTCAGCGTTATTTTGTTTTCATGATAGGGGAGCATTTCACCAAAACCTGTGATTCCAATACTCCAGGCGCCGGGTTCAGTTAGTGCATCTTTAAAATCGCCGCCAATAGTAAGTTCAGCTACATTGCGGCTCCATCCCTGGCGGCTGGCGCCGCCCTGGTAACCAAACCCACGGATATAATCTCTTTTGTCGCCCGCTACGTTTCTGAAACGTGGTACATACACACCGTTTGCCCTGCGACCAAAATAATATTTATCATCATATCCTTCGGCTGTACCACTGGCGCCGGCACGAAAATGGTGATCCATAACATTATGTCCCAGCTCACCGCTGCTACTTCCTAATCCACCGGGCCAGATATCAGTAGCTGAATTCATCAATACCCAGGTTGAGTTAAACGATGAAGCATTCAGGAAAATGATCTTTGCTTTGTATTCATAAGTTTTGTTTGTTTCCGCATCAACTATCTCTACACCAGTTGCTTTTTTGGTGTCCTTATCGTACAATACCTTTGTAACGATGCCATACGGACGGAGTGTAAGGTTACCGGTTGCCATAGCTGCAGGGAGTGTTGCAGATTGGGTACTGAAATAAGCGCCAAACGGACAACCCAGCCAGCATTTATTTCTATACTGGCAATTGCTCCTGTTATTATGCGGCACTGTCAGATTAGCGGTACGTCCGATGATCATATGCCGCTGACCTTTGTAATGGGCTTTTATTCTTGCAGCAACATCTTTTTCTACACAATTCATTTCCATCGGCGGCAGAAAATCTCCATCCGGTAAAACTTCCAAACCTTCTTTAGAACCGCTGATACCCGCAAATTTTTCAGCATAACTGTACCAGGGAGCTATTTCATTATAACGGATGGGCCAATCAATACCAATTCCATCTTTGGCATTAGCGCCAAAATCAATATCACTCAAGCGATAGCTTTGCCTGCCCCACATTAATGAACGTCCACCTACATGGTAACCACGAAACCAGTCAAAACGTTTTGTTTCGGTATAGGGAGATTCTTTTTCATTTACCCAATAATCAAGATTGGTTTCATTCAGCGGGTAATCTCTTTTTAATACCGGGTAATCGGCTATCATTTGCTGGGTGCGGCCACCACGATGCGGAAACTCCCAGGTTTCTTTATTTGCATTCACGTAGTCTTTGATGTGTTCAATATTGCGGCCACGTTCCAGCATCAAAACTTTCAATCCTTTTTCACAAAGTTCTTTTGCGGCCCAGCCACCACTGATACCTGAACCAACTACAATTGCATCATACTGATTGTCTGCCATGGAAAAAATTTAGCCCCCATCCCCAAAAGGGGGGTTATTAAATCGGTTTCTATTTTTAAATCCCAGGGGAAGGGATTTAATTTAGCCCCCATCCCCCTAAAAGGGAGTTATTAAAACCATTATTGATCTCGGGGGAAAGAGATCAAATTTTTTTATTATTTAGCCTGACTCCTCTCCGAAGGAGAGGTGCCAGATCAAACTTTATATCTCTGCTCACCATTTTCGAAGAAACTGAGTGTAATCAGTATTTCCGAAAAGTAAGGGCTGTGTATCAGCAAGCCCCCTTTAGGGGGTTTGGGGGTTTCACACATCACAAACC
>JAKFEJ010000703.1:0-3205 GCA_036675745.1 Chitinophagaceae bacterium | reverse complement strand
GTATAGCCAACTTGCTCTCCCACACTTGCAGTAGCGCTATTAGCGGTTTTCACAACTGTAATGTCAGGTGCTGCAACTGTGAAGGTCACGGTATTATCGGTACTAGCAGAGACTGCATTTCCAATATTAGCTGAACTAACTGCGCTACCGGCTGGTATACTCGCAATGACAGTGCCACTTGTAGTCATTCCACTTACTGCAACATTATAGGTGGTACCATTATTGGGTGCTATTTCAGTCACAACAGCAGTAGTAGCTCCAGCTGTTCCGCTTAGACTGACGTCTTCATCTGCAAAACCAGTAATTGATTCGCTAAATATTGCGGTGAAATTGATTGGACTTGCACCGGTTGGGTCAGCCTGGTCCGTTGCCTGGTCGATGGTGACTGACGGAGTTCCTGTTGATGGTAATGAATAAGTGACTGTATTATCCGTACCGGAGGAAGCAAGATTTCCAAAATTGCCTGAGTTAAGAACTACACCTGCTGGTATACTGGCGATTACAGTTCCATTTGTTGTCATACCACTTACAGCAACATTATAAGTGGTGCCATCATTTGGTGCTGTTTCAGTCACTGCAGCAGCAGTAGCTCCTGCTGTTCCGCTTAGTGTAACATCAGTTGAGGTAAAACCAGTAACCGCACCATTAAAGAAAACTGTAAAATTAACCGGACTATTACTGGTTGGATCGGACTGTCCGGATGCCTGGTTGATAGTACAGGCAGTGGGGCCGGTTGCTCCGTTGATCTTTTCAGGTGGCGGTACAGGCCCTATAGCAGCAGTGTACGGTAATACCTCAGGGGTAAACGAAATACTGTAATCACCCGTTTTCACCACGCCAAAAAGAAGCCTGATGTTAATGCTGGCACCTGCCGCAAGCGGAGAGCCGGAAAAGATTGTGCTTAACGTCAGTGTTGAATTGAACCCACCTCCTGGTGGTTGGGCAGGTGGTGTTTCCAGCGTGGTTCCCATCACAGGTACACTACAAGGTGATGTTGCAGGTGAACCCGTTGAAGCGCAGGTCGCAGGGTCATTCACCGCATTGATAGTAATATTTGAGGACGTCATTGCCCGGAGATCTGCTTTTGTCACCCCGGCTGGCAGAGTGGTGAGAGAATCGAGTCTTAACCGGATACGCGTAAGTGGCACACCTGTATTATTTGTAAGCCTGTACCTGAACTCTATCGTTCCCAGCGGATTGATACTTCCGGTAGTTGCCAGATCCCGGAATGTATTGGGTTGAGCGAGTGCTGCTGCTGTCTGATCAAGCCTGGTGAGTACAACGGCTGCATTGCGAGAAACAGGGCTGTTCAGGTTTTCAGGACCCGGGGCCCCCAATCGCTGCTGGCTCCCATTTGTCGTTCCGAGGTTGTCCACGAATTCAAAATCACTTAAATTATCGTCTGAATCCCGGGGCACTGCGTTATATGATTTTCTTCTGAGAGCAGATTCTAAATTCAATGCGCTAAGTGCTGTGTAGCCGCTACCTTCTTTATAAAGTGAGTTAGCTTCAGTAGAAGAGCCCACAGCATCTAACCGGTTTGCTAACGTGTAACTGGCGCCACCAGTATTGTTATTGAAAATAGCGATGCCCATGTTGTCAGGAATGTCAGTAGCATAACTTGTATTACCAGCAGCAGCGCCAGTGCCTCCGTAATTAGCCAGGGAATAGGCTGAACTGACAACCAAATAATGTTGTTTGGATCTTATCAATGTACCATTTGGAATTGATGCCCTGGTAATCCCATCGGAGGTTGCTACTCCATATCCCGTTCCCGAAACCGCTGTAACAAGATGGTCGGATACACCGGGATTATAAATTTCAATGAATTCATCACTACTTCCACCTGGTCCGCTGGTGCGAAATTCACTAATGACAAGTTGTTGTGCATTGATAAAAGATGCAAAACAAATAAAGATTAATGGCAGGAGGCGTAAACTTTTTCTCATAAAAAAAATTTTACTGGTTAATGATCCCGAAAATCGTTGCTGATGTTTCAGGAGCTATTACTATTAATAACTTTTAGCCAACTCAAACTTGTTTAGAAACAGATTGATCAGGAAATGATAAGGATAGTGCAGCGCTTCTTATAGGAGGAGATTAAGTTTTGGAGAAACCGTTTCCTGTTGTCGAATCAGGAGAAGTAATGTAATATCCGTTCTATTGTAGATCCTATTGTACGTGTTACCGAATATAAACAATTTTCAGATAGTAAAAGAACAGCGGTAAAAAATTCTTTCTGAAAGGAAAGATGGGTTTGTTAATCATTTTATTCTGCAAAACCTGTTGAACAAGAGAAGAATTAATCTGAGGCTCTATACATAAGATCAACCTATCAATTTTTAGGTTCTCGCCGTGTCCCGGAAAGACCATTTTGCTGCCACTGTTCAATTTTTGAAAACATCTGCTGTTTTACTTCTTCTCTGGATTGCATATCAATTTTTATCAGCAAAACTATCTGCATCTATATGCAATGGCAGATGGCATTAGCCGGTGGTATACGTTGCATCAAGTGGCGCCTGGACTTTTCCGGACACGCTGCAGGTCCGCACCTACTTGTATGAAACACCTTTTTACTTTACGTATAAGATCGCGTTTAACAAAAACGACGTAACCACCGCCCGAACCAGAAACGTGAACCTCGGTCCTGCAACAGTGACAGAAATGAAAGGAGCGAAGAAATAAAATAGTTGTGTCGGGAAAGTACTACCGGCTGCCAGATTCTTTTATTTGTAAAGGAGAGAGCATTTTTATCTATTCAACACTACAGACAACCGGTAAATCAACCTGAGGCGGAACCTGTCGATAAAAATAAGCTCAGTACTATTTTATGACCTATAATCAAGCCATCTGTATAAAAAATGAATACCAGTTTTTAGTAACGAACCTGGCGGAATCAACCTAATCTCGGAAGTAGTAATAGCTCTTGCTCTGGCAACAAAGACAAACTTGGTAGGATGAGGCGGTGTTTTTCAGTCATTACTTAGTTCATAGGTTCCAATGCGTAGAGACACGCATCGGGGCATCTTTTTTTGCGGACACAAACCAGGGCGGCGGGGCTTTTTATTTTTACGGACACTAACCAATCATCGGATAAAAACCTGGAAATGTATTCCACATTATTTGAAGTCAATGCCTCGTTGAAATTGTCTTCCCAATATTGAAACTCTTTTGTCAACGGGTCATCTTTCATACTTGTTATTTA
>JAKFEJ010000073.1:0-3207 GCA_036675745.1 Chitinophagaceae bacterium | reverse complement strand
AAGGTAATAAGGTTCAGAAGTTTCAAAGAAAATATTTACGGTTGTAAACAATTTCACCACTTCAAAATATGAATTAGCCCAATTTTTCTTTGCCGGGTGCATGAACTATTCAATGCTACTTAATGAGATTATCATATAAACAAGAAACTGTTTTTCTTATTACAGTATTAAATCCATCGGTATAAGCGGGATCGCATCCATTGGAGATGACAACGATACCAAACTTTTCTTTGGGGTGAAAAAACATTGCGCTGTAAAGCCCATAGGCCGAGCCTGTATGCCCCTTCATTGTTTTGCCGGGAATAAGCTTTTCCGAAGTAGCAATGGCAAGACCGTATCCTGCTTTTTCCGCCAATACAGCCTGCATCTGCCTGGCGCTTTTCTTTGAGATAATTCTTTTTCCTTTATAGCGGCCCTTGTTCATGTGCATCATCATGTACCGGGCAAGATCGCCGGCGGAGATCTTCATGCCACCGGTTGGAGAAAAGATGGGTGTGCTGTAGCCCATCACATAATTGCTGATCTCTTCTCTTCGCGGCGCATAGGCCGCAGGCATAGCATTGAAACTTTTTGTTTCATTATTGTATTCGTAGATAGTGGCAAAGCGAGTGCTATCCAATGAGTCTACGCAATAGCCACCATATAATCCCAGCGGATCAAGGATATGATGTTTGACATACTGATCAAACCTTTCGCCGGATATTTTTTCGATGATCGTTCCTACCATATTATAGTTCAGGTTGCAGTACATGTATCCTGTTCCCGGCTGGTAATCATTATAGCATTTGGCCCAGTCTGGATTTTTGGCGGGATTGATGGCATCGAGTGTAAAATAACCCTGGCTGTCGTTGACAGATGATTGGTGCGATAAAACCATCCTTAATGTAATGACCGTTCCGGGATGTTTAGGATTTCTAACGCTAAAGCCAACCAGCTTACTGATATCATCATCTAATGATAATTTTTTCGCCTCTGCCAGTTGCAGGATGGAAGTAGCCGAAAAAGATTTGGAGATGGAAGCAATCCTGAACAGGCAATCATCGGTTAATGGCGTATTGCTTGCTGAATCTTTCAAACCAAAAGATTGGGTATAGATGATCTTATTATTTTTTACCACAGCAACCGAAAGGCCCATCACCCCGGATTGCTGCATCATATCGCGGATGCAGGCTTCGGTTTTTTCTGTTTGTGAAAAACTTTGTAAGCAGGTAAATAATGCGAGGAAAAACGTACTGAATACTTTCAGCAATACTGATCGGATCATTTTATAAGAATTAGTTTATAAATATAAACAAACGTGTCATTGAAAATGCATGATGACATAAAGGGAAATTGTTTTTACTTTTTTGTCTTGACACAAAAAAGTAACAAAAAAAGTCAAGGCTGCAGAAAAATGGCTAAAATTTGTTTCGTTGCGCTACGGCGAAAAAGCTTACTATCATCTTCCTGTCGCTGCCCAACAATTATGTGTATCGGCATTTGTAATGCTTATCATCATTTTCGCCGCTTAACGCTTCACTTAACAAATTTCTTAACGCCATTTTTCTGAGGCCGCATCCTGCAAAGCAATTCCGCTTAAATAGATAATCCTAATAATTATCATTGAGTCAGGTAGGTCAAATGGATTTACACAGATAAAATACGTGTTATCCGTGTTCTGATTTTTGTTACGCCATGCGAATGACAACATGAAGATCCTTATGGTGTACGACCCGGTTGTTTTCCTTCTTTATCCAGTACGGAAACGATCTGATCATAATACATCCGGGCACGTTCCGCCGAACTGCCAATACAAATAACTCCCAGTTTGCCAAACTGCGACAAGGCGCCGATCAGGTGAAAAATGACTCCTTCCTGGTGTGTGCCATCATAGTTCAAATCGTTCATCATGGCAATATCGATCAGGTCGTGCGGTGTAAGTCCTATATAGCCATCACTTTTTAAATTATCAGAAGAGAAATAATAGCGGACCTGGCCGCTGGCTGTATAATACAATCCTTTTCCGGTATCGTATTCACCATCCGTCAGAAATTGCAACATCAGCAGCGGATGGGTGGTACCACCCTTTCGCAGGTTGATCTCGATAGCATAATGTTTCCATTCGTCGCCCTCCTGTACGGAAATAAAATCAACGGCAAAACGTCCCAACACTCCTTGTGCCTGTAAAGCTTCGGCTACTTTTTTTCCCATGACACCGATAGGAACAGCATAAGCGGGATTTGCCGGGAAATAGGCACCGAGAAAGACCTGGCCACCTTCACCACCCAGCAACTGATCATGTGTAGACACCACCCGGCAAGCACCATCGGGATCAATGCGGCATTGAACAGAAGGCGATTCTTTTGTATCTCCTTCTACAAATGCTTCGACAATACCACCCATCTGCCGGAATTTATTAAAGAAAGCATCGCAACTAAGATCATCCGCTACAATTTTCAGGCGATTATTCAATTGCTCTTTGATCCATTGTTTCCAACCGGTATGTGGCTCCGTATTTTCAAATGAAAAAATGCCATTGCCTTCGCCGGAAAAACCATCATTTATTTTTACCACGGCTTTTCGCAGGCCCGGATCTCCTGATTTTAATGCCGCCAATGCATTGATGATATCTTCCTGCGAGTACAAGTCTTCAAATCCGGCTGGCATTGGCAAACCGCATTCCCTGAAAATTTTGCGGCTGCTGCTTTTGCTGCCCAGGCTCAACAGGTCGGGGTCACAACCGAAAATGGGAATACCCAGTTTCACCGCCAGGCTCCGTTCATAAGCCGTCACATTAAAGCAAGCCATATGGGCGGCATACCCTTCAGGAATGCTTTTCCTGATCCGTTCGATCAACCGTGGCCTCTCCAGGATCTTTTCCGTCAGGGATTTTGATGAAGCATCATAACAACTCAATAATGTCAACCGCTGCAAAGCATGATATCCCGTAATGCCGGGAAGAAGGTGCAGGTAATAGTCAATGATAGCCGGATCAATAGTGGTACTGGTAAGATAGATCACATGCGTACGTGGCATGCGCAGCAGCATCAACAGGCACAGCAGCCTTTCTTCATAATGTACTACGCCTTTTACTTTGGAAAGAATTTCCTGGTCGAGGGTAAGCGAAGGAATAATGATCACCGTCTTCGGCGCCAGCTTATCCGGGAATGCTTTTTCAAACTGGTCTTTGAACCGCTCCTGGATCTTTTTAAACAACAGGGATTCTTC
>JAKFEJ010000695.1:0-3211 GCA_036675745.1 Chitinophagaceae bacterium | reverse complement strand
CCCATCGTTCCTGATTTCAATAGTTAAAAAATTATCTTCTTTTTTTGGTGTGGCTAATTTAATATAGACTTTTTTATCAGCATACTTTACCGCATTACTAAAAAGGTTGCTGAAAATTTTATTCAACGCCTCGCCATCAGCCATAGTATAAATGTTGTCCGGGGGAAATTCCATTGAATAGATCAATTTCTTTTTTTTCGCAACGGGTTCAAAAGTTAAATAAGCTTCCTGCAGGATCTCATTCATGTTGACATTGGTAAAATCAAGACTAAAGCCCTTTGTTTCTGTCTGACGGAAATCCAGTATCTGGTTTATTAAATTCACAAGGCGGTTGGTATTCCGTTCCATTGTTATTACATCTTCTTTTATCACGGGCACTTCGGTTACCATCTCACTTAAGTTTTCAACTGGCCCCTTAATTAATGTAAGCGGGGTTTTTATTTCATGGGCGATATTGGTGAAGAATTCGATCTTAGCTTCATAAATTTCTTTTTCCTTTTTATTCTCCTGCCTGTTGTGATAGGTACGCACCAGGTAATATAACAGCGATGCACCTGTTAAAACATACAATAAGTATGCCCAGCGGGTAGCCCAGAAAGGAGGTAAAACCGTTATGGCTAAATTTTTTTCCTGTTTACCTGAAAACTCATTACTGCCTGCTTTTACTTTAAATGTATAAACCCCGGGTTTCAAATTAGTGAAGTAAACTTTGCGATTGGATTTGATGTAGGTCCATTCTTTATCCAGCCCTTCCATTTTATAACTGTACTCAGTCATTTCAGGAGAAGTAAAGCTGATCGCTGCAAAATCAATACTAAAGGAGGACTTGTCGTAAGGCAGTGTTATTTCATCAGTATAAATAATTGATTTTTTTAAATAGGAGATGTCTTTGTTGATCTCCAATTCTTTATTTTGCACCTGGAATCCGGTTATGTAAACAGGAGGTTCAATGGCAGTTTTCAACAGGTCATCCGGGTGGAAAGAGATCATGCCCTTCACACTGCCGAAATATATTTTTCCTTCTGCATCTTTGTAACCTGAATTGTAATTGAATTGGTCATTTAATAACCCGTTATCTTTTGTATAGACGGTGACGCCTGAAGTTTGAGGATTAAAATTTACCAATCCCCTGGAAGTGGTTACCCATAAATGCTGTTTATTATCTTCCAGTACTTTAAAAATAAAATTGCTTGGAAGGCCATTTTTGGTGGTATAAGATGAAAATGTTTTTCTATCCCTGTCTAATTTAACAAGCCCGCCGCCTTCTGTTGATATCCATAAATTATATTTACTGTCTTCATAAATAGCATTGATAATATTATTGGTTAAGCTGTTTTGATTGCCTGGTTCAATATTAAAATATCCCTTTTTTTTGGTAGCAGGATTAAAGAAATAAATACCACTGCCATGCGATCCCACCCAGATTGTTTTCTCATGATCTTCCAGCAATGCTGCAACAAAAATATTGGGTTGCACTTCGCTTACAAGGTTGAAGCCTTTTATTTTTGGATCAAATTTATAAAGCGAACCGCTTGTGGCGATATATATATCACCGGATTGAGTTTGCAATAAGCTTACAATGAAATTACTTTTCATTTCATATTTACCAGGGCCCGATTCATAATGCATTTTTACTTTCCCTGTTTTTATGTCCATGATATCAAGGCCATGGTCGAAAGTGCCAATCCAGAGATCGTTGCCCGTTACCAATAAGCCATGAATATTTGAATAAGCGATGCTACTACTTTCACCGGAAGGCTTAAATTGTGTAATAGCGCCTGTTTCAGGATTTAATTTATTGAGGCCGGCATCTTCGGTTGCAATCCAGATATTGCCTGTATGGTCTTCGCATATTTCACGGACAGCACTGCCGCTGATGGAACCGGAGGAGTTGTCCGGAAAATATTTCTGAAAACCTGCATATTGCCGGGAGTAATAGTTAACACCACCAAAATAAGTACCTGCCCACATTCCGCCCTCCCTGTCTTTGCAAAGCGAATACACTGCATTATCGGATAATGAATAGGGATCTGTAAAGTTTTTTTTCAGGTTGATGAATTGTTCTGTTGTGCTGTTCAGAATAAAAATTCCCGATTCGGTTGCAAACCAAAATTCATTGTCAGCATACTTTTTTATATCACGTATATAGATAGTGGTTTTATCAGGATTATAAATAAGCAGGTCTTTATAAGTGCCGGTAGCTATATCAAATTTTTTTAAACCCTGCCTGTTTGTTCCAACATATATGACATTGTTTTCAGCCGCCAGTATTTTTTGTATGTCGTAAGAAGTTGAGGAAGGAGAATGAGAAAATAAGTTGAACCCGGTAAAGCTGTTCTTTTTAGTATCGTACCGTTGCAAAAACCCGTCTGGCGTAGATATCCACACGTCGCCGTTTGCAGCAGTACAGATAGAAGTGGCAGAAATATATTTGGATTCCGGAAATGTAGTTAATGTTTTTGTTGCAAAATTATAACGGCAAAGCATCCGGGCAGATATGAACCAAAGCTGTCCGGCATTATCTATATGCATACTATTGATCCATTTAAGCGTATCAATAAATGGTACAAGCGTTTCTTTTTGCCTGTCAAAAAAATACAACCCCTTCTGACTGCCTATCCACAGTGTATTCTGCTTGTCAACTAACATGCAACTGATTATATCAGGCGTCATACTATACCCCTGGTTATTTATATTATAATGTTTAAAGTGATAGCCATCAAAACGATTGAGCCCATCTTTTGTACCAAACCACATAAAGCCGCTCTTATCCTGCGCACTGCAAAAAACAGTACTGTTGGAAAGGCCATTCTCTACCTGGTAATGCCTGAAATAATAAGGTTGTGCATTTGCCGTGGTGACAAACAAAAACAAAAGGGTGAACAATTTTAAAAAGCGCTTCACTATTAATAGTTGGGTTTTTACTATCAATACTACTTGTTTCTGTTTAAGCAATAAGAGTTTTTACTAAAAAATCATGCAATGGCAAATGTAACATTTTGAAAACATTATGATACGTACTGAATGAGTGAAGTCCTTTATATAAAGTTTCTTCGTTTGCTGATTTAAATATAATAGTTTCTTTCCTGGTTTAAATCAATGTAAACGATTACAACCTTTATTAACTAACAATTGATTGCCAAATGAAATCTTCAAAGCATTTCCTTTATGAAATTGCGTATGGCGCAATTAGCTTATGGCGAAAAAGAAA
>JAKFEJ010000281.1:0-3214 GCA_036675745.1 Chitinophagaceae bacterium | reverse complement strand
AGATCAAAAAAAATACGCTTCAGTGGTTACTACGATCATGCCGGCTGAATTTAAGAATTCAAAAGTAAGAGTGAATTCTTACCTGGAAAGCAGGGCTCATTTTACCGGCGACAATAAAGTGTATGAATCATTAGAAAAATTTTACGGTAAACCCGTGCATGTAGCGATACAGGTACAGAAAGAAAGATTCAGAATGTGGATCAATGAAGAAAAATTGTTTGATGTTCCCAAAGGCGTTCCAGCCGGCATCATCATGAACCAACTGTATTTTGAAGTGGGCAATACCAATTATAAAGAAGAACAGTATGCGATCTATGTAAGTAATATCAAGGTTGCTACCGGCAAGCCGGATACAAGACATAAGCTGATAGAAGAAGGTAAGTTCTCCACAACGGGTATTCTTTTCGATTTTCAAAGTGCTGGGATCAAACCTGAATCATATGCTGTGGTAAAAGAAATCGCCGGCGTATTGAAAGAAAATGATTCCATCCGTATAAAAGTTATTGGTCATACCAGCAGCGATGGAGATGACAATGCCAACATGGAGCTTTCAAAGAAAAGAGCTGCAGCAGTAAAAGATCTTTTAGTAAGTGAATTTGGTTTGGATGCCGCCCGTTTTGAATCGGAAGGCAAAGGCGAAACGCAGCCTGTTGCCGACAATAAAACTAAAGAAGGAAAGGTGCTGAACCGAAGGGTCGAGTTTATCAAACTATAGGATTACCCTGATTTTTTATTTAACGCTACATTATATGTCGCCAGTTTCCGGTCACCTGTTACCGTAAACCGGCAACAGGCAACTTATTAAACCCAGTCATGTCATTCAAGCCATATATATTTCTCTTTATCGCCTTTCTGGTATTATCATCTGCTACTAACAGCAGCAAAATAAAATTGGCGGGAAGTGCCGAGCTTTTCTCTGCAGATGAGATACCAGCCTCACTTTATTCAAAAGAACTGGAAAAAATATTACTTGACCGGAAAGCAGCGCAATTTGTATTGGGAAGGTCGCAACAGGGAAGAAATATAGACGCTTATTTTTTTCCTGGAACAGGTGATAAAAGAGCGTTGGTTATTGGCGGCATGCATGGTTCAGAATTGTCGTCTATTGAAGTAGCAAAAGAACTGATGCGGCAATTAACCCAGGGTGATAGCATTTTTTATAATGTTATAATTATTCCTTCTTTATTTCCCGATAATGCGGAAACGGCTAAGCAAAATTTTTTACAGATAGGTGGCGTAGAAAATATCGGGCGGTATAGTTATCCCGGTGCTATCGATCCTAACCGCCAGATGCCAACACCGGGCAAAGCTTTTGATGAAGAAAACAGTCTTGATCATGCTGGCAGGAAAATAGAAAATGAAAATGCTTTACTGCTTGAATTGATCAACCAATACCGGCCACAACGCATCGTTAATCTTCATGCTATCCGCAATACCGGAAATGCAGGCGTATTTGCTGATCCGCGAACAGATCATAAAGGAATCGCATTAGGCTATGCTACCGACAGCAGTCTAGCCATTGCCATTGCAGCGGCTATTCAGCAACAGGGAGGATATATACCGGGCAACTATTTGGATAAAAAACCAACCGCTTTGTATTATAAAGATCCCATTGCCGTAGCGAAAGGCATGTTTCAAAAAAGAAATCTTACGGGTTCATCGATTCCTGGCAAACGTGGTGGCGGCGTTTCCCTGGGCACCTGGGCATCTACGGCTGTACATGACGAAAAAGACCCTTTTCAAAACAGGGACGCTATCCGCATCATCACCATGGAATTTCCCGGCAGTAAAAGGCCTGTTGATCATAAAAAAAACCTGGAAGCTTTTTATCAGCAGCAAGTTGTTATTTATGCAAAAGGAATAAAAAGCGTTTTTCTTGGCGAGTATTTTACAGAGGAACCGGGTAGTTAAATAAAAGTTCATCAACCAGCTTCTATTGAAGATTCCGGTTGATACCAGGTAACAAGAATTATTTAAACCTCAGGTATGGTATTGTTTGTCCTTTGAATGCCTTACTTTTAAACCCGCAATTCATCCCTTGTTTACTACAGTCCAGTCGTCCTGGCATTTTTCCTGTCCTGTCCCTGCACTATTTTGCACCGGCTTTAAAACCTTAGTTATGGAAATAAAAATAACCTTATTCATTACGCTACTGATGTATGCATTTGTTATCAGTCAAAGTTTTTTTTACATACTGGCTATGTCAAATACATTGAAAAAAATGCAGGCCGAAACTTATATTGAAACAAGAAATCTGCTGACTGAAAATTTGCAGGCACCACTGCAACTTGTTTATTATACAACACTGGGAGCTTCTGTTTTGCTTACCGCCTTTTGTGTAGTAAACCCATCCGGATGGTTGTTCATTTGTTCTGTTATTGCACTGATAGCTTTACTGGCCGATGTTTTACTGGCTGTAAAAGGAAATGTACCCCTGAACAAATTCATCAATAGCTGGACCCCGGTCAATTATCCGCCCAACTGGAAACAGTATCGTTCAAAATGGTTTACGCTGTACCATGTTCGCCAGGCATTGAATATTACCGGCTTTGTAAGCCTGCTGGCAGGCTGGGTATTTGGAGTATAAAACAAACCACTAATAATTATAAACCCAAAAAAAAATGAGAAAACTCACCTTGATCACAGCGATTATCGCAACCAGTATGTTAGCCGTTCTTTTTGCCTGCAACACTAAAACAACTGCAGCTACAACAGATGTACAGATATCGCAGGATAGCCTTGTCAAACTGGGAGGATATTTAGTAAATACAATGGGCTGTGATGATTGCCATTCGCCAAAAAAATTCGGACCAAATGGACCGGAGGTAATCGCAGATCTGCGTTTTTCAGGACATCCTGCCAATGCGCCTTTACCAAAAGTGGATACGATGGTATTAAAAAGCGGTTGGATGTTATTCTCACCTGATCTGACAACAGCTGTCGGTCCCTGGGGAATGACATTTGCCGCAAACATTTCATCTGACCCAACAGGTATTGGTAGCTGGAGCGAAGAACAATTTATGAAAGCGCTCCGTCATGGAAAACTTAAAGGATTGGATGAAAGCAGGCCTATATTACCACCTATGCCCTGGCAGAATTTCGCCAAATTAAAAGACCAGGATATCAAAGCCATCTTTGCTTATCTGAAATCAACAAAGCCGGTAGAGAATCGTGTGCCTGAATGGAAAAAATGGAATGAACTGAAATAATTATT
>JAKFEJ010000041.1:0-3226 GCA_036675745.1 Chitinophagaceae bacterium | reverse complement strand
CACTATCGCAGAATTTTCAACAGCTAAAATTACGTTTGCACCTTTTGAAAATCTTTTTCGGTAAACAGCATATTCTTTCCCATTGTCTTCATCCGTTATGATCTCCGTTTTTGTATTTTCATAATCTTTCAGCCAGGTCGGTATCTGCTGTGCATCTTTGTTGATACCTATAAACACATCAGCATCTTCGGTAACCATGAATGAAGTATTACCTGCTGATTCTTGTTTTGAAAACTGCAACCAGTCTGCACCAAATAAATTCGGGGGAAGCGAACGAAATGCAATCTCCGCATCGGAATATTGTTTGTTGCCTATATCCAACCAGGCAGAGAGTTTGCATTGTTTGTTAGAAAGATCAGTAATTAAAGAATGAGAAGCAGCAGGTGTGATATTTTTTTTCAATGAAGCAATAGCTATCGCTGAAATGATCGCCTGCCCGGCTTTGCTTTGCGGAAATGAAATGATCATTTTGCCGCCTGCAATTCTTGCTCTTACTGTTTTCTTCAACGCAGTATTGGTTCCGGTTTCTTTCCAAATATCTATATTTTGTAAAACAGTTTTATTGTTGATGGCTATATCAAACAAACGCATACCGGCACCATCCATTCCACCGCCAATGCCAAGCCAGGGTTCAATAGAATAAAATTCTACCAGGTATTCTCCATCGGGTAATGGAAATTCATATTGCAGTTTGTCTTTTCCATACCGGAAGTCCTGGAAAAGTTTCCAGTCTTTGGTTCCTTGGATGGGATCAAATGTTCTGCGTTGGCTGGCGAAGAAGGCTGGCATGCCGGGATAGTCATTTGTCCACGAGGAAGATCCCCAGGAATGAGTCATGAGTGGTGAGTCGGGAGTAGTGAGTCGTTTATTAGCTGGGCTTTCGTCACTGTTTGGTAAAGCTCTGTCGGCTAACCAAAGATTTCCGTTTTCATCTGTATAATCAGGGCCACCGCAATTGATACGATAGATATAATTATAACCAGTTTGCGGTTTTGTAATTGGCTTTGCAGTATTAAACAGGCTATTGAAGTTTGGCGATGAAGGCAAATGATTTAATACAATGGTATCCCGTGCTACCACTTTACCATTTGTATAACCAACCGCATACAATACATTATAATTAATGGATACATTGTCCCATTGAAAATGCGTACCAATTCCATTCCGCTTTCTTTTTCCAAATGAAATATTATTTACATCGTTGAAGAGTTCTACTTCATCGCAATTGGAGTAAACATAAATACTGTCCTTAACACCCGGCTTTGTCCAGCGGTTAGGCCATGTATGAGAAACAATATATACCATCGGCTCTTTATCTTTCGGTGCATAATTGCTGCGAAACATATAAAAAACATCCAACGGTTCTTCCCACGGTGTTAATAGTCCCTTGTAATTAACCGGGCCCACACGATCGAGTTCTCTTAAACCTTCCCCACCCTGTACCCTTCCGGGATTATCATGGGAAGTAAGCAACCAGAAAAAATGACCGGCACTGCTGTCTTTCACCGACTCGGCCAATCGTATTTTCTTTTCCATTAATTGTGTCATCCTGTCTTCACTTACTATTCCGTTTTGTACAAACCCGCCTTCTGTATGCAAATCGAGTGTTCGCCATGCGCCATATTCGCCGATCAGCACCTGCTTTTTTGTATCGCTTGCATAAGTATCCGGATCACCACCATAAGTGCCAGTCCAGTTTTGCGGCACATCCCAATCGGTACCACTACCGCCGTTGCAGGTTGTGACTAATCGTTGTGAAGATGCCGTTGGGTCCAACTGGCGGATAAGTTCCGTACATTCTTTTGCAAAATCTTCGGGCAACTTGCTTTCATTTTGCAAACCCCACAAAACAACGGAAGGATCGTTTCTTCTTTCTATTACCCATTCTTTGAGTAGCTGTTTGAAATTTTTTCTGAACTCCGGTGAATCATACCAGATATGTGCCGATAACTGTGTCCACCATAGTATTCCTTTTTTATTGCACAACTGCCCATACAATAAATTATGCGGCTGGTGACCATCCCTGAAAGCATTGAAGCCGGACATTTTCAGCCAGTTCATCCTCGACATGATCTGTTCATGGCTGAATGCATGACTTTGTCCCAGCAGGTGCTCATACTCAGCTACACCATTAATGAAAACAGGTTTTGCGTTTAAGAAAAACTGATTAGTTGGACTTTCCCAATTGATAGTTCTGAAACCAAAATCTGTTTCTGTCTTATCAATAACAATATTATTTTCTTTGATAAGTGAAATGATCTTATACAAATAAGGATTTTCAGTTGACCACAATACCGGGTCGTTTACCGTAATGTCTTTTAGTAAAAAAGAAAGAGAGTCGTTCGGATTTAGTATTTGTTTTTGCGAAATTTCTTTTACTATTTTTCTGTTTGCATCAATAAGCTGGTGTGTGATGGTTATATTTTTCCGATGGTCCGAATAATTTTTTATAGTTGTTTTAAGGTGTAATGCTGCAGCTCCATTTTTTATATTGGCCCAGGCATGTACACCAAATGGTTCAATACGTATTTCATTGGTAACGACCAAATGAACAGGCCGGAAAATGCCCATAGGTTGCGAGCCTTCTGAAAAGCCACGTTCATCTGAACAACCGCCGCAAACCCATGGAAGATCTTTTATATTATCGGGGTGATAAGCACGAACAGCAAGATTATTATTACTGCCATCTGTTTTAATACTATTTGTTACATCAATTGTAAAAGTTGTTCTGCCGCCTGCATGTTCGCCAGCATATTTTCCATTCAGGTAAACAGTAGCATAAGAGCCTACTCCTTCAAAAAAAAGGAAGAATCTTTTTTTGTTTTTGGATTGCTTGATATTAAATGTTTTCCTGTACCAGGAATCTCCGTGCCTGTTGCCGTGCAATAATCTCCTGTATCCTTCATAGGCATCCCAGTTATGCGGAATATCAACTAGCTTCCAATTATTGTCTGTTTTTGAGGAGATATAATCCTTCTGTTTTATTTCGTTTTCATTCAGGGCAATCGTCCGCCAATTACTATTCAGTGAAATGTCCTGGCGAATATTTTGTTGTGCGAAAGAAGAATTGAACCACAGAGACACAAAGAGAAAACCCCCAAACCCCCTAAAGGGGGCTTGCTGGAGCACAGCCCTTGCTTTTCGGAGACGTTGATTGATTTCAGTTTTTTCGAAAGCGGTGGGTAGAAGCCCACCTTCCCGAACTTTGTTCCCAGCACAAAGCCCC
>JAKFEJ010000646.1:0-3230 GCA_036675745.1 Chitinophagaceae bacterium | reverse complement strand
CCGCCATGTCCTTTGATGGCATTGAACATGCGTTCACTTTGCATGGGATAAGTGCCGGTGTTGTTATCGAGTTCACCGTGGATCAATAGTATCGGCGTCTTTATTTTATCGGCATGGCTGAAAGGGCTCATGGCATTGTAGAGATCAGGCGCCTGCCAGTAGGTACGGTCCTCATTCTGAAAACCAAATGGCGTGAGTGTGCGGTTGTAGGCGCCGCTGCGGGCAATGCCTCCTTTAAAAAGATTGGTATGCGCCAGCAGGTTGGCCGTCATGAATGCACCATAACTATGTCCGCCTACCGCTACACGGTTACGGTCGCCCACACCCATATCAGACAATTTATTGATAGCGGCTTCTGCATTCATGGTAAGCTGGTCAATAAAATTATCATTGGGTTTGGCTTCATTCTTTTGTGTACTGTCTTTAGCTGCTGCTACAATAGGCATTTCGGCATTGTTGAGCACGGCATATCCCTGCGTAACATAATAGACGGGTGAACCCCAGTTGAGCAAAGTGAATTTATGTTCGCTGCCACGGATCTGTGCGGCATCGGCAGCGGAATTGAATTCGGCAGGATAGGCCCAGATAAAAACGGGTAAGGGCCCATCGCGTTTGGCATCATAACCTTTGGGCAAATACAGATCGCCGGTGAGATCAACACCATCGGCTCTTTTATATTTTATTTTTTCTTTGCTTACTCCTTCCAGTTGCGGGTAAGGATTGGTGAAGGCCGTGAGTTGCTGATCGGCAATGCGCAATTTTAAATTCTTCAACCAGTAGTTGGGCATGTCTTTTTCCGATTCTTTTCTTGTCACCAAAATGAGTTTATCGGGGTCAACCAGTTTTACTACGTTTTCAAAATTGCCTTCCTGGCAACGCCACAACGTATCGGCCTTTTTGGTATTCACATCATAGCTCACCAGGAAAGGAAGATCACCTTTGGGTGAACTGCCGGTTGGATTGTTGAACAATAATTTATTGCCGTTGTCAATAGTAAGCAATACATCACGGCCCCATTGATTGGGTTTTGTTAGCGGGAAACCGGGGTTTGCATAGGCATTGGTTGTATTTCTTGTAATGAGTTTTTCCAAATCGCCGGTAGTAGGATTGTAGCGATCCATCTGCGTGGTTTGTTTGCCTCTTAATCCTTCTGTTACGATGGCTAAATTTTCATTGCCCCAGGTAGTACCGTTGTAACGCATTTTTGTTTTAAACAATTGTTGCGGTTCGCCGGTGAAAGGAGCCGCTAATGCATAAACGGCATCGTGGTATTCCACCTGTTTTTTTATCAAACCACTGTCTAAGGGCTGGCACCAGGCAATGGTAGCGGGCTGATCATCTCTCCATTCAAATGCACGTTTTACATCCTGTACATTATCATTGCCGGATGGCGCTGTTTCGGATGAAGGAAGATCAGCTATTTGTTTAACAAGCTTTCCTGTCATATCTGTAATGGCTACGGTAGATGGAAAACCAAATGCAGGCACCAAATAGGAGAAAGGTTTTTTTATGGTACGGAGCAATAAATATTTTTTATCGGGTGATGCGCTGATGCTGGTATAGATTGCGGGCTTGCCGATTTTTGTTTCGGTGCCACCGGTATTTTTTACCAATTGCGTAGTGGCATAAAATTCAAAAAGCTGTTCATCGAAAGGGTTTTTGATCATATCCTGGTAAGTGGGGCGGGGAGAGGCTTTGCCATAATTCTCCTGCATGGTTGGTCCCACGGGTGTGGTAGGTTTTGTTGGTGCGGCTGTTGCCGGTTTTAATATAGTGCGGTATAATAAAGCGTTGTCATCATACCAGGAATAGCTGCCGGTTATATTATTCAACGCGGTCTTGTTGATCTTTGTGGCTTTGCGGGTAGCTATATCTATAACATACAGGTCAACACGGTTGGCGGTAGTATGGGTGAAAGCGATCTTTTTATTGTCGGGGCTCCAACTGATATTGCCGGCATATAATGGTGAAGGCAGGCCGGCTATTTTGGATTCATTTCTTGTTTTGATATTTTTCAAATAAATATCGTTGATGAAATTCTGGCGGCTGGGTGCATAGTTGCCGGGATTGATGCGCAGACCGGCTATACGTAATTCAGGTCTTGCGAGTTCTTCTACGGAACGATAACTGTTGCTTTGGGTGAATAACATCCATTCACCTTTATCATCAACGCTGACATTGGGTGTTGGTTTTGCGAGGAGCATGTCGGAGATGTCTTTGGGTGGGGTTTTGTAGCCGTCATCCTGTGCTTTTATATACGTAGCGATGAAAACAAAAGAGATAGTGAATAGAATGCGGGAAGTGTTCATGTTATTGTGATTTTGGATTTTCAAGATAAGGAAATAAGTAATCTTATGGAGAGCGGTGATGTAATATATGGGGTTACTATTATTGAAACTTTATATACAGGTCAGTTATACTCTATTTATTTTTTTGCCTTGGCGCAAAAAAGATAACAAAAAAAGTCAAGCCCCGATAGATATCGGGGCGGGCCAACGCACAAAGAGTCCGACAGATGAAATAGATTTACAGGTAACGAAATGATAGTTGCAGACCCTGCTTCGTGCTATGAGACGACACTGGAGGCACTGCTTTTTCGCTTGGCTTGTTGATAGTTGCAAGTGTTTTACAGAAGGCGAAAAAGAGGTGCTGGAAGATTCCTTGCCTGGTATAAAGCTTTTCCGAAAATGTAGAGCAGAGATATAAATATGATGTGGTAGGGCCTCACCTAACCTCTCCAAAGGAGAGGAACAAAACACAGCCCACGCTTTTCGGAGGGGTTGATAAAATAAATACTCTCTGAAAGGGGTGAGTAAAGTTATAATGCCGAAGTGGGAGTTATATAGCTGGGATTTGCAATACAGCACCATCCCTTCTCTTGCTTCCTGCTTCGCTCTACTCGCAGTCGCAATGACAGGAGAAGGGATAAGAGGGATGAGGTCGCTTTTCCCTATTTATTGAACAAAATGCCAGCAAACTCCTGCCATGTCAATAATATTTACTTCCCTGCCATAAGGCTGGTCAGCGACTTCACTAATGCGGATACCAAACTTTTGCGGCAATTGTTTATCTATTACTTCCTGCCTGAATTCATCTGCATTGGTTACTCCAACCGTGATCATAAAATTTTCTGCGAATTCTTTGTTGGAGAAATTCTGCAAAATGAATTGGCACCCATCTTTTTCGAATGCTGTATAGTCGCCCGCATCCCAACGGATAGTAAAACCCAA
>JAKFEJ010000422.1:0-3239 GCA_036675745.1 Chitinophagaceae bacterium | reverse complement strand
CGCTCTACCGTTTTTCTTTCGACGGCTATCATGTCTATCTGCAGTTGAGAGTATTCATTAAAAACATTTACGCCAAGCGTTTGACCATTTCCAAAGTAGTTGGCAGGAAGGTCCGTCTTTTGAAGCCGGTTATATTTTACTTCGTACTTGCTTTTAATATTGTTGAGTAATGTATCATGCGTTAATGAAAGATTTTCTTCAATATGCGTTATCATTTCAGTTGCCAGGTAATTCCGGACCTCATACTCTTCCGCGGCAATGGAATACTTTGGAAGGTTTAATTTTTTTATTATCCAGGGCAGCGTAAAACCAAGTAATACAAGGGTGGACACAATAACGCAAAAGGTGAGGTAGATGATAAGGTTACGGTGAGGAAAAGGAGTATTGTCGGTTAGCGTTAAAGGCAGCGCCAATGCGGCCGCCATAGATACCACGCCACGCATACCGGCCCAGCTAAATACCACAATGTTGCGTGGATCAACCTTATCTTTTATCATTTGGCGGTGCAAAGATGGCACTGCAATGCGGGGCAATATCCAGGCAAACCTTACGAGGATGACCACGAGGCTTATTACCACTCCATACAACACTAATGTGCGGGCAGGATAATCGCCGATGCCCTGCATAACGCCGCGTAACTGGAGGCCGAGCAAAATGAAGATGAGGCTGTTTAAAATAAAGATGACAACCTCCCAAACGGAATAAGTCATGATCCGGCTTTCGTGGCTGAATATCTGGCCTGAACGAAAGGAGAGATACAAACCTGTAGTGACAACAGCGATGACGCCTGAAAAATGAAAATGCTCTGCCAGCAGGTAGGAAGCAAATGGCGTAAGAAAGGTAAGTGTGACTTCAATAACAGGATCACACACAAATTTTTTATGAATAAGATAAAGTATGTACCCAATGGCAAGACCAATGGCAATACCTGCTGCGACGACAAGCAAAAAATTGAGCCCTGCCTGCCACAATACAAAGTTGCCGGCCATAATAGCCGCCAAAGCATATTTATAAGCGATCAATCCGCTGGCATCGTTCACGAGGCTTTCGCCTTCCAATACCGTTATCAGTTTAGGATGCAGTCCCAATCCTTTTGTAACAGAAGTGGCGGCCACGGCATCGGGCGGCGATACAATGGCGCCGATCAGAAAAGCCATAGGCCAGCTCAACCCCGGAATAAGCATATGCGCTGCGACAGCAACCATCAAAGTGGTAAACAATACGAGCCCGACTGCCGCCCTTGCTATTGGGCTTATGGAAGTTTTGAAATTGTGCCAGCTTGTATTCCAGGCGGCAGCATATAAAATCGGTGGTAAAAAAATAACAAAAACAATTTCAGGGTCAAGCGCTATCACCGGCAATCCCGGGATAAGGCTGATAGCTACACCCGACAATATCAGGACAATCGGGAAAGGGAATTTATACCTGTTGCTGAGTAGTCCCAAAAATGTGATAACAAACAAAAGCAATATAATAAGACTGACATTTTCCATTGTATAAAAATAAGTGTTTAGGAAATAGGTGCTTTTGGGGTTAATTCACATTTTGCGGTGCCGGGTCAATCTACATGAAGTATAAAGCAATGCCGCATCCCCGCCTGGGCGGGGCAGAAACAGTTTCGCATTAATAAATTTCGATGGGGTGGGTTTTGGGCTATGCGACAATTTGGAATGCACCCTTGAAAAGTATTACGGCAACACCTTTACAAAAATATTTTTGTAGTAAACTTTACTTTTTGGATCATGGCCCTGCAGGGCGAATGTGCCACTTGAAAGTTTGCGAAGAGAATTGCCTTCTGTGCGTTCTGCATTATCCGGTTCTTTATAGTCAACTACTGTTTTATCATTTATTTTGATCACTATTCTTTTTCCATCTACTTTAATATATTCAGTGTACCATTCGTTGTCCTTTACATACACTTCTTTCACATCCTCTATTCCGTACAAGCTGCCAGTTCTCCGCCAGTCGGTATGCGAGTTATTTACCTGCACTTCGTAGCCTTTTTTAGGCCAGCCGCCCTGCTGGTATTCCGTATGAAAATAGATCCCGGAATTAGATCCCGGTGTGGTCATCACATCCGCTTTAAATTCAAAATTTTTAAACTGATGATTATTTACATCTCCATCATAAAACAAATGCGCTACTTGTCCATTAACTACAATCATTCCATCTTCAATGCTGAATGAACCGGCATTGTTACCAACTTTCCAGTTATTCAGTGTCTTTCCATCGAACAATGATTGCCAGCCGGTTTCTTTAATCGCAGGTTTAAATGATGTTACAGCAAACAGGCAGGTAACTATTGAGAGGAATGAAATGAGTCTTTTTATTGAATGATCTTTCATCTTATAAGAGTTAATATACTAAGCTAATCAGTTTTTGCTGAATTTGTTTTCACAGTACCCGGTATTTCTTCTATCAACTTTTCACCATAGCACGAAGCGGGTGTCTGGTAGCCTGGTTTAAAATTACCTTCCAATACTTTTTTTGCAATGATCAAACTGCTGAGTGCAGTAAGCGTATAACCATCAGCGCAGGTAAAATGACCGGAAACGGTTTCATTGTTTGCATTAATGGCCTCACCCCATATAAAACTTTTTGCTTTGCTTCTCCTTTCATCATCTGGTCCGGCAGGCCTGTTCTTTATTTTTTTTCGGATCATATTTTTAACCACTTCGGTTCTCAACAACCAATTAAACAATTTTTGCAATTTCAGTAGTCTATAAGCAGCGGGTTTTATAGCCGTATAGCTTTCTATGTTGGGTATGCCTGTAGTAAAATGCGCCGTTGATACATCACCCCAGGGAATGGACATCACGAATAATTTTGTTGATCCGAAATCCACCCACATTCCTTTTTCACCTAATGGTTTTTTAACTATTTGTCCGTTTTCTCTTGCAGCGCCGCCCTCTCCCAGTTTATTTACAATCGTCATAGCAGTACCATGAGATACAGCACCACCAATGGATGCGAAAGCTAATTTTAAATGTGTAGCATCCGGTAATTTATTTTTCAAATGCAGGGCCATGCAATCTGTTGGCACCACATCAAAACCCACACCCGGCAAGAGCATAATATTTTTTTCCTTCGCTATTGCATCCAGGCTTTTTATTTGTTCAAATACACTGATGTCCCCGTTAATATCTAAATAATGAGTGCCGGTTTGCAGGCAGGCATCAATCATTTGCTGCGCCGTATTGGCAAATGGCCCTGCTGCATGCACCACTACTTTTACTTCC
>JAKFEJ010000462.1:0-20778 GCA_036675745.1 Chitinophagaceae bacterium | reverse complement strand
AAGCATAGTTAGGTATATTAACTACCGGCAGAGTATGAGCTTTTGCCAATGATAAATCAGCCACGCCACCGCCCTGTTTGTTATCATATGCTATATAATCAAGGTCGGTCACATCACGCGGCAGGCCATTGGTAATGATCATATCCCGGTAGCCATCATTGTCAAAATCAGCAACTAAAGAACACCAGCTCCAATCCGTCTGGTAAATGCTTGATAGAAACCCGACATCAGAAAAAACAGGATGTCCCTGTGGCGTCATGCCGCTATTAAGTTGCAATACATTGCGGACGTATTGATGTTCGTAGCCAAACTGGCTGCTATTAAAATAATTATAATACTCATTGCCGCCTAACATTCTTTTTTTGCGAAGATTATCTTCCGGCAACATTTCCAATGATATTACATCGGCCAATCCATCATTATTGATATCCACTACATCTGTGCCCATTGCATTCCAGGCAGTATGTTTGAAATAGTCGCTTAATTTATTGGTGAACGTTCCGTCCTGATTATTGATGTACAACAAATCATTTGAAACAAAATCATTGGCAACATATATATCAGGCCATCCATCAAGATTAAAATCTGAGATCGCTGCAGCATGCCCCCAACCTTCTATTAAAATGCCGGCCTCACGGGATACATTTGAAAACCCCCCATTGCCATTATTCCGGTAAAGCCGGTCTGTATTTAAAGCACTGCCATCCGTCACTTTGGGGCGAAAACGGATAGGTGTTTTTTTATCGTATAATTCATTGGTAAGCTGGTACAGGTCAAGATCGCCATCTTTGTCATAATCAAAAAAATATCCCTGGGTACTAAAGCCTTCATCGGCCAGTCCATAAGCACGGGCCGATTCTTTAAATACAGGAACACCCTTATTATTTACACCCTGGTTGATGTATAGTAAATTAGTGCGCAATAAAGTTTCTTTTCGAAATGAAGCTGACACGTAAATATCTAACCAGCCGTCAGCGTTGATATCAACAACAGAAACGCCGGTGCACCATCTGTCTTCACCACCTACTCCTGCGACTTCTGTAATGTCCTGAAATTTCAATGAGCCTTTATTCAGGTAGAATTTGTTAGACACCATATTCCCTGCAAAATAAATATCAGGCAACCCATCATTATTGAAATCGCCAATTCCAACACCTCCACCGTTATAAATATTTGCCTGGTTAAGGATATTTAAGGTATCGTTTTCAGAAAGATTATTACTAAACGAGATATTGGTATAGCTGGATGGAAGAAGTTTAAAAAGAGTCTGACTGTTCTGGGACCAACCCGTGACAGCAACAGAAAACAGGAGCGATAGCAACGAAACTCTTTGAAATAATTTGTATAACATCGCAGGTGAAGGAAAAAGAAATTATGATCTTCTGTTAAGCAATTCAGATCATTCTTTATTCAAATTGTTACAGGGTGCATTAATTTATAGCGATCTCTTTTCTTTAAATCGGAGCGAAATCAAATTATCTGCATCGGGCTGCTGCAAGCTTCCCTGTGTACTATTATGGGGTGGAACTACCGAAACCCGACTGAACAATTTATATATACTATCCAGGGATATATTATTAAAAAATCATACGCCGCTATAGGCAAGAAATCCACCGTCCAATATTACTGAGGTGCCATTTACAAAAACGGAAGCATCACTTAATAACCATGTTAATGCACCAGTCAATTCTTCCGGTTTACCAAAACGCTTGAATGGTGTGTTTTGTATCACGGCATTTCCTCTTTGTGTATAAGATCCGTCTTCATTAGTCAATAAATGCCTGTTTTGTTCGGTAAGAAAAAAACCCGGGACAATGGCATTCATTCTCAAAGCATCCTGGTAACGATTAGCCAGTTCAACAGCAAACCATTTTGTATAGCCTTCGATAGCTGATTTGGCCAACGTATATCCAAGCACTTTGGTTAATGCCTTATAGGCTGAAACAGAAGAAACATTTACAATACTTCCCTTCCCGGCTGTATCAATAATGGCTTTTCCAAATATTTGTGTCGGCAATAATGTTCCAAACAAATTTAAGTCAAGCACTTTTCGCAGCGCATCCATATTAAGGTCAAAAATATCATCGGCTGGTTGCACTACTGCTTCGGGTATATTTCCACCTGCCGCATTTACAAGCCCGTCAATTTTACCATACTTCCCGATCATCGTTTCTTTTGCTGCCTGCAGTTGTTCTTTGTTCAGCACATCAGCAATAAGAACAACGGCTTCACCGCCCGATTTTAAAATCTCCTCTGCCCGCTCATAGGCTACAGAACTATTTCTTCCTAAAATACCTACAATTGCTCCCGCTTCGGCCAAAGCTTTATTAAAAGCATAGCCCAATACTCCTGTAGCACCGGTAACAATGATGACTTTTCCGGATAATTGCTTTTCCGACATAAATATTTATTAACAATGATACCATCTGACCTGGCTTTTATTAAATATTAAACAGGAAAAGCCCCTTTGTATAATATCCTTCCAAAGATGCGACAGATTAGTCTAAATAATTGAAAACAAATGTGTTTAACCCTGCTTAAAAAGCATAGCAAATAAAGAAATAATGCTGATGTGACGGTTTTAGTATATTGTCCTATCATTCAGCAATATTAGCAATTAGCATCACCTGATTTTAAACATTTTTGCCTTCTGTAAATGGAGAATGTGAATCTAAAAAAACTGGCGGAAGAACTCAATCTTTCGATTTCTACGGTATCCCGTGCCTTACGGGATAGTCATGAAATAGGCCAGGAGACAAAGGACCGTGTAAAAGCATTAGCAGAAAAACTTGGCTTCCAGCCCAATCCTCATGCCAGCAGCCTGAGAAAAAGTAAGAGCAAAACGATTGCCGTTGTTATTCCGGAAATAGAAAACAATTTTTTTTCACAGGTTATGAATGGTGTGGAAGATGTGGCGCAAAAGAAAGGTTATCATGTATTGATTTACCTGACACATGAAGATCATACAAGGGAAAAGGATATTCTTCAATTATTACGAAACGGAAGAGTGGATGGTGTGATGGTTTCCGTTTCAAATACGACCACCAGTTTTGAGCACCTGCAAGCTTACCCGGATGCCGGTACGCCACTTGTTTTTTTTGACAGGGTTTGCGAGAGCATGGAAGTGCCACGCATTACCACGGACGATACCGATGCTGCTTTCAAGGCAACGGAACATTTGTTGAGAATGGGCTGTAAGAAGATCGCTTTTTTATCTATGTCAGGAAATCTTTCCATCAGCAGCAGGCGAAAGCTGGGTTATAAAAGAGCCTTGGAAAAATTTGATCTGGCTGACCGCGGGCTGAGTGTAGAATGCAGCCTGAACGATGAAGAAAACCGGCAGACCATCCGTGATTTTTTGCAAAAAAATTCAAACGTTGATGGCATATTCGCAGCAGTAGAAAAATTAGCCATCAATACATACCAAGTTTGCCACGAATTAAAGATCAAAATACCACAGGATATTAAAGTGATCAGTTTTTCCAATTTAGCGGCCGCTGCATTATTTGATCCGCCGTTATCTACTATTGTTCAGCCTGCGTATGATATCGGTAAGGAAGCAACTACTATACTTTTTAAGATGATTGATAAAAAAATACTTTTACCAACAGAAAAAAAAGTGACCATCGCTTCCCATATTGTTGAAAGAAGATCTACTGGTAAATAGATTTATTACAACCTCTTTTTATTTTCGGACTATGAGCATTGAAAATTGAACATTGAGCGTTGAGCATTTGTTTAATGTTAAAACCAGGAAATATTCAATTTTCAATGCTCAATATTCAATTACAACGACACCCCGCGTTTCCAAGGAATAAAATCATCCTGCGCTAATTGAACCGCTTTGGGAATGATCTCTCCGCCGGCTACTTTAATGCAATAATCTAAAATTTCTTCTCCCATCTCCTGTATTGTTTTCTCGCCGGAAACAATCGGGCCGGTATCGATGTCGATGATATCACTCATTTTTTTCGCAAGCCTGGAGTTGGTGGCTATCTTAATAGTAGGTGCCACGGGGTTACCTGTAGGTGTACCCAGGCCTGTTGTAAAAAGTATCAATGTAGCCCCTGATGCGGCTTTTCCTGTAGTAGCTTCTACATCATTGCCAGGTGTACATACCAAACTCAAACCCGCTTCATTAGCCGGTTCGGTATAGTCGAGTACTGAAACAACAGGAGAAGTTCCGCCTTTTCTTGCAGCACCGGTTGATTTAATAGCGTCTGTTATTAATCCATCTTTAATATTTCCGGGCGATGGGTTCATATGAAAACCAGAACCCACTTTATTTGCCAACTGATCGTAGGATTGCATCAGGTGTATAAATTTATTGGCGGCTTCTTCATTTACACAACGATCGATCAGATCTTGTTCCGCACCGCAAAGTTCAGGAAACTCCGCCAGCAAAACCTTGCCACCCAGTGCCACTAACAGGTCAGAGGTATGACCGATAGCGGGATTGGCAGAGATGCCGCTGAATCCATCACTGCCGCCACATTTCACACCAATATTCAGAGCACTAAGCGGAGAAGCCACTCTTTCATTTTTGTTGATCTCTGTAAGGCCCTTGAAAGTTTGGCGCAACGCCTCTATAATAAGTTGCTCTTCACTTTTGATCTGCTGCTGTTCAAAAATATACAGGGGCTTATCAAAACCTGGGTTTCTTTTTTTAAGATCATCCATAAAATACTGAATCTGCAAATGCTGGCATCCAAGGCTCAATACAGTTACGCCTCCAACATTCGGATGATCAGCATAAGCTGCCAGTAAGGCGCTTAAGGTAGCAGCATCCTGGCGGGTACCACCACATCCTCCTGTATGGTTCAGGAATTTGATACCATCTACATTCTTAAAAAAACGCTCCTGGTCATTTTTATATGCAGGGTTTAAACTGATCGTATCAATATCTTCTCCTGATTTATAAGCCTGGAATAGCTGGCGGGTAAAATGTTTGTACCGATCGGTAACAGCATAACCGAGTTCATTCCACAATGCTTCTTTAATAACATCCAGGTTCCTGTTCTCACAAAAAACCAAAGGAATAAACAACCAGTAATTAGCCGTTCCCACCCTGCCGTCTTTTCTTTTATAACCGTTGAATGTTTTATGAACAAATTTTGAAACATCGGGTGGCTGCCATTTGTACTGAACATTACGGTAACCATATTTCCCTGCAGCATGCTTTGTGTTGGCAGTAGTCATAGCTTGTCCCTGTAAAATATCGGATTGTACTTTGCCGACCAGCACACCATACATTATCACATCGTCACCGGTACTCATATTTCGTACAAAAAATTTATGCTTGGCGGCTATATTTTCCTGTACTGTAAAATCATAGCTATTAAAAGAAACAGGTGTGCCTGAAGACAGGTCTTTAAGCGCCACCAGTACGTTATCGTTGGGATGTATCATTAAAAAAGGAGGATGCGCCAGTTCTGCCGGGTTAGTATTTTTCATTGAACAAATCTTAAAACGATTAAAAAAATTCGGATCATCTTTTTACAAAATCTCAAGCTGTAGCATTAAGTGATAAATCAACTGGACAAAAAAATCCCTGATTTGTCACTACTACACAACAAATAAAGAAAGAATGATCAAGTACTGGCTTTAGAGAATTGCCCTACTATTCAGCAATCTTAACATATTAAGTCAATTTAACGGGCTTTATGCCGGGAACGATTGCGTAATTTTTTTATACCGGATCAAACAGCTAAGCTAATTTGTCATTAATAACCTGTTTTTTGCTTTCCAGGCCAAGATTATTTACTACCGAAAGTATAATTCCAGGAGGTCAAAAATTGCAAATACCTACTGACCTCCTGACTCCATATCATTGATCATATATAAGTTAAATCCACTATCCGGTTACGAAAACGTTTGCGTAACATTTCTATTATATCTCACACTTCATCAGCTAATTTGGCATCACGAACTTGCTTTTGGTATTTCAACGTAGATCGCTTTACTAACGAAAATGCTTGCATATGAGACCTCAATTATTAAAAGTCTGTAAAGAACCCCAGTACTCCTTTAGTGTTCGCCAGGATCTTGTTCCCTATGTGAACAACCGCTGGCACTATCACACTGAAGTTGAGTTGATCCATTTCAAAAAAGGTGAAGGCACCCAATTCATTGGTGACAGTATTAAACAATTTAAAGCCGGAGATGTAGTGCTGGTAGGATCCAACCTGCCGCATTACTGGAGATTTGATGATTCTTATTTTGAAGAAGAATCAAAAGAAAAAGCCGATGTAAGAGTGGCTCATTTCTGCGAAAATTTCTGGGGCTCCCAGTTTTTGCAGTTGCCCGAAAACGTCCATATCAGGGGACTGCTTGATAAAGCAAAAAGAGGTGTGCAAATAACCGGTAAAGCCCGTGAAGAAGTGGCCGACCTGCTTGAATCGCTTTTGAGTACGAATAACAGCTCCCGCATTATTTTATTAATGGAAGCGCTGAACATAATTGCGGGAAGCACTAATTTACAGCCACTGTCTTCTATTGGTTTTAAATATGACCTGGTAGAAAATGAGAAAGACCGTATCAATGCCGTTTATGAATACAGCATCAAAAATTTTAAACGAAATATCCAACTCGACGAGATAGCAGGGGTTGCTAATATCAGTCCAAACTCTTTCTGTCGTTATTTTAAATCAAGAACAAGGAAAACTTATTCGCAGTTCCTGATTGAGATCAGGGTGGGCCATGCCTGCAAACTGCTTATTGAAAATAACCTGAGTATTAAACAGCTCTGCTATGAAAGCGGCTTCAACAATTTTACCAGTTTTCATAAATATTTTAAACTCATTACCAGCAAAAGTCCGCTTACTTATCAAAAAGAATTTATGGGACAGTTGGCAAAAGCGTAGCTCATAATAGCTTTCTCATGTTAAGATGATTGAAATAAACAGGTAACCTTCGGGCTGCCTGTTTTAGTATAACCCTGCTTCTTTGCAACATATCTCTGTTATCATTATTTTTTATTGTCCAATATGGATAATCCAATAGAATATTATTTATGTTGTAGCAGACTGGTGTAATTAGCAAACCATTCAACTATTCTGGCATGCCTGTTTTTCTATGTGAAAAAAATCGGAATATTATAGTGGCTATTTATTTTTTATACTATCGTTTACTATGTCAAAATTTTCCTACAGAAAAAAACTGCTGATTGGGATTTGTTTTATCTATGCCTGCTCGTTCAAACAATTGCATAACCCTTCCTGGGAATCGGCATTTGTGAAAACAAACAAAGATGGTTCGCTGCAATATGTTCCGGACGAAAAAGGAAATATCATTCCTGATTTCAGCCGGGTGGGTTATTATGGCGGTGATAAAGAAATTTCTGTTGTGGCTATCGTAAAAACTGTTTCGCCAACAGGCAGTGATAACGATGAAGCAACGATACAGGCTGCTATTGATGAAGTAGCTGAAAAGCCGTTAGATAAAAACGGTTTCCGCGGAACGATCTTATTAAAAAAAGGGCTGTATAAAATTCCCGGAAGCATCCGCATTGAAACCAGCGGCATTGTGTTGCGTGGAGAAGGTGATGACATCAATGGCACCCGCCTTGTAGCCACAGCCAAAAAACAAGTAGCATTGATCAATGTTTCCGGTAAGGGATCAATTACTGAAATAAAGAATACAAGAGTTGCGATCATGGATGAATACGTGCCGGTAGGTTCTGTTTCACTGACGGTTTCTTCCGCAGCCAATTTTTCCAAAGGAGATAAGATCATTGTTTTTCGTCCCGGTACGGAACAATGGATCAAAGACCTGAAGATGGACCAGATAGAAAACAGGGGCGGCACCAAACAATGGCAACCCAAAGAATATGATCTGCGGTTTGAAAGAATTGTTACAAAGACCGAAGGCAATAAAATATTTATTGACAACCCGGTGATGATGGCGATGGAAACAAAGTATGGCGGGGGTGAAATTTATAAATACAGTTTTGACGGACGCATTTCCCATGTTGGCATTGAAAATCTTTCTTGTGAATCCGAATTTGAAACCGACACTTCAGAAAATCATGCCTGGGATGCTATCGCATTCAATAAAATTGAACATAGCTGGGTGAAGCAGGTGACGGCAAAATATTTTGGCTATAGCTGTGTAAACTTAGGAGGCCAGGCAAAGAATATTTCCGTATTGAACAGTAATTGCTTTGATCATAAATCAATCATTACCGGTGGCAGAAGATATTCTTTTTGTAATAATGGCCAGCTCAATTTATTTATGAATTGTCATACTACAGATGGCCGCCATGATTTTGTAACCGGCGCCAGGGTCTGCGGTCCCAATGTATTTTATAATTGCACATCCAAAAAAACGCATGCTGATATCGGGCCGCATCATCGCTGGGCCGTGGGTACTTTGTATGATAACATAACGACAGATGGCGACATCAATATACAGGATCGTGGCAACTGGGGCAGTGGTCATGGTTGGGCAGGTGTAACACAAGTAGTATGGAACTGTACAGTAAGAAAAGCGGCTGTACAAAATCCGTGGGTATCAGGAAAAAATTATTGTATTGGCTTGAAAGGTGAAAAAAAGGAGGGTCGCCTGAAAGGCAGGCCGGATGCGGAATGGGAAGGGCAGAATAAAGAGGGGCTGGAGCCGGGGTCGTTGTATAAGGCTCAGTTAAAAGCAAGACACAATAAGCATTAAAAAAAGTACACCACATTACGTGATGTACTTTAAACGAACGAATGCTTGCAGAGAATCTTTAATATCGTATCACGGAGTTAGCTTTCTGCTTATTTTATTTTTTCAAAATCATCACTCAGCTTATTCATTTTTCTCTTGGACAAAACAGGACCGGAATGTATAATTACCCTGTACCGGAACGTTGTTGATTGCCCAGGTGCTAAGGAAAAATTAAGTTCCTCTGCTCCTTTGCTGAATATTTTTCTTCCAAGCGGGTTAATAGCGAATAAGCCATATCCTCTTGCATGCCAGTAAGCGGGATAGCCAACGTTCGCAGGATGATCAATGATCCCTATCGTAATGTCCTTGCCTTGTTTTTTTCCTGCGAGAATTGCCCATCGGCCTTTGCTGCTCCAAACGGAATCGCCGGTCAAGCCTGTGCTGCTATAATACATTCCTGTAACATTGGTTCCTGAAGCCGGAACTTTTGTAATATTTCCTTTATCGTCAATATAGCTGGATGATTCTTTTGAAGGTAGTTCCAGTTCCCTTGCTACGCGGATCGCAAACATTCCGTCTTTCACATCTTTAAAAAGAACGGTTTCATCTGCTGCTGTCAATTTGGTGATCCGGTCTATAATAAAGTTGTTGTCCTCTATACTAAAATTGAAACCAGTTTCTTCATTCAGTAAAACTTTACCATCAGGCCGTATCCATATAGCAGCCGTTGTAAGCGATGCTTTATTACCATTTGTTTTTTTATCAATAATTTTCTGATGAACGATAGTACCATAATGATCTCTTTTCTCCGGTGCGATAGCAGTCGAATTATTCCAGAAATCAAGACCATTCACCGATTCATAATTCAACCAGATACCGGTATGATGCGGATGATCCGTTCTTTCACCTGCTACAGGTTGAAAAGGATACCCGCGGGTAACGGTAATTCCATCCACCGTATTCACCGGGAAAAGAAAAGGTTTCCTGCTGGAATCATAATAACAATAAGCTGTAAGCAGCTTATTGTTATATAAAATATCAACCTGTTTCTTATCTGGCTTTTCAGTTATTTCAAATCCAGTAGCTTGTTGAGATAAAGCAACAGCAGATGATCCTGATATCACAGCGATCAATAATAGTTTACGCATGCTAATTAGTGTTCTATACGGTTTATAAAAAGTTCAACATTGACCATTTATTAAAACAAGAATATTTGACTTGCTCTTTATATGGCTTCATTGTTTAGAGTAGCTTACTTCTTTACCAAATGAAAGAGCGAAACGTTTCATCTCGTTAAAGCAGTTCTTTGGGTTTCCTGTCGTGTACTCTATTTTATAAGTTGAGTTTTCAATAGTCTGATCCTGCTGAAAAAGCTTACTTCCTACGAACATTGTATTATACCATTGGCCGGTAATTACAGTCGCCGAATCTTTAATCCTTGCAATTAATAATAATTTCATCCATTTATTTTTGCCTACCCCTTCTTTGAATTCTGTTTTTACAGTCTGCAATTCATTATCTTTTTTATCTATCACATATCCTGCATCCAATAAAGCATTACACGCTTCCAAAAACCTCACATTCTTTATAGCGATAGCGTTATCTCCTTTTTGCTGACAATGAGAGGCGATTGAGATAAAAAATGAAACCCACAAATAGAATATTTTCATACCAATTGTTTATTTATCCCTTTAAAAAAGTAAATAAGAAAAACGTTACTCTTAACATTTGTCAATATTTGAAAACTTTTCCATTTGCCATCACTTCCTGTGTCGCTTCATCAAAAGTTACTTTGGCCCCGGTATGAGCAGCAGCATTGGTCATAATGGTAGCAATAGAATGGCTGTAGCCCGCTTCTACAGGAGCATTGGTTTGCTTGCGGCTGCGGATACATTCCATAAAGTTTCGCATATGATTGCTGGTTAATCTATCGCCACCAGTATTAGCAGATGCCACAACTTTTTCGGATGCATCAGCGAGCATCATCTCTGGCAACAGGTTTGGTTTCATCCCCATAGCTTTCGCATGATTCTCAGTCAAACCACCTGCCGGTGAAATTTTATTCGTGTTAAGATTCAACTCACCGCCATTCGAATAATATATTTCAGCAGGCCGCTCATCACCATTATGCATACGTGAACCGAATGTCACCTGGAAACCTGTGGTCAAATCATTTTGCGGACCATAGTCAAACACAGCAGTTGTCGTATCCCAGTTTCTTCTTCCATCTTTCCACATATAAATACCACCGTTGGCTACTACGCTTCGTGGATGTTTCAACCCGCTAAACCAATGCACCGTATCAATCTGGTGGCTCATCCATTGACCTGGCATACCTGAAGAATAAGGCCAGAACAAACGATACTCTAAATATTTTCTAGGATCCCATTCTTCAAAAGGACGATTCATTAAAAAGCGTTTCCAGTCCGTATCTTCTTTTTTGCATTTCGCCACCAATGCCGGCCTTCTCCAGCGACCCGGCTGATTAACGTTCCAGGTAAGCTCAACCATTGTAACAGGCCCAAACTTTCCCGACTGAATAAATTCCGCCGCAGCTTTATAATTACCACCGCTTCTTCGTTGCGAACCTACTTGTATAATTCTGTCCGTAGCTTTAATTGCCTTCAGTGCAGCCCGGTTGTCTTCCATGGTTTCAGCAAATGGTTTTTCTACATAGGCATCCTTGCCTGCCTTCACCGCTTCAATCGCATGCAATGCATGTTGAAAATCCGCCGTACTTATAATTACAGCATCCAGGTCTTTTATCCGGTACAGCTCATCATTATTCACACAAGCCTGTACATCATGCCCCAATTTTTCTTTCAGAAAATTTTGTCCTTCTTCCCTGCGCTGCTTCCACAGATCGCTGACAGCTACTATATCAAAATTCAGTTCTTTATAATGATTAAAGAACGAAGGAAACAAGGACTGCCTGAAGCGATCAGAAAAACCTACAGCGCCTAATCTTACCCGGTCATTGGCGCCAATGATATTGCCATAGCTTTTAGCACTGAATCCTAATGTAGCTGCATACACCGCAGCGGATGCTTTGGCTGATTGTTTGATAAAATTTCTGCGTGATGACATACTGTTTTATTTAATGTAAAAAATATTTTTTATTTACCGGCGGTAGTACGACTATCAACTTCGTTGCATTTTACCCAGAGCTTGTCGAAGGACACTCTTCAGGTTTCTGTTCGCTATTCGACAGCCCACCCCGGTCGTTTCAATTTGTAGCTTCCTATATTCGCTCCGCCGCGGCGGAAGGGGAAGTTTCCTTTAGTTCTGCATTGCCAATCCCCGTCCGACCATGTCATCGGGCGGACAAACTTCATAACTACTACATCGGGTCTCTCCCTTCTTCCGAGCTTCGCTCCTTCCTTTCGCATTGCTCAGGAACTCCAAAAGAGAGGGAGCGGTGCTGTATCTCTTTAATGATCTCTATAACTACCACTTCAACTTCGATTCCCTACTCGCCACTTTCGAAGATCTCTTTTTTATCGGTCCATTCGAAAAGCGTGGGCTGTGCTTTGTTCCTCTCCTTTGGAGAGGTTAGGTGGGGCCCTACCACATCAGCTTTATCACTTTACTCAACATTTTCAAAGGCTCCGGATACTTGCGAAGTTTTCGAAAAGCGTGAGCTGTGTGCTGGTGGCCTTCTCCTTGGGAGAAGGTCAGGATGAGGCTTCTCTGCTTTTATCCCTCTCTGAAAAAAACAATGGCTACTTCGACCTAAGTTCCCCTTTAGGGGACAGGGGTTTTATCTTAACACTCCTGTACGATACCTTATCACCATGATCCTGTAAAAGAATACTTCCTTCTTTTGCCATACCGAAATTTTTCCAGTCCTTGTATTTGCTGTTTGCAACCAATGCCAGGTATTCAGCAGAACCACGTTTATACTCCACTACCTTATAACCATTCAACCAATGCTCCACTTTATTATTGGGATATACACGGATAATTCCCTGGTTCCATTCCCCGATCTTTTTTCGTGCCGCCTTATTTTTATCAGAAGCAATAAGATCATATAAAGAAGCCAGTGTACGGTTACCGTTTATTCCCATTTTTGCATCAGGATGTTTTTCATCATCCAGCACCTGGTATTCTAACCCAATGGCTGAACCTTTATTATTTTCTGATTCAGTCACAAAATATTTAACGCCGCTGTTGGCGCCTTCGGTTAATTTGAAATCAAATTTTAATTCAAAAGCGCTGTATTTTTTTTCAGTTACTATATCGCCGCCATTGGTAGATTCAGCGCCGGCTGACTTTTGTACACTCAGTTCTCCATTACTTATATTCCATCCCTTCTCAGGAAATTTTTCTTTGTAAGCACCTCTCCATCCATTGCTTGTTTTTCCATCCCATAGCAATGAATAACCATTCTTCGCTTCCTGCGAAGAAAGATTGTTGGGAAGGGTATTGACAACAAAAATTTTATCGTAAGGTGTCGCTTTCAAATCTTCTGTTTGAATGCGGATATTTCTCCACCGGATATGTTTCCCAACCTGTCTTTGTTCCCTTATATTATGCACCTGCAAAGCGATAAAGCCGCTGGGGGTTTCTGCATCTATTACATGTGCTGCAGGAATACCATTCACCCAGGTACGTATGGTATGACCAATACATTCAATGCGGTATTTATTCCACTTATTATTTTTGAAAGCTTTTTTTGCCGCAGGGTTTAATTCAAGTGTATACAGCCACCCTCTTCTTGCTTCATCATACAGACCGCCACTCCATGCCCTTTTTGCAGGATCAATTTCAACCTGGTAACCATGCACCCTGCCGTTTTGGTATTCAGGTTTGCTAAGACTTCTTATTTGTATCCCTGAATTCATAGAAGTGTCAACGAGTAATTCCAGTTCCAGGATAAAATTTCCATATTCTTTTTCAGTAGCCAAAAAAGAATTGGGCTCGTTTAGAACAGTAGTGCCAACTATTTCACCATTCTTCGCTTCATATTTTGCTTTGCCATTCAGTTGTTTCCAACCCTGCAGGTCTTTACCATTAAAAAGCTTCTGCCAACCGTTACCGGATTGAGCGATGCCAGACATAGTGATAAACAATGTGCAAATAAAAAGGATGTTGTTACGTTTCATTTGTTTTTTTTACAGTTTTTAGCGGATAGAATCTTTTTAAAAAATTATCTTATCAATTTGATTTGCTAAAATACTATTCTATCTCAATAAAGCAGTGGCACACCACAATAAAGGCGCCTGGCCATGCAGGTCACCAATATTTCTTTTTCTGTCAAGATAATATTGCCGGTCATTTTTCTTATTGGTTCCTTCACATACTTCGCTTATCTCAGCCTTATCATTAAGATAAGTGATAAGCGTCAGCCATGCTTTGCGTGCAGCAGAAGCATAGCTCTTTTTATCAAGCCAGCCTTCTTTTACACCGGAGATAAAAGCAAAGGTGAACATGCCTGTACTGGAAGTTTCTTTCCATGATTGAGGATCATCGATCAATTGCCGCCACATACCATCTTCCGCCTGGTATTTCAGCAAGGTAGCCATCATTTTTTTATATCCTTCCATAATGCGTGGACGATCAGGATTATCTTTTGGTAAAGAACGCAATAATTCGCTCATGCCTGCCGCCATCCAGCCATCCCCTCTTCCCCAAAAGAAAGGAACATCAGGCGCATGATAAAAAAGTCCATTGGGTTGTTGCAATGAATCAAGATAGAATACCATTTCCTTAGCCGCTTTATCAATATAACTGCGGTCACCGGTAGCACGGTATGCCTGTGATTGTACCGCTGTGATCATAAACATATCATCGATCCATAAACGTGTTTGCCAGGTTAATCCCTTATTGTAAAAACGATGCGATTCCTCTTTTACCCTTTTACCTTCAGGCGGTCCCCATTGTTTATCTGCGAAGCGTTTCCCTATATCGAAA
This sequence comes from Chitinophagaceae bacterium, assembly GCA_036675745.1. Lineage (GTDB taxonomy): Bacteria > Bacteroidota > Bacteroidia > Chitinophagales > Chitinophagaceae > Terrimonas_B. The sequence goes on along the minus strand of JAKFEJ010000462.1, from coordinate 6,219 downwards.
TACCGCTGTTCTTTCGTTTGTATAAACAACTCGAATGGAACAGCGCCAAACACGGTATAGTCCACATGATCAGGAACCGGGATCAATGTATCACGGCTGCCAAACAACGGCTCGAAACGTTGTGCCAGTTGTTGCGCTAATTTTTTATTATTCGTTTCTTTAGCAAAAGTCAATGCGCCATACCAGGTACATGTTTCAGGATAAGTGATCACCCTGGGTGCTGTATTCCTGTTGAAATTAGTATGCGGTGTAGCAACAAAAAGTTCCGCTACTCTTATGCCGATCTCCTGCGGCGAAGTTCCCTTTGGCCAGCTTTTAAGATCAGCGTTTTCTTTTTTTGAAGATTGTGCATTGCCAGGACTTATACTCATTAACCCAACAATATTTACAAACAACAGATACCTAAACTTCTTTTTCATATCCAAAACTTTTATACAAACTGAATTAGTTTCTAATTTTTCCCAACTGTTTCACCAGGCCAGTCATCGGTTCTGAATGGCGATGCAGGCAAACCCGCTTTGTTATACAATTCAGCTTTCGGTACATTCTTCCAACCAAACCGGACAGCAACGGGTTGTTTTATCTCATCACTCCATACAACAATTGTATTTCCTTCGATGGTGGCCTGTGCAGCAACTAAATGCTGGTCGGCCCCGGCAATAGTAAATTCTGTCAGCGATCCATCTTTTGCTACTATTCCATCGTTTGTAAAATCAAATTGTATCCTTATTTTATTCCCTTCTGTTCTCATTGACCTATAAACCGGGCCGGAGCAAATAATATTCTTTTTTCCATAATCTTTTGCCAAAGCCCATAACGTCAATCGCTTTCCAACCACTTCTTTATTTCGTGGATGAATATCTGCTGAATCTCCTGCATCAGTAATTACAGCCATCCCCGTTTTCGAAACTTTTTTGTAAGTAAGCAATTGTGCTTCTCTTATCTCAGGATTCTGTCCACGGTGGGGCGCTATCTGTGCAAAATAAAAAGGAAAATTATTCTTCCATTCTTTTCTCCAGCTATTGATCAATGCAGGAAACAATTTTTGATATTGATAAGCTCTTCCGGCATTTGATTCTCCCTGGTACCAGATCACTCCTTTTAATGTAAAAGGTATCAACGGATGGATCATGGCATTGTACAATTTAGTTGGCGATTTGGAATTTTTTAAAGGGTCAGCGGGTTTTGCAGGTTCTTTTTTTACTGTTCCGCCTTTTGATTTTATTTCATTTGCATCTTTTTTCCATTGCTCCAATTGATCTTCATAGTTTTCCAGATCAGCAGGATAATTTTCTACTGCTTTATTGTACCGATCAAGGATTGGTCTAAGATCATTATCCCTTTCCAATACTTCTTTTCTTGTCCATGATTCTGCTGGAGTGCCACCCCAGGATGAATGAATAAGACCAACAGGAAACCCTGTCGCTGCCTGGATCTCTTTGGCGAAATAATAAGCCACTGCAGAAAATTTTGCAGCAGTTTCAGGAGTGCAGGAAACCCAGTTTCCTGTTACATCTTTTTGTGGTTCGCCTGCTGTTTGTTGCTTTACTGTAAACAATCGCAGGTTTGGATAAATTGCAGCAGCCGTTTCCGTTTCGTAATTGACAACACCAGTTCGCCATCCCTGCTGCTTGCTCAATGGAAATTCCATATTCGATTGACCGGAACATAACCACACTTCTCCCAGCAATACATTGTTTAATGTGATCGTATTATTGCCTTTAATAACAATATTATAAGGCCCGCCCGCAGAAACTGTTTTTAGTTTCACCTGCCAGCCGCCTTTTTCATCGGCTTTTATTTTTATTGTCTTCTTATCCCAACTGTTTTTTATTTCTATCGCTTCTCCAGGATCAGCCCAACCCCATAATGCAACTGTTGATTTTTGTTGCAACACCATATTGTCGGCTATAATAGCAGGCAATCTTACATCCGCAAACGCATTGTTGCAAAGCAGCAGCAAGAATAACCAGCAATTGTATAGTATCTTGTTCTTCATTCTTCAATAATTATTTTACAGGCTCCAATAGCACTGTTTTTAATTTAAACAACTCCTTTCTCTCATTATACGGACGAATAGTCATTGTATAAATTCCGGGTTTTGTTATTTTGGTTATTGTAATGGGATGCTTTATAAACATTAGCGGTGCGGATTTATCAAATTCTGATGTCCTCAATGTTCTGAACAAATATTTTTTACCATTTAATTCAAGGCTGCCTTCCTGTTTAGCGCTTTCCTGCGGGCAGGCATACTCCAATATTACTTTATAATCGCCTGGCTCCGTAATACGAATTTGAAAAGAAGCGGCGTCTTCCGGAGATTGCATTTCAGTGATACAGGTTGCATGCTTCCAATCGCCATAGTAATGACTGTAGGTAAGGCTTTTTGTTTTCGCTCTGCCTGTTGTTTTGGCAAAAACGGCTTCTATATTATTTACATCATATTTTGATGAAACGATAACGGGATTCGTTGCATTGTAGCCGGGTTGCTTACCCTTATATTCAATTACCAAAACAGTATTTGCATCATCATTCTGTAAGGGAATATTGATAACAATATCTTTTCCGCTGCGGGTAAACCTTAACTCTTTCTTATTTGCCAGTGCATATATTCCGGATATTGCATTGCTGAAATCAGTTACTAACAATTTTCCGTCCCGTGGTTTGTTTAAAACATGCAAAAATAATTTTCCTGGTTTTGCAGTAGTAACGCCCCAAGGCTGGGCAGGAATAAAACCATAAGTGGTACCGTAAATACTTTCATCATTTTCGGCAAGCCATTTACCTGTCTCTTTTAAATACTGAACAGAATAAAGCGGAAAATTTCCTTTACCATCAGGTCCCACATTCAGCATCAGGTTACCACCCTTTGAAGCGACATTCGCCAGCAAGCGGATGATCTCCCTGGATGATTTAAAATTCATATCATGTTCAATATATCCCCATGAATCATTGTGGGTGTAAATGGATTCCCATGCACCGTTAATAGGCGCAGGCGGCACTTCGGAGTCGCCAAAGTCTTTGTAATCACCAAGCCCTTGTCCTACCCTGCTGCTGAATAAACTTTGTGGTTGCAACACTCTTAACTCATTAATAAATGACTGTGTTTGTTCTTTGGTCATTCCGCCTGGTGTATCAAACCATACTATCCCCAAAGGACCGTAATTGGTCAGCAGTTCTTTTAATTGCGGGACTGCTTTTTCCCTGTAATATTTCTGGTAATCTTTTTTGGCTTCAACAAAATCCCAGGTATTTTTTCCGCCATCGGGTTCATACCAATCCTGGAACTGGGAATAATAAAACCCAAAATGAATTCCATGTTTTGCAGTAGCCTTAGCCAATGCCTGCATCGGATCTTTTTTATAAGGCGTGGCATCCACAATATCAAAATCGCTCACCTTAGAATCATACATCGCAAAACCCTCATGATGCTTGGCTGTTATCACCATGTATTTTATTCCTGCATCCTTTGCCAATTGCGCCCATTCATCTGCATTAAAATTGACGGGATTAAATTCTTCCGCAACTTTCCGGTATTCTTTAACAGGTATTTTTGCCTGGTTCATGATCCATTCACCGCTGCCATAATATCTTTTATCCTTCCAGGTGCCTGCCAATTGTGAATACAAGCCCCAATGGATGAACATACCAAACTTCGCCTCCTTAAACCATTGGATATTGGGATGCTCTTTAGCGATTGAACTTTTATCCCACATTTCTTCCATGCCCTGTTGTGCCTGCATACCAATAGAAAAAGCCAGAACAATAGATACTATCAATAAAAATTTCATTCCACTTAATTAAATAACAACTTACTTATTTATTAAAAAATTAACAACCCTTACAGCATTCCCCTTTGATCTTTCATTATGCTTGCCAACAATTTCGAGATGCAATTTGTGTTTTCCTTTTTTCAACCCATCATCCAGTAAAATATACCAGGGCAAATGCAGGTTCTTACTCCATTGTGTAAAAAGATCGACTGACTGTTTTTCCTTCCCATCAATCGAATAATTAATAATTCCTGCATCGGGACCTGCAACTATGGCAATACCTATTGCAGTGCCATTGAATACAAGATCAAATGAAGCGCCGGGTTTTTCTCCCGTTAGCATGGGAACGTTTGCAAATCCTGCTCTTGTTCCTGCTCTATCAGCCGGTTTCCACAAGGGGTTAATAACAAACTCTTTTTTAGCTGATGCTTTGTCGATTGAAATATAATTTCCGTTTACATAATTTAATTTTTGCAGTGGTGAAGGCGTTTTCTTTGCGACAGGTTCTGTAGCAGTATTCCCGATAAAAGATTTTCGTAAAAATGTTTTTATCGTATTGAAATATATCGCTTGTCCGAACGGGGATGGATGCAGGTTTTTAAAATCATCTTCCCAGTTAAACTCCTTATTAAATATCCGCTTGCTTACTTCTTCCGCCAGGTTGATAAATGGTAACTGGTAATGTTTTGCAATATCGTCATGCACTTTTACTTCCAGCGGCGTTTTGCCTTCTTTATAATCCGCTATTTTAAATTCATCCACAAAAGCCATCATCACCATATTCATTAACGGATTGAATGCATGAGCATGCCGTATGATCCCTTCAATAGCCCGTCGTTGTTCCGTCTCAGTAGTTCCATTGGCGTAGTCATTCACTGCAGATTCTATAAACAGCAAATCAATCCGTCCTTTATCCAGCACATCTGTTTGCAAACGGAATGCATGCGGTACACTCCCCAATGATGGAATACCAGCATTGATAAAATTGAATTTAATAGCGGGATACAGTTCTTCCAGGTATTGAGAGACTTTATTCCGCCAGCCGTTCATATTCGTTATAGAGCCGCCCAAAAAAGCAACCGTTACTTCCTGCTTGCTCTGAATCCGGTATAAAACATTATCCAGGTTCCCGTATGAATGAATAAAATCATTTGACTTCAATGGTTGTTTAACCGGGACAGAATTATTATAAACAAAATCAGCTAATGATTCCGGATTTTCAATTGGGAAATGATGACCGTTTAATTCATGCGTCCCTTTCGTCATAGGAATAACTGTAGCGGGACCGCCGTGCCTGGTATAATTATGTACCAACACAAATGTATTTTCTTCATTCGGGACAATGCTATCTTTTAACCCGATTACATGCAGTACGGGAACTTTGAAAGAAGCCAGTGCTTCCAGGTTATCTTTTGGTTGATCCTTGTATTGCAAAGCCTGTTCTTCCGTAAACCCATATACTTCTAATAATTTTTCCCATTCATTAGCAGAACCTTTACCCTTTCTTTTTCCCGCAGGCCAGCTTGTAAAATCACAGACGGGTGCTTCAACATAAATACAACTGACTTTAGATGGATTTCGTTTTGTCCACGCATACACATATAAACCACCACGGCTTACTCCTTCCAATGCCACTTTAGGAGCGAATTGCTTTTTTTCAACTAAGTATTCATAAAAATTATCCCATACCATCATTGCTGAAGAATGACCGAATAAATTATTGGTATTGATGTAGGCCACATGAAACCCTCTTTCCAGCAGGATGCTATCCATTTGCTCATGCCAGCCGGGAAAATGAGCCCGCCATATCCAGGGATTTCCTGCAACAGCCATCTTTGGTTTTACATACCAGGCGGAAATGCCATCCATTTTGAATTCGATTTTTTTAAAATGATGCCAGCTTGTTTCTTTTTCTTCAGAAATTATTTGCGCATGGCTATAGTTATTGAAAACACAAACAAAGAAACCGATTTGAAAAAGAATTTTTTTCATAGACAAGAAACAAAATTCCGCCATAAAGGAGTTATTTTCTGTGCATGAACAAACAAGCAACCAGTACTGGCAATTAAAACGAAAATCAATTTTAGCATCTTAAAATAAATTTGATCAGCGGGAACTGATTGAAAAAATCGTATCAATCCAATTCCCCCGTTTTCATTTTGTCTTTAGCGGTCGTGTTTACATTTATTACTTTTCCTTTCAGTTCAAGTTTGATAACTGAAGCAGTGAGATCAGGAACGCTAGCGGGTACATTAATTGTAATACGGCCTCTTTTTGATTTTGCTTCCAGATCGTCACCCGCCAGCAGTTTTGCAGAAATTATTTTATTCTTCAAACCGGGAATTACCAGCTTACCATCTTTAGGCCAGTCAAACACCAATAAATAAAGAGTGGTTGTATTGGCATTATCTTTTCTCGTAATCCTTCCCCAGGGTTGCGGCGCCAA
>JAKFEJ010000125.1:0-3297 GCA_036675745.1 Chitinophagaceae bacterium | reverse complement strand
CCAGGTAAAAAAATAGGATATGAAAGCTATGCAAAGGAAAATGGCTATAAGTAGAAACACGGCGCCAGTGATCTTCCAGGTCCGTTCATCATTGGCCAGGGCTTTCCAGTTAATGTTTTCTTCCTTTTCCTGTTTAAATGGTTTTGCGTCAGCTTTCTTTGGTTCGGCTTTCACTTTTTTCGCGGTATTCTTTTTCTGCTTATTGGCCATGGCGGCAAAGATAATATAGTTTACAGTTTTGCGATTAGCCTGCAAGGTTAACAAAGACAATCAATAATTCTGAAAATTACCTGAAAGTGGTACTATAGAAAACGATAAAACAAAAAGGCAAGTATTAAATTTGACTATTCTTTACCAATGAATTGCAAAATGGGCAAGTATGTCTTTCTTTCGATATTCCTTTTATTTCTACTTGCTGAACGCCTGCCTGCACAACTTACCCCGGCGCAAAGGGAAGATACCCTGGTAACCGGCTGTATTGATATCAGTAAAATAACGCTGTCGGAGAGTATAAAAAACAAGATCGGGTTTGCTTATATAGCACCGGATGCATCATTGACTGAAGTATACGATTCACTTGTATTTAATAAAGGAGCAATACATAAAAGCTTTATTCCGGAAGGTTTTGTTACAAAAAAAGCAATTCTGCGGTTCTCCCTCTGTAATACAGCCGATAGCGCAGTATCTGTTTGGTTTTTCCCGGGATTATATTACTGGAACTCGCAATTATACAAACTGGAAGGAACTCAATTAAAAAGCATCCCTTCAATCCTTCCTGTCCATCCAAAAGAGATCAGTTACCGTTTAATTTCCCTTCCCGCACATGATTCCATTACAATAGTGGCTGAGTTGACTTTTGTAAGAACACACCTGAACAAGATACAGCCAGATCTTATTAATCCGGCTTATTTAACTTCTTATGTTAAAAACCTGGATAGTACAAATATGGAATCCAAGGTCATCACTTACCTTTTCTGCGGGTTATTGATGATGATGATACTTTTCTCTTTAGCCAGTTTTTTCCAGGGCGCCAATAAGGAATTTCTTTATTATTCCGGGTATGCTTTCTTTCTTGGATTAATGCTTTTTATCAAAGCCGTTAATAGTTTTCATACGAGTTGGTTTGGCTTCTTCCAGGAAACTTACCTGGATTTCATTATGCAATCCGCAGGTATTTTTTTGTATATGCTTTTTATGCAAAAATTTCTTACTACAAAACAATCCCATCCTTTCCTGTACAAGTTGTATTATGGCGGCGTGATCTTTCTTCTCGTTTCAATGGCCGCCTTCACTTATGCTCATTACTTTACCGATAATTATAGCCTGGAAAACCGCATTGAGAACGGTACAAAAATTTTGCTTCTGCTATTAGTGGTGATCTTCCTCGTCTATAGCACAAGGGTTTGGAATGACAGGTTGCTGCGTTATCTTTTTTGGGGCAATTTATTTCTGCTGCTTTTTTCATTGCTCTCTTTGCTCATGCTTACCGGCAATATCATAACAGGCAATCTTCCCGACATTTTTCAATCGTCTCTTTTTTATTATGAAATAGGATTATTGATTGAATTGATCTTTTTCCTGCTGGGATTGAATCATAAAAATAAACGACAACTCATTACCCAGGCCCGGGAAAGGGAACGGCTAAAGGCAAAAGACCAGATGAATGAATATGAAAAAGAAATAGCGGTCTATAAGGCTCAGCAACAGGAAAGGGAACGTATTTCCGCAGATATGCATGACGAGTTGGGCTCAGGTATGACGGCTATCCGCCTGATGAGTGAAATAGCCCGCAGAAAAATGAAAGAAAATACGCCGGTAGAAATTGAAAAAATATCTCATTCGGCCGATGAAGTGTTAAACAAAATGAATGCAATCATCTGGAGTATGAACAGTGGCAATGATACAATAGACAATCTTGTTTCTTATATCAGGTCTTATGCTATCGAATATTTTGAAAACACAGCGATTGAATGTAAAATTACCACCCCTGAACATATAAAGCCTACAGAAATAACCGGAGACAAAAGGCGTAACATTTTTCTCAGCGTAAAAGAAACCCTGAATAATGTAGTGAAACATTCAAAAGCAACGGAAATACTGATTGACTTTAAGATAGAACATGCATTGACCATTAAAATAGTAGATAATGGCATTGGCATAGACATGCAAAAGATCAGGCAGTTTGGAAATGGCCTGAAGAATATTAAGAAAAGAATGGAAAGTATTGGTGGCAGTTACCAGATTGAAAATAATACGGGAACAGTAACTATTCTGAGGCTTCCACTGTAAAGTTTGTCAAATATTCAATAACGAAATTTCGATTTCGAAAATAAATTACGGTATTGATGACTGTTCATAACCACAAACCATAAACTATAAACCACAAACTTTTTTTAACTGCTCTTCATCACTCCTGCGAAAAGTAGCAGCCATCCAACAATAAAGAAAAGACCGCCGAATGGGGTGATGATGCCTACTCCTTCCAAACCTACTTTACCCGTGGCTTTTAAAACAGTCAGCAAGTATAAAGAACCGGAAAATAATAGTATGCCAATGCAGAAAGCTATGCCTGACCATACCATCAGTTTATTGGGAAATTTTTCGAATATGATAGCTACAGCTATTAAAGCAAGTGCATGATACATCTGGTACTGAACACCCGTCTGAAATGTATTCACTGTATCGGCAGGTACGATTTTCTTTAATCCATGTGCGCCAAATGCTCCAAGTGCTACCGCTATCCCTCCCAACAGGGCGCCTACGGCTAAAAATAATTTATGCATGAAAAACTTTTTCTATAAAATGATCTAATGTAATATTTTCATCTTCAACGATCACATCAGCCTGCTCATAATAAATTTTCCTGTCCGAAAATTTCTTTTTGATAAACGCTTTCAATTGATCGTCAGACAACCCTTTCAATAGCGGTCTTTGTTCTTTTTCCTTCAGCAGTCTGTTGAACATTGTATCTATAGAAGCATTGAGCCATACGGTTGTTCCCGCCTTGTTCATGTATTCTATATTGTTAAAATAACAGGGGGCTCCGCCCCCGCATGACATTACAAAAGTGCTATGGCTTTCCGTAATGATATGCAATATTTCTTTTTCCTTTAGCCGGAAATACTCTTCTCCTTCCCTTGCAAAGATCTCAGTGATTGACTTACTCTCCGCATTCACGATCTGTTCATCCAAATCAAAAAAAGGCAGGCTGAGCTTTTGGCTCAGCAGCCGTCCCCAGTGTGTTTTGCCCGACCCCATAAAACCGATAAGAAAAATTTTCATATAATTCAAACCCCC
>JAKFEJ010000071.1:0-3302 GCA_036675745.1 Chitinophagaceae bacterium | reverse complement strand
ATCCAAACTCCATAAATACCATATCATCTTTATAACACTATTCTACAGTTGCGAATAATATGAGTATCTCCAAAAAGTGAGGGCTGTGCTTTGCAAGTCTTCCGCCGCGTCGGAGAGATTTAGAAGAGGCCGGCTTCAAATACTGGCTTTCAATTCCAGCAGGAAGGTCTTGATCTTTTCCAATGATTGGATCATGGCAAATTTTTCTTCCGCTTTCTTATTCTTTTTCAAATAATCTTTCGCCCCTTCAATGGTGAATTTCCGGCGGCGAAGCAGGTCATAGATCAATACCAGGTTCTTTATATCAACCGGCCTGAAAAAACGGTCGCCTTTACGGTTTTTACGGGGTTGCAGTATATCAAATTCAGTTTCCCAATAACGTATCAGCGATTGATTTTCTTTAAACATCGTCGCCACTTCACCGATCGGGTAATATTGTTTCTGAAAAAGAATATCATCTTCAGGAATCTCTATAAGATCGGCATTGATATTAATGTCTTTCAATGAACGACGCCCTCTTGTGGATATGGGTTTCTTAGTTAAAGCAGCAGCTGATGTTTCTATCTTCTCTTCTTCTTGTATTTGCTCGGCAATAGCAGGTTCAGCAGAAGAAATTACTTCCTTTTCCTCTGCTACTGTTCCAAAGTCAAAAGTGATTTGTGTAAAAGGTTTGTCCATGCCAGTCAAAACAAAGATACAAAGGTTGTATGCTGCACTGCAAAGGTTATACCAACTGTGGAAAAATAAGAGTGAAGCTATGAGCTTTTAGTTACGATCTGCGAGCTAAAACATTTCGGCGAATTCTTCAGTCTCGTAGCTCACAGCTCATGGCTCACAGCTTTCTTTTAATCAAAACTTTGATTGGAAGCGGCAGCCTGTTTTAATAAACGGTCAAACTGATCAGGGGTAAGATCATTATAAAAGAAATATACAGGGTCAATCTTATTTTTGTTTTTGTGCACTTCGTAATGACAGTGGGGCCCTGTTGATTTTCCCGTGCTGCCCACCCAGCCTATTACCTCGCCACGGGTTACTTTTTGTCCGGGATTCGATTTTACTTTTACCATGTGGCCATATAATGTTTCGTATCCATAGCCATGATTAATGATAACATGGTTGCCATACCCATTTCCCTTATTACCGGCTGTTGTTACGGTTCCATTAGCTGTTGCATATATAGGTGTACCCTGTGGCGCAGCAAAATCAAGACCTGCATGCATTTTCACGGTTTTATAAACAGGGTCAATACGATAGCCAAAACCCGAAGCTATCCGGTTAAGGTCTTGGTTGCTTACTGGCTGTATGGCCGGTGTATGTGATAGAAGCTGTTCTTTATTCTTTATCAGCTCATCAATTTGCTCATATGATTTACTCTGCACCTTTACCCGGCTGCTCAATGTAGTTAAGGTTTGTGTAATGGAAGAAAGCAATTGGTTATTAGCCATCCCTTCTACTGTAGCGATCTCTTTTTCATTTTCTATTTCTTTGGCCCTGGCGCTATCAGGAATTGGATTGGCCTCAAAAATTGCCCGATAAACGCCGTTGTCTCTTTTTTCCAATTCCGCCATTTGCTTATCAAGTGATTTCGCTTTTTCGTTTAAATCAGCATAACGATCTCTAAGCCGCTCATTTTGCAAGCGCAATAATTTTTCATTTGGAGAGCCAATGAACTGAAAAGCGAAGTATGAGATCAAAGCTGCGGTAACGAGTGCGGCAGCAATAAAACCAAAAATGCGCAGGAGCTTTACCCGAAGAGCCACTTCAAGCTTTTCATAGCGCAGCGTATTGGTATTGTAATAATATTTGATTTTTTTCATAGTCAACCAGCCGTTATACTGGTTTTCGCAGCATACAAATAATGATTGAATCTTTTACCTTTGCGCATCGGCCGTCGGATCCGCTGTGGCGGGAAGGCGGCCTGCTCATTTAGTAAAGCGTCAATATTAACAAATATAGGGCGATAAATAGCAAAAATCAACCCAATTTATAGTAGCTATTATGATGACCAGTGCAGATATACGAAAACAGTTCCTGGATTTTTTCCATTCAAAAGGACATGAGATAATTCCTTCGGCTCCTATCGTAGTGAAAAATGATCCCACCCTGATGTTTACCAATGCCGGTATGAACCAGTTCAAGGATTATTTTTTAGGGAATAAAAAATCTATATATCCGAGGGTTACTGATACGCAAAAATGTTTGCGGGTTAGCGGTAAACATAATGACCTGGAAGAAGTAGGCGTAGATACCTATCATCATACGATGTTTGAAATGCTGGGCAACTGGAGCTTTGGGGATTATTTTAAAAAAGAAGCCATTGCCTGGAGTTGGGAATTGCTGACCGAAGTATATAAACTGGGTAAAGACAAATTATATGTAACCATTTTTGAAGGCGATGAGAAAGAGGGATTACCCAAAGATGAGGAGGCTTACAACGAATGGAAAAAATATATAGCGGAGGACAGGATATTACTGGGTAATAAAAAGGATAATTTCTGGGAAATGGGTGATACAGGTCCCTGCGGCCCGTGTACAGAAATACATGTTGATTGCAGGAGCGATGAAGAAAGAAGACAAGTGGATGGAAAAACATTAGTGAATAATGATCATCCGCAGGTGATAGAAATATGGAACAATGTATTTATACAGTTCAATCGTTTAAAGGATGGAAGTTTGCAACCCCTGCCGGCGAAGCATGTAGATACAGGAATGGGGTTTGAAAGACTGGTTCGGGTAATACAAGGCAAGCAAAGTAATTATGATACTGATATTTTTACTGGTACTATTCATGAAGTAGAAAAGATAACCGGGAAAAAATATGATTACAGTGATAGTAAAGAAGCAATCGCTTTTCGTGTATTGGCCGATCATATCAGAGCAATTAGTTTTACTATCGCTGATGGGCAATTACCATCAAATACAGGCGCAGGGTATGTGATCAGGAGAATTCTTCGCCGTGCGGTCCGGTATTATTATTCGTATTTGGATTACAAGCAGCCACTGTTACATCAGTTAGTCGTTGAGTTAGCATTACAGTTCAAATATGTTTTCCCCGAATTATACCAGCAGGCTGAATTTGTAAGTAAAGTAGTTAGAGAAGAAGAAGACTCATTTTTAAGAACATTGGATAAGGGATTAAAAAGAATTGACGACATAATAAATGATAAAAAAAAGGACACCAGTGTAACAATCATAAAAGGAGAAGATGTTTTCGAATTATATGATACATTCGGATTTCCTGTTGATCTTACCCGCCTGATTGTATCTGAGAATAATCTGAATATTGATGAACCTGGCTTTGA
>JAKFEJ010000015.1:0-3303 GCA_036675745.1 Chitinophagaceae bacterium | reverse complement strand
GTAACGAGAGCAATTGAACAGGTGTTCCCCGCTCATACTGTACAGGTGGAAGTGACTTTTAACCCGCATTGGAATAATACGATGATATCAGAAGAAGGAAAAGTTTTTTTAAATAAATAGAATATGCTGAGTTTGACCTGTAAAACCGCTGTCAAAGCGGTTATTTATCTTGCTTCCAGATATGGATCCGGGAATAATGCCGGTATAAAAGAAATTGCTGAATACATTGATGCCAGTGAACATACCGTAGGAAAATTATTGCAGACACTGGTAAAGGAAAACCTGGTAAATAGTATAAAAGGTCCTTCGGGAGGATTTAATATTTCCAAAGAGCAACTGAAACAACCGATCATAGAAATCGTTAAAGCGATTGATGGTAAACAGGCTTTTAAGGGATGCGGACTTGGGTTGAGTAAATGTTCCGCGACACATCCCTGCCCGATACATGATGAATATAAAGTTGCAAGGGATATTATTGAAAAACTTTTTACCGATAAGAGAATAAATGACCTGCGTGAGCCGGTAAACAAAGGTCTTGCCCACCTGGTGGGATGAGCATAATTTTTATTAATGCTTCCAATGCCATTGCCTTTTAACTATTTAGAAAGGGGATTTTATTTCCAGAGTATTACAGAAGTGTGGGCATAGCTGTAAAGCGGAGTAAATTCCTTTGCAAAATCATGGGCAATATTGCCCGGTCTCATTACTCCCGGTTAGTTTCTTTTATTGAAAAAAGTTTTAAATCTACTATTCATATTATTTATATGCCATTGTTTTGAAAAGCATAAGAATGGCTGGTCGTAAGCGATAGCCCCCAATCGAAATATACCAGCATAGTAAAACGCTTTTTGAGCAATAAACTCCCCGGATATTTTTTTTAAAATTTTCTGGTATCTGCTTTTATACATGGCATATACTTTGACGCCCTACTCCTATAAATCATATTTTTTAACATCAAAAACGTTATGTCATGCCAAACACAAAAACCAAAAAAGCACCTGCCACGAAAACCCGGGGCTCAAACGGGACGGCTGCTGACCGATCTCATTCTCAATTGGAAAATTTTTTTGTCGATTCATTAAAAGATATCTACTGGGCTGAAAAACACCTGATCAAAGAATTGCCAAGGATGCAAAAAGCGGCTACTACACAGGAACTAAAAAGTGCTATTGATGAGCATACAGCTCAAACTGAAGAACATGTTGCCCGCTTAGAACATGTTTTTGAATTGATGGGTAAAAAAGCACAAGCCAAAAAGTGTGATGCAATGGAAGGATTGATCAAAGAAGGACAATCAGTAGTGGAAGAAACTGAAGATGGCAGCATGACCCGCGATGTAGGAATTATAATGTCTGCTCAAAAAGTAGAACATTATGAAATTGCAGCATATGGCGGCCTGGTATCATTAGCAACTACTATGGGACAAACAGAAGTAGCTGAGATCCTGGGTATTACTTTAGGAGAGGAGAAGGAAGCCGACAGTTTACTTTCAGGAATAGCTGAAAATGACATTAATTGGGAAGCAGAGCAGGAAGGCGAATCTGAGGAGGAGGAATAATTTTAGAAACAGATAGCGGATTCGTGTGGAGTGAAAGCCAGGTGAATAGCCTGGCTTTATTTTAGAAGAGCAAGGCTTGAAACGAATTCTATGTGCACCCAGCAGCTTTTGTTTAATTTTCCCAATACGTGGGTAATAGTTCCCCAAACAGTTTTACTGATCCAAATTTGATTTTTTTAAGGATATCTGTTTTGTCATTATGATTGGTAAAAAAAACGGCTTGTGCTTTTCCAGTCATTGCCATAAAAAGTTATAAAATATAACCCTCTGTTCAATGACGGAATAACAATTGGAATAAAATCCCTTGCCCCGTTTATATCTTTTGTAAACACCTGCTGACCATCTCCGGATACAATAGTCACTTTTTCTACAGGAAATTGCGCCCGGGCATTGACGGTATTTCCTTTTACTATGGTCGTATAAATTTGCACGGGTAGTATGTCAATACCATCAAGCAAAACAGTTTTGGAGTAACTCAAATTTTCGCCTGTTGTTCCTATGCCTATTCTGTAAAGCAAGGGCCTTGTATCCATGGTATAATGCTTATAATTATAATTTCCATCTGTGGATAATACTTGCCCGGCCGACAGGAAATTGATGCCATCAAAACTATATTCAATAAACAGTTTTGGGGCAGTGGTCCTGCCCAGGGCAGACCAGTGTATTTCATTATATCTATTATGCCTTGTGATCAGCAGAGGAGAAACATAGGCAGAATTAAGTTGCCGCATTGTTTCGGGTCTTGTATTATCCTTATTTATAATTATATCCTGCTGCGCATACAAAGGCGTGAAACTGATAATGAATAGAAATCCTGTCATAAGAAATAAACCGGATTTTTTTGCTAAGATCGGGCTACACATAATTCAAATTTTAATATATCTAAACCAAATTCAATGCCTGATCAGCCGGGCTAAGCGGGGAGATTCATCCGCACAATAATAAAACTCCAGATGCTTTAAAATCAATTGGATGTCTAATATGTTTTTGCTTTACGGAAATTTGATAACCGGCGTTACCGGGCCATACCGGGGTATTATCTTTGGGCTCATGGCGATAGTTCCGTTTAGTGCAATTCTTTCCCCATAAATTTTTCTGTAAAGGCGGTAAAAGAAAAAGAAAGTATTTTTAAACATGTATTAGGTAAAGAAAAAAATAAAGCAGTAATAAAGAAAATGAACAACTATGAAAGAAGATAAAATATTTGATATTGAATTTGAATATGAAAACAAACCGTATAAAGGTTGGGTAAATCCGTCTGAAGAAATAAATGAAAATGGACTTCCGGTATCTTTTCACGTAGTATTGAATGAAGTATCATTTGCTCATCTGTCTTATGAAAACGGTATCTGGGTCTCAGATTCACAGCGGCCAGCCGGGATAATTGATGAAGTGGTAAATAAGATCACGCAGAAATATAAACCGGATCAAAATATATAGTTTATGCTGATCAAACACAGATGGTTGGAAATTCATCGCAGGCATCTGCACCGGTATCTCTTTAGTGACTGTATTTAGCTGTCCAACCATGTCCTGAGTTATTATGCGACAAAAGTCTTGCTGCAAGGTTAGATGAAAACCCAGTATAATGATTGTTGGATTGTTGAGAGAATAATATGTAAACAATGAATTTCATAAAAAAAGACCCCTTAAAGGAGCCTTTTTAAATGTACCGGAGAGCAGACTTGAACTGCCGACCTTCGGGTTATGAATCCGATGCTCTAACCAGCTGAGCTACCCCGGCA
>JAKFEJ010000057.1:0-3303 GCA_036675745.1 Chitinophagaceae bacterium | reverse complement strand
TTTTATTTGACTGTTCCAATTCTACTGTCCGGCGTTTTACCTTTTCTTCCAATAATTTGTTTCTGCGCCGGAGCTGCCGGGAACGGAAATAAGAAAAAACAGAAACCAACCCGATAAGTCCTGTCGCCTGAAGCAGGATTCCCCACCAGGTAAGATACCAGGGTTGGCTTATGATAATGGCTATTGATTTATCAGCCCAGGCGCCATTACTGCTTATTGCCCTTACCCTTAATGTGTAGCTCCGGGGTTGCAGGTTGAAAAAGTAGGCTTTGTTTTGTGTACCTAAATTAACCCAGTCACTATCGTAATTTTCTAATTGGTAGCGGTAACTTATTTTCTCTGAGGCGATATAATTCAAAGCTGTGAATGTAAATGAAAATGAATTTTGGTCACTTGCCAGCCGGATTTCATTAGCCATTGAAATGTCCACATTCAGTGGGCTTCCTTTTCCCTGCTTTACTTCTTTATTCCCCATTCTAAACTCAGAAATAAAGAAAGATGGAAGGGTGAATTTAAAATTGAAATCTTTGGGATAAAAAGCATAATACCCAAATTCATCCCCTAAAAGTAACTGACCTTCTTTTGTTTTAAAATTATCGGTTAACAACAATCCATTCGGACGTATTCCATTTTCTTCTCCAAATACCTGCAGCCCATCCCGTGCAGCATTGATCTTATAAATATTGGTACGGGAAGTAACCCATAAGTTATGGTCATCATCTTCGATAATATTTAATACAGCTCCTATGCTGATGCCAGTGCCGGGGTCTGAATACTGCTGAAAATCATCCTGCTTATCGTTGTATATAAAAAGGCCTTTATCAGTCCCTGCCCACAGGATCCCTTTTGCATCGAAGAAGATATTTAGAATGGAATGATCCGGCAAATAATGTTTCCATTTTCCCGTGGATTTATCTAATTTATCTAATCCATTTCTGGTACCCACCCAAAGGTTATTTTTTTCTCCATTTAGTACATATACCGCGTCATTACCAAGGCTGTTATTGTTCTTTGGATCATGCAGATAGCTGGACATTAAACCTGTTTTCATTTCTATTTTATGCAGGCCGCTGTCTGTTGCTACCCATAGGTGTTTATCAGCATCAATGAATAATGTCGTGGCGTTATTGGCACCTGAAACCTTATTGCCATTCAACGGGTAATGAGTAAACTCATGGGTCTGCAGGTTTAATTTATCCACCCCTCCACCATAGGTTGCCAGCCATAAATTTCCCGAATTATCCGCCCGAATGGAATTGATAATATTATTCCTTAAGCTGTTTGAATTATTTGGGTTATGGACAAATTTTTTCCCTGGCCCTTTAACCGGTTTATAGATTAATCCTTCCTGGACACCAATCCAGAGGGCACCGTTATTTTCCTTATAAAAAGAGTTGACTGCTATTGTCTTGAGCCGAAAGTAAGGGATTTGATTTTCTAATGGATTTACATTATACATATAACCATTGTCGGATCCAAACCAGAGCAATCCATCCCGGGATTGAAAGCATGCCAATATTCCATTCGCAGATAAACCACTTAGCGTATCAATAGTATTAAGTAAGCTCCCATAATGAGTTATTTTTTGAGTGGCAGGGTTATATTTATTAATACCTGAGCTACTCGAACCGATCCATAATGCACCCGTTTTATCTTCGTTAATAAAAGAAATGTAATTGAAGAAACCAATACGCAAAGGCGGCCCACTCAATTTTTCGGGATGGACAGGGTCATACGGGTAGTGCGTAAAAATGCCTGTCTTCCTATCCATTGTTTGAAGGTCATTATTCATAGTTCCCACCCAAAAATTTCCCCTGCTGTCCTCATAGATGGTGGAAACCGAATCGGAACTAATACTCCCCGGATCATTTGGATTGTGAATATGATGAGAGAATTTACCTGTATTTGGATCAAACTTATCCAACCCACCTCCCCTGGTACTTATCCATAAATTTTGTTGCCGGTCTTCATATATTCGATAGACATCTTTTGCATTAAGGCTTGTTGGCAGTTTTGCATCATGCAGATAGCGGGTAAATTTGCCTGTATTGCGATCCAAACGGTTAAGACCATTGCGGGTGCCCACCCAAAGGTGGCCTGCGTGGTCTTCTGCTATACTATATACAGTGTCATTACTCAGGCTTGCCGGGTCTTTCGGATTGTAGCGGAAGTGTGTAAAGGTTTCTGCCAGCGGATCAAAGCGGTTGAGGCCACCGCCGTAGGTGGCCACCCAAATAAAACCGGAAGAATCAACATGTACAAATTGGATGTCATTATCAGACAGGGAATTGGCATCTTTTGGATTGTGGGCATAAGGTTTTAATGATGCCCCGTCATATTTGTAAAGGGCTTTCCCAACACCACCAATCCATATATAACCTTCGTTGTCCTGGGTAATAGTGCGGATAGATACTGCGCCAAAACTCTGGACACGGTTAAACACTTTTTGTTGCGAATGTGCCTGGGGGGCTTGTGCAAGAAGCAAAAAAATCAGGGTTGTGTAAAAAGCAGTCCGTTTCATTTATTTTTTTCTCCGTTAAATAATACCAACCAGTTTTTTAAAACCAGTTTAATGAATCAATATCTAACCAGGTACCAGCAGTATTCAGCATTGCATCCCCGGATGCCCGGTACAAAGAATAAAAGTTTTACAGTTTTCTGGAAGATTACAACCGGATATTAAAATAGGAGAGGATTGGAAAATACAATTAGTGTATTGTAATTTTTAAACAAGATAATTAAATATAACAAATATCAGGTGTCAGTATTTAATATTTTATTCTCATAAACACAATTTGTCTGAATAACGGCTTGGTGGATTTATAGATAACACAGATTTTGAAAACAACACCAATCTGTTTTATATGGTCAATCATTTCACTCCCTGCCTGTCCGGCAGGCAATCGTAATTCAGACAATACGCAATTGAATGATAAACTCGGCTCCCTCCCCTTCGCTTGTTTCCACTTTCAACTCACCGCTATGTGCTTTTACAATATCATAACTCAACGATAAACCTAAACCTGAACCTTGTCCTGTTGGTTTGGTTGTAAAGAATGGTTGAAAGATTTTGCCCAATATTTTTTGAGGAATGTCTGGTCCGTTATCACGAACAGAAATTAAAATTTTGTCTCCCACTTTTTTTGTACCTAACCAAACTGTAGGGTCATTTTCGGCCGTCCTGTCCCCTTCTGTCGCCGAAGGCTTGTTGAAGGCGATGCCCGAAGGGGGGTCTGGGAGGCTGCATAAAAAGCATTCGTAATTAAATTTAAAATAACTCTTCCAATATCCTGCGGAATGATA
>JAKFEJ010000012.1:0-3304 GCA_036675745.1 Chitinophagaceae bacterium | reverse complement strand
CCTGTTTTATCTTTTAATTGCGCTACTAACCTTTTTGCTCTCTTATCTCCTACTAATTCAATGTTTAGCAATCTGCCTGCTACCTGGATGTATTCGGTCTGTGGCGTAATATCACTGATAAAATTGACCTGGGTTTTATCTACATGCCGGAAAGGAAAATGCTCAAGCATATCCTGGAAGGTGAAGATATTCAACTCCTTTTTCAGCAGTTCTGCCCGTTGTGGGCCAACACCTTTTAAATACTCAATGGGACTTGCCAGTATGGTAGACAGGGAAGAAATAGAAATTACTTTAGAGCAAAAATAGCTGAAAGGAGGTTAGTTAGTTACCGGTTACCAGTTACCTGTTTCTGGTTGGCTCCTGAAACTTGAAAATTCTTCTTTAACTGGAAACCAGCAACAGGTAACTGGTAACTTTTTCAATAAAAGATCTTTCTTACACAATAAAAAACAAGTTGCACTTTTTTGAAATACGTTATATTTTTGCAGCCAGAGAACCAATAATCCCAGAAATCGGAACCATTAATGAGAAGCCATATCCTCCACCTGTTGCAGATCAATCTGCATCTTCACAACTATAAATATGCTTTGTTATGTTTTATTACAGCATTTGTAATAACCTTACTAACTATTCCACCTATTGTAGCCCTGATCAAACGATATAAGCTCTATGATATGCCTAATAGCAGAAAAGAGCATAAGCTACCAGTTCCTACTATGGGTGGTATCGCAATTGTGGCTGGAATGATAACTGCTCTTACATTATGGTTTCCGTTCAGCAATGAGATTGGCCAGATTTGTTTCTTTTTTTCAATTGCAGTACTTTTTGGTCTCGGCATTATGGACGATCTCAAAGATCTTCCAGCAAAATATAAATTTGTTGTTCAAATAGGGCTCGCGGCATTAATTGCTTTGGCAGGGATCCGTATCACTTCCTTTGATGGCCTATTTGGCATTAATGAGCTATCCTTATCAGCTCAATATAGTTTTACAATCCTGGCTATTGTTGGCATTACCAATGCTTTTAATTTAATTGATGGTATCGATGGCCTTGCCGGTGGCCTTGCTTTCATGAGCCTTGTAACGGTGGGCTTGTTTCTCACTCTCAGTGGCGATGCCAATACAGCCCTGATAGCTTTTGCATTAGCCGGTGCTGTATTTGCCTTTTTATACTTCAATTTTAATCCTGCTAAAATATTCATGGGTGATACCGGGTCGTTGATACTCGGATTTGTTATTGCCGTGCTTTGCATCCGGCTTTTGCAGGTAAATGTTTCAATAGCAAATCCAATATTAACGCATGCTCCTATGTTTGTTCTGGGTATAGTATTGATTCCGGTATTTGACACCATTCGGGTGTTTGCTATGCGTATCTGGAAAGGAGGATCCCCTTTTGAAGCTGACAAAACACATATTCATCATTTGCTCACAAACCGGGGGTTTAGTCACGTATTTGCCACCAGGGTTATTTATTTTATTCATGCCTTCATCCTGATAGAAGTTTACCTACTGCAGTCAATAAAGCAAGAATTAATACTTCTGTTTTTAATCGCTTTCATGCTGTTGGTTATTATTATATTAAGGAATATACATGTATTCATTCCGAAGCCCGGCAAGAATAAAAGTTTCGATAATACAGAGAATCAAATCGTCTGATTTATTCGTTGAAGATTATTTTATCATTAATACATTTTTCTGATCTGCAGGGCATTCAATACCGGCTCACCTGAAAGGGGATTAAATACAATTTGTATTCCTTGCTTCTCAACAGATACTAACAGTTTTTGAGATACTGCTCTTGCTGTGCCATACTGTGCTGCAATATCAAAGTTTTCAAGCACAAGCTTATTGTTCACATACACATTGAAACTTCTGCGCTGATTTTGCTTCTCCGGCTTTGATTGAGAAAGATTGTAAGGAAGATCTTTGCCTGCAGCATTTTGTATTTCTGCAAAATGAAGAATGATCTCATATTGACCGGCCGGAACATCAATGCGATAACTGGAAATACCGGTTTGCTGTGTTTGATAAATGGGATCATTATCTGTGCCTCTTATATCTTTGTCGGTGCCATAGGGTAACCTGCTATTACCCGCCATTTTAAAAGGCTTTCCACCAATATGCCCCCAACTGCCGGCACGATAAAGTTGATCCGGTTGCCAGGTCTGTCCTGTTTTATTATCAAAAAAATACCTGTTTGCTCCCAGCAAAATATTCAATTCCTTAAAACGAATAATTGTATCATTCAAATTGTAAGGCTGCAGGAGAAACCGTACAGTCAATTGATCTGTGTACAATTTTCTGAGTTGCATTCCTTTTGCTTCAATAGTATTGGATCCGTTTAAAAACGGAATATTCCATTCGCATAAACCTTGTTGTGGTTTTTTCCATCCTTGTGACTCTCCGTTCACAACAAGTTCTACAGAATCGAGGTTGCTGGTTACCTGCAGAGGTTGATAACAAGCCCGGCTTATACTGTCTGCTACACCTGTCCGTATATTCCAATATGCTGAAGCAATTTTTATAAAAGGCTTTTTTGTCAGCATTGCCTTGTAGAAATAATAAGGATCCTTGGGTATTCTGTCCCAGGTTAGTAATCCTTTATTATTAATATGAGGCATTGTTTCTTCACGGGTTTCCGAGTTGAAATCGGCCAGGTTCCAGATCATAGCAGCGGCAACAAAGGGACGTTTCAGCATCTCCTGCAAATAATACTGGTGGAACCGGGTAGTATATTCTACGCTTTTATCAAATCTTACAGGATCAAAACTTCTTATTCGCGGATCTGCATCTGCACCATACTCGGCTACCACTAGTGGTTTGGACGGCAATTGCTGATGATGCCGATCAAGGAAAGCCGGGAAATTTTTCAACTCCCCACCATACCAGCCTGAATAAAGATTCCAGCCGACTACCATCGGGATATCCGTCAGTCCTGTGCTCCGGTATTTTTCAAAGTCGCCATGATTAGCTATCATGGTATACCGGTAAGGATCTTCCAACCGGGTAATGCTATCGAGTCGTTTTGCAAGTTTTGTAATATTATCAAAATATACTTTCTGCCGTTCCTTATCATTATTGAAATGTGGTCTTAATAATATCTCATTCATGTAGCACCACATGATAACACTTGGATGATTGAAATTCTGGCGGATCATTTCTACCTGCATATTTTCGCAGTGCTGGTAAAAACTATCCGATTCTGTTATTTCATTCACTAAAGGAATTTCTACCGAAGCGAGAATACCTAACCTGTCGCAAGCTTCCAATACAGAAGGATCTTGCGGATAATGTGCGACACGAAG
>JAKFEJ010000213.1:0-3304 GCA_036675745.1 Chitinophagaceae bacterium | reverse complement strand
TAACTATTGTAAGCGGGTTAAAACCAAACGAAAAATAAAAGCATTCACACTAGCACTCATTTCATTATTACAATCTACAATACTTCAATCGTTGTTTAAAAGCACCGGTTGAAGTATTATTTTGGCCGCTTTACTTTAAATTAAGCCAGCCAGGGCAATCACCAGTTGTATCTTCATATCAACTATAACCTGTAGTTGTATTATCATGCAAAAGCCCACTTTATTAAAACATTTTCGCGATATACTGATATTACCTTTTACTGTTACGGTTATCCTTCCTTACCTGTTATACAATGGCCAACACGGGCAACAATTCAACAACATTATTTTTAAGGTCTTAGGTGTACTGTTTGGGATGGGAGGCTTAGTGCTTTTTATATATACTGTATTTCTTTTCAGAACTGTAGGGGAAGGTACATTGGCCCCATGGTCACCGACACAAAAACTTATCATCAAAGGACCGTATAAATATTGCCGGAATCCGATGATAACGGGTGTATTCTTTATTTTGGCAGGCGAAACATTTTTCTTTCACTCTTTTAGTTTACTTAACCTGACCATATTCTTTTTCATTATCAATACGGTTTACTTTATTTGGAAAGAAGAACCCGATCTATACAAAAGATTTGGCAAAGATTATCTTCATTATAAGAAAAATGTACCGCGATGGATACCAAATCTGCGACCTTATAACGATAATGATTGAAACCTGGATGCCCCGGCATTACTAATATTACTGCACCAGTTTTTCTATCACATTCCGATCGCCGGATCAGTATGGCCCGTTTCACCTGTTTCAACCCGCCCTGCATAGCGTCTTTTAAACTCTTTATTTCCGCTTATTCTAATAGAAAAATCATACCAGCCAAAACTATTACTGCAATCAATTACCAGGCGTGCCGGCTCTTTACCAGAACTCTTTTTGTCAAACGTTTTTTTGACAGGGCTGTTTTTATACGCATTATCCAGTATCTCAATTGTATAAGCATGAGAGCTATCCGGGTTATTTATTCTTAACTCAATATTCCCGGTAAGCTTTTTATTATTCGTTTTTTTCCGGGCATATTCACAAACAATATCAAGCGCCGGATCATTTGCATTGCCCATGAACTCACGAAAGAAACCATTAGGGCCGTTCACCCTGAGATGATAATTTTTGTTTTCAAATTCATTGAGAAGCCATTTATCTTCTAATTGATCCCCCGCTGTCACTGCATAGTTCCGGGTATTCAGGTCATCACCCACTTGCGCATATACAGTAAACGGTGAGCCTGCAGCCTGCTCTCCGAAAATTTCATTTTTAGCGGCAAACTTTATATCGAATGTTTTCTTATCTGCGTTTATTTTTCCATCAGCATATAATTGGTAAGGCAATGCACAGGCTGAGCGGATACCTTTTTCCTGTCGCGGCATTAATGATAATGAAGATGGTTTTTTATTTATTTGTTTGATCTCTTCTTCCGTCAGTCGTTTATAACCCGAAGGATCTTTTTTGAATTGCGCTTTATGAATGCTTTCATAAAAAGGTTCTTTCGCTACTGATGATGGTGCAATTAATTTTTCTCCGTTGTATGGTTTAAATACGGAAGTTAAATCGCCGCAAACGGTCCGGCGCCAGGCAGAGATATTTGTTTCTTCTATTTTTTTATCCGTCTTATTGCTCAGCATTTTTTCCAGGAACTGCAGAATAGATGTATGATCAAATACCTGTGAACAAACTGCCCCGCCCCGGCTCCAGGGAGAAGCGATAACCAGGGGAACCCTGTAACCCAAACCTATCGGGCTTTCCCGGGCATACTTTTCTTTTGTTCGCTGCAGGTCTTGTTCCAGCGTTACATATTCTACTGAAACATCTATTCCTTCCGATACTAAACCGGTATCCGGCTTATTAGGATGAGGAGGGACAAACGGCGGAACATGATCAAAGTATCCGTCATTCTCATCATAGCAGAGTATGAATATTGTCTTCTTCCACACTTCTGGTTTGTTGGTAAGAATATCCATTATTTCGGATACATACCAGGCACCGTACCAGGGAGCACCGGGATGATCAGAAAAATTTTCAGAACCTATTATCCATGATACGGCAGGCAATGATCCATTGTTCACATCTTCACGAAACTGGTAGAGCACATCATCTTTTGGCACTTTCATTTCACGTGCGGTATCATCATCTTTGTAGCTAAGCGTAGTCAATTTCCTGTAATCCGGATTTTTATTATTCGTCGTGAATGCTTTTGAATGTAAATTCTTTTCCGTTTGCGATAGCTTTTCAAAATTCTTATCAGACCACCGGTGCCTGTTCTGCACTTTTACCCATAACTCTTGTTTATCTTTTAATTTACCGGTTACCTCTTCTGCTTCCTTACTTGTTTTATCCAATGCTTGTAATTCTTTTTCCAATTCTTTTATTTCGCCGGGCAAAACAGTTTTCATTTTTTCCAGGTAGTCGCGGTATGATTTTGAAAACCGGACATTATATTGTGAAAACCATTCAATAGGATTGTCAGTGAAATTCCCCAGCCATGAATCTTCATCAGCAGTCAATCCTGATTCAAGACTTATTTCATTCTGATAAATTTTCCAGGAAATATCATTTTCTTCAAGCCGCTCCGGGAAAGTTTTCCAGTTCACTTCCTTGTCATAATTAACATCACTGTTGGATACATTCGCCTGCGCCGATGCATTTTGCTTTTCCCTGAGCGTTCCTGTCCATAGATAAAGGCGGTTAGGCGTAGTACCCGTTAATGAAGAACAAAAATTTTGATCACAAACAGTAAAAGCATCCGCCAATGAATAATAAAAAGGAATGTCCTGGCGGTTATAATAACCCATCGTTAACGGCACTCTTTCAAATCCTTCACGGCCTGAAGTTTTTGCCAGCAACCATTTATCATACTTGCCCTGGTTCCTGGCATCTACCTGGTCTGTCCATGAATGTGGAAGAGAACCAAGCCATGTAGCATTTGTATCCTTTATATTCAACCGAAAAGGGATATAGGTCTCACCTGCATCATTTTTTTGAAGCCATGCTGAATTTTTATCGGGCATCGAAATGATCCTGGGATCATTGAAGCCCCGGACTCCCTGCAACGTTCCATAGCAATGATCAAACGAACGGTTTTCCTGCATCAGGATAACGATATGTTCTGCGTCAAGATAAGTACTTCCCAGGGTTGGATCAATCGCCAATGCTCTTTGAATAGATGGAGGCAATGTATTTAAGAATCCGGCGCCACCAGATAGCAGGGCTGCTTTTTTGATAAAATCTCTTCTTGTATCCATAAAACAATGATGTATAATT
>JAKFEJ010000653.1:0-3309 GCA_036675745.1 Chitinophagaceae bacterium | reverse complement strand
CAGGCCAGTAAATCCGATGACAGGGAAATGTACCAGGTTTTTAATATGGGAACCCGGCTTGAAATCTATACCAATGAAAAAGACGCTGACCATATGATCAGCGTCGCTAAAAGTTTTGGTGTGGATGCACAGGTTATTGGCAGGGTAGAGGAGAGTGGGAAAAAGGAATTGGTTATAACGAACAGGAATACTTCGTTGAACTATTGAAAACACCGTATTTGTTTCAAAGGCTTCTTATAGAAACAGATTAGTGTAATTAATTACGGCTTTTTCAAGATCATGTTGAATTTCCTCCCAGCTTTTAGGCTTCAGACATATCGGATCTTGTTCGTGGTGAGCTTCATCAAAAGCAGTCAGGCTGTGTATAATAAAGCCGGTATCTATTTGAGGAAATTTGTTTTTAAAAATAGTTATCATCTGCTCTAATGTAAAACTTTCAAGCAAAAAAGCGATATCCCAGAAATCTTTTTTTGAAAACCGGTTGCTTACAGCTTGTAGTTTCATAGGGATAATATCACGGACACTTATAAGCCGGGTTGATTCAATTATCTCAAATGGTTGAAGCCATTCGAAAGGATATAAAATGAAATCAACTTTTACGTTATTGATACTGAACATCATTGTTTGATTTTGTTCAAACAATAATTCTGCTTTTGGAAATTCAGTTGTGATGGCCTTGAAAAGGAGGGAATTGGTGAAATCTGTATTTGTAAAAAAATCAAGATCAACCGACAAGCGGTGCCCCAGCCGTAAAGCAAGATTAGTACCGCCTCCCAGGCCAAAATCGCTAAAAACCTGGAGTGAGCAAATTTTTCTTAATATTTCCAGGGTAGTGGGTTCAACAGCATTTTGTTGTAACATTCAAAATCGGTTTTCTTAAGTTTTAAGATAACACATAAAAAACTAAGAACAGGTTTGCGAAGATAACTGGCTTGTACAATTTCGCTACGGATACGCTCTGTTCCATAATAACGCATGATTTTAACCTGGTCGTCCCAGGTGCCGTAATTAAACACTTTCTCCACTATAAATAAAGAAGAGTTCTCGAAATCAAGTTCATCGAAGGAAATATCCCAAAATGCTTTTTGAGAGATGGATGGTTTAAGCATGTTTCAAAGATTAAGTTTACATGGTAAAGTTAGCCAATCACAGCTATTTTTTTTAGAGAGTTCAGGGAAGTGTCTTATGTTGCAACATAAAATAAAAAGACGCTGACTATATGATCAGCGTCGCTAAAAGTTTTGGTGTGGACGCACA
The DNA here is from genome assembly GCA_036675745.1 of Chitinophagaceae bacterium. GTDB lineage: Bacteria > Bacteroidota > Bacteroidia > Chitinophagales > Chitinophagaceae > Terrimonas_B. Next base: position 2,052 of record JAKFEJ010000653.1, on the reverse strand, counting down.
GATTATTGGCAGGGTAGAGAAGAGTGGGGAAAAGGAATTGGTTATTGATGTAAAAGGCAAACACTGGTTTATTAAATCCTTATACGGACGATCTTCAAAAGTTGCTATTGCAGTTTTTTAAAATTCAACGTATCATTCTTTTTTTCAATGGGGTAGCCAACAACTACTTTTTCAGTAATGGTGTTTTTGGAAGGATAACCGATAACGACTTTTTCATTGTTGGTCTTTTTTGAAGGGTAGCCAACAACTACTTTTTCAGTAATGATGTTTTTGGAAGGGTAACCCACCACCACTTTTTCATCATTGGTCTTTTTAGAAGGATAGCCCTCGACTATCTTTTCGTTACTACTTTTTTGGAAAGGGTGCCCCACAACTACCACCTCTTTATTAGTTTGCGGAGGAGTTTTCTTATCATCTATTAACTGGAAAGTAACCGGCTGTTTTCTGTAAGCATTTACTTTTTCCCCATTTTGTATAGCCGGTAACCATTTCGAACTATTTTTTATTAACCGCATAGCCTCTGTTTCCATTCCGTAACCATGATTGGTTAATGCTTTTACATTACTTATAGAGCCATCGCTGTTGACGATATAAAGGACCATAACATTATATATACCGGCCGGAGCGCCATTCTCTATCATGATATTGGGATTAAGGTTTCTTTCCAGGTATTTTCTCCAGGCAACGTCTCCACCGGGGAAAGCAGGTTCAATTTCTGCTTTTTCAAAAATCACTTTTTGTACCGGTTCATTAGTAGCATAGCCTACTACTACCACTTCGTTATTGGGTTTTATACTTTCTAATTTTGAATCAGAATGCCTGATATCCTGTAATCGTACTTCTTTAATCTCTATGCCTTCTAATCTTACTTCCTTAATGTCGCCAGATTTGTTTTCGGAAAGTTGGGTTAAAGAATCAAGACGCCTGGTATCTTGTATGGCCACTTCCTTAACTATAACCGCATCTTTAAATTCCATTACACCATTTTTTGCCTTAGGGCCATATTTTTTTATTGCGTCAGTATCGCCTGCCGGAATAAGAACTACTGATTTGGCTTCTACGGTAGCATCTTTCGCCATTTTTTTGAAAGCATCCGTAGTATATTCCTTCCCATTAAATAGAATTAAATCCATCTGAATATTTTGGTTATTCTTATTATAACCAGGGTTTTTAATAATTGTAGCACCCGTTTTGATATCAAAACCCAGGGAAGATCTCATTATTGGTTTGACTGTATCAGTTATCTGAATTATACTGTTTTTGGTCAAACTATTTTCCGAATTTTTAAAGGTTACTATTGACGATAAAATGCTCCTTGCAATTTTTTCCTGGTTGGCTTTGTCGTTAATAAAAGCCACATCAGCAGCATTATTAATAAATCCACATTCCAATAAAACTGCGGGACAATTGTTTTGATCCAAAACGTATATTCCTGTATGATTACGTATTCTTGCATCGGTCCTGGTTTTATAAAGCGTTGCGAGGTTTTGCAAAATAACTGAAGCTAGTGCCCTTCCTTCTTTGTCATCCCGTTTCTTTGAAATATATGCTTCGAAACCCGAATGCGTACTTTGAAATTTTTCATCCGGGTTATTATTTATGTGTATTGAAATAAATGCATCAGGTTTTAACTCATTGGCTATGGTCACTCTTTTCATGTTTGCTTCCTTTCTATCGGATACACCACCTGGATATCTATCATTTTTCCTGGTTAGCACAACAGTGATATTATATTCTTTAGCCAACCCTTGTATTGTTTTAGCTATTTCAAGAGACAACTGTGCTTCATTAACCCTGTCATCTGGTGACCGCACACCTGGGTCATCACCGCCATGACCGGCATCAACAACAATTGTTATAGGTTTTTCAGACCAAATAGCTTTGTTGTTCACTTTATTTTTATAAGTAAAAGCAAACAAGCCAACAATAATAGCAGCTAAAGGCAATACCATTATTTTCCGCAGGTATTGGTAACCTGGTTTTTTAGATGTTGTAAGCATAGCAATACGTCTTTTAATTTGGTTATGGAAAAATGGATTCGTTAATCTTGTA
>JAKFEJ010000505.1:0-3315 GCA_036675745.1 Chitinophagaceae bacterium | reverse complement strand
GATGAAGAAGTAAAAAAGACATGGAATAATGTCAATACGGAATATCAGAAAAGAGCTGACCTGGTAGACAACCTTGTGAATACAGTAAAAGGTGCTGCTAATTTTGAAAAGGAAACCCTGACCCAGTTGGTGGAGGCCCGGGCAAAAGCTACTTCAGTAAATTTTACTGCTGAACAGCTGACACCAGAAAATATGGCGAAATTTCAGCAAGCCCAGGGACAGATGACGGGGGCTTTGAGCCGTTTGCTGGCAGTGGTAGAAAACTATCCTGATCTGAAAGCAAATCAGAATTTCTTAAAATTACAGGGGCAGTTGGAAGGAATAGAAAATGATGTCCGTGGTTCACGCAGGACTTTCAATGATGCTATCAATACATATAATACCAAAGTGAGATCATTTCCAATGAACTTCTTTGCAGGCATGTTTGGCTTCAAGGCAAAAGAAGGATTCCAGGCTGAAGAAGGTGCAGAGAAAGCTCCTAAAGTTCAATTCTAATCCAATCGCTTCATGCAGAAAAAAAGATATACCGGCTATATAGTTGGTGCCGTCCTTGTATTGCTGGGCATTTATATTATTGTTACTTACAACTCTTTGGTAAAAAAAGAAGAGAAAGTAAAGCAGCAATGGTCAGAAGTACAGAGTACATACCAGCGTAGGTTAGATCTTGTTCCTAACCTGGTAAATGTTGTAAAAGGCGTATCTGATTTCGAACAAAGCACCTTAGAAAAAATAGCTGCTGCGAGAAGCAATGCTTTGGCCGGACGTACTGATGTTATCTCGGCAGAGAATTATGATAAGCAACGCGTATTACAGGATAGCCTGGCTTCGGCCACCAATAGATTAATAATTCTTATAGAAAAATACCCGGTGTTGAAAGGAACAACTGCCTATTCAGGACTTCAAACGCAACTGGAAGGAACGGAAAGAAGAATAAAAGTGGCTCGAAATGATTTTAATGAATCAGTAGCGGATTATAATACAACAGTCAGGGGGGGAAGTTCTTTGCTGGTAGCGAAATTATTTGGTTTTAAACCCAGGGAAGGTTTCCAGGCAGTAGCAGGAAGTGATAAAGTAGTAGAAATAAAATTTTAAAACCCATACTGTGTTCTCATTTTTTAAAAAGAAAAGTTTTTTCGCTGAAGATGAAAAAAAGCAGATAGTAGAAGCTATCCGCAATGCCGAACGGCGCACCAGTGGTGAAATAAGGGTTTTTATAGAAAGCCGTTGCCGGTATGTGGATCCACTGGAAAGAGCTGCTGAAATTTTTTTCAGTCTTGAAATGGATGAAACGGATGACCGGAATGCGGTTCTTTTATATATAGCCATGAAAGACCGGCAATTAGCCGTCTTTGGCGATGAAGGCATACATAAAAAAGTAGGTACTGATTATTGGAATAAAGAAGTCAACCTGCTTATCAATGAATTTAACACAGCACATTATGGTGATGGTATCAGCCAATGTGTAAAAGATATTGGGGAGGCGCTTCACCAATATTTCCCTTTTGATAATGATACTGATAAAAACGAATTACCCGACGATATCATCTTCGGCAAATAATCTTCATGAAGAGACTTTTCCCCATACTTATTTTTCTTTTTTCTATTGCTGCATCAGCACAGGATGAAATTCCTAACAGATCAAGTCCACCAAGACTCGTCAATGATTTTACAAAAGAGAAACTCCTGACTCCGGAACAGGCTGCCGCACTGGAACAAAAATTAACAGCTTATGATGACAGTACCTCCAACCAGGTAGCAGTTGTAATTGTAGATGATCTTAAAGGATATTCTGCGGCGGATTATGCCATTGCTTTGGGACGAAAATGGGGAGTAGGCAACAAAAATTTTGATAATGGAGTAGTAGTCCTTGTTTCAACAGGCGGGGGCGAAGGTAACAGGGCCGTTTTTATTGCTCCGGGTTATGGGTTGGAAGGGGCTGTGACAGATCTCATTGCGGATGCGATCATTGATCATGAATTGGTGCCGAATTTTAAAGCTGGCAATTATTATCGTGGATTAGATGAAGCGACTGATGCTATCATCCGGGCTGCGGAAGGAAGGTATAAAGCTCCGGAAGGTTATGGGAAAAAGAAAGGTAAAGGAATAGGCATAGGTGCGATTGTTTTTTTTCTTATCCTGATCTTTCTATTTAGTGGTATAGGAGGGGGAGGAAGAGGTGGTGGCGGTATGGTTTCACGGCGGGGATATGGCGATGTTGGAGCAGGCTGGATTATTGGAAGTTTGTTAGGCGGAGCAGGAAGAGGCGGCGGCGGTGGATGGTCAGGTGGCGGTGGTGGCGGCGGCGGAGGTTTCGGTGGCTTCGGCGGTGGTGGATTTGGAGGAGGTGGAGCGGGAGGAAGTTGGTAAAACTCAAATTCATGTTGATTAGTTGAAACGTTGATAAGGTTTTTATAGTTTAATAAGAAAGGCGAATCCGTAACCCGGTTCGCCTTTCTTATACAAGTCAACTTATCAACCAATCAACTTTTCTCAAAACCCTTTCTTTTCTTCTTCAGGCCTTACTTCAAGCTTTGTATGCACGAGGTTATTGATGCGGGTAGTTGTTTCCCCGGTATTCTTCTCCCAGGAAATATCTGAAGCTTTATTCGTTTCCGGTTGCGCAAAAACAATGATTCCAGAGCTAAATCAAAGCCAGTAGAATTAAATAATTTCTTCATGCTTACTATTTAGGTGAGCAACTTGAGAGTAACCTTTAGTCATGAATAAGTGAAATAGGATAGAAGGTCAGTGTTTTTAACAAGTTGTTGTAGCTTTATTTAAGTTAATTTTAGGTACAACTATTTACCGGGGAAAGGTTAATTAATGTTCAAAAGGATAGAAATTATTCTGGTAAGTAAAGTAATTGTATACAAGATTTTAAAAAATTCATGATCAGATGAATAAAGCTATTGCGTGTTTATTATTATTGGTCTCCTTTTCTTCTGCTTACTCCCAGAAGGATTATTTTATTTACCTGCAGTCAGAAGCCGAACAACCATTCTTTGTAAAAATGGGGGAGAAAGTTTACAGTTCTGCTTCTTCCGGCTACCTTATTATATCAAAGCTGAAGGATACCAGCTATAACTTTAAGATAGGTTTCCCGCAAAATAAATGGCCGGAACAAGAATTTTCTGTAGATATCAAATCAAAGGATCAGGGGTTTTTATTAAAAAGTTTTGGAGAGAAAGGCTGGGGCCTCTTTGATTTGCAAACGATGGGAATCAGGATGGCAACTGGAAATACGGCAAAAAGTAAAGGAGAGCTGAAAGAAGTCTCTGCTTTTACCGAAATACTTTCTAAAGCAACAAATGATCC
>JAKFEJ010000311.1:0-3317 GCA_036675745.1 Chitinophagaceae bacterium | reverse complement strand
ATCATAAAGCCACTGTTCAAGCCAACATTTTTCATCAATAGCATTGGCAATCCCCATTTGCCTTCTAATAATAAATAACAACGGCGGTCGGAGATATTGCCTATTTCCGCAGCGGCAAAACAGGCATAGTCTAATGGCAGCGCTAACGGTTGCCCATGAAAATTGCCACCGCTGATCGTATCGTTTTCCGAAAAGATAATGGGATTGTCCGTTACAGCATTCAATTCTGTTTCGGTGAGTTCTTTTAAATGCAGCCAAGCATTTCTTGACGCACCATGTACCTGTGGCATGCAACGCAAGCTATAAGGATCCTGCACCCTACCGCAATCAATATGACTTTGCATGATAGCGGAATTGTGTAATAATATTCTTAAACGTTGTGCCACTAATTTATTACCGGCAAAAGGACGAAGCTGGTGTAAACGTTCATCAAAAGGAGCGTTGGTGCCGGTTAATGATTCCAATGTCATCGCACCAATGATATCTGCAGCTTCCAAACAATTATGCATCCGCTGTACGGCTTTTACGGCAAAAGATAAAATGAACTGTGTGCCATTAATAAGAGCCAGCCCTTCTTTTGGCCCCAACCGGATAGGCCTGATATTTTCTTTTTGAAAGATTTCAGCGGTATTTTTTCTTTCTCCTTTATAATAACATTCACCAAGCCCTATCAATGGTAAAAACAAATGCGCCAGCGGGGCCAGGTCACCCGATGCACCAACAGAACCTTTCTCAGGTACGATAGGTATAACATTATTTTCAATATGCCAAAGTATTCGTTCCAGCGTTTCTAATTGTACGCCACTGAACCCCTGCGCCAATGCATGCACTTTTGTGATCATCATGATCTTCGCTACTTCTGCAGGTATAGGTTTCCCTACTCCTACACTATGGCTTTGCAGAATTTTGTATTGCAGCGTTGCTGTGTCTTCTTCTGAAATCGGTGTGTTGGCCAGAATACCAAATCCCGTGTTAATACCATATACTGTTTTATTATTAGCAACAATTTGTTGTACATGCTGCTCGCTTGTCTTTATTTTTTGTATGGCCTGTTCATTTAAAACCGCTTTTATGCTACCTGAAGCAATGGCAATGGTTTTTCCTATAGTTAACCGGTCTATTCCGTAGTTGAAAGTATTATTCATAGCAGCAATTAGGCCTGCAATTTAAAAGATTGAGCTGACCTGGTTCCAATTTATTCTTTTTGCTTCTTTGCTGGTTGCAGCAAGGTAAAGGTTGGACCTGTTAATTTATACTTACAAACTCAGGCCGTTTAATAAACTGCTGGTTATATTTAAAACGGATATTCGTGTTGACCTCAACACGCCAGCTTTGATTCTGAAAATTCTTCCTTGGAAAATACATACCCCTGAATTCAGTGGTGCCAAAGATCAGACTTTCATTACGTATCCGAACTCCTGCGCCTATAGAAGCATATATTTTCGGGTCAGATTTATTTTCCGTTTTTAAATTGAAATATGATCCATTGGCAAAAACAAACGGAGCAAACCTGAATAATAAAACGGACCAGGGACTAAAAAAAACAGACTCGCTTTTTAACGTTAGCCGGGAGTCTCCTAACTGATTATTATTTTTTAATTCACGAAGACCATATTCACTTTCAAGCCGTAATGGTTCATTTAATAAGTGATTGACCTGCCTGGCGGCACTGGCACTAAAAAAGAAACGCTGTTTCCATTTTCTTTGAAGATGATGCAGGCGACTGAAATACTCAAGTTCAGCCAGGAGGTCAATATCTTCCATTTTCTTTTTATAGAAATAACCCCCTGTCCTCAGTGTATAATTAAAATAATGGTGGGCCTCCGTAAAATAATAGTACTGAAAACTTATGCCGGTATAGGGTCGTTCACGTCCGTCCTTTTTTGTCCACCCACCGGTGAAAGAAACTTCCATGCCCTCCGGTACGTCTTCATTTCTGCCAAATCCATAGATGAATCTCGTTTTATAAAACGTCTGCCTGAACAGGGAAAAGGATCCCAGTACCGCTTTTATATCGGCATAGCTGTAATAGTATTCATTATCATATTTTAAAGGCTTGTCTGAAAATTTTTGTTGCAATACACGCAGCCCGATCAGCCGGCGTGAACGGGCTTTATCGCTATTGCCATCTGTTTTATCCGCATCCATATTCCATGCACCCCATACATCCACAATATTGTATTTGTATTTGAAATCCTGCTGGTAGAGTGAATCGGTGTTATAAAAATTATATGTTTGGTGTAATTCCATTTCCGATCCGTAGGTCCATTTCAGGTAACGGTTGACAAGAGGCCTTGTCAGCCGGAACCAGGCAATCGTTTCCTCCCGCTTTCCATTGCTATATGCTTTATTGAAGTTTGAAAAACCAGCGGTGCCATCAACAAAGCTTCCCCCGATATTTCTTTTGATATATTCAAATCCCTGCCCAAAGCGTTTTTTTCTTTCCATATCATAGAGGTTTTGGATCTGTATCCGGTCGCCCCATCCTAAAAGATTATCTTCTCTTGCGCTTATAGACAGGCTTTCCGCATTATGCAGCCTGAAACTACCGCCAATAGATAATACATCTTTGGTAAGAACAATTACATCTACTGAATCAGGGCTTCCTTTTACAGGTTGTATCCTGATCTTCGCATCCTGGATAAAAGGAAGGTCCCTGAGATGTCTTTCATTATCACTGATAACATAAGGCGATAGTTTTTCATTTTCGGAAAAGAATAAATTATTCCCGATCACAAAATCTCTTGTTTGCCGGTGAAGTTTATTGGAAAGGCGCTTTAGGTTTTTAAGTTTGGTGTCTGACTTCGTTGTATCTCCAATAGCAACACCAAATTTCAGTGATTGTATTTTTATATGGCGTATAATGAGTCCCTTGTAACGTTGAAATGGTTTATCCGTTCTCAGCAAGACGAGATTATTTTCTGCTATGGTGTCTGTTAACAGATTTTGAGCCAGGCGGCCGATAATCCCTTTTTGCCGCAATATGATACTGTCGATGGATAATTTTTTGGTACTGTCGGTTTGAGCAAAGGTTGAAGGGCATTGTACAAGTAAAACAGCGAAAATAGAAAAAGATAAAAGATATTTCCCCCTCCACATAGATAGCTGTTTACTGGTTATGTTGCAAAGTAAGTGCCATCTGCTAAATTAGGGATATAGGTTACAAAATGAGCATTGGAAAACGCACGGGATTCATAGGTCGGGAATAAAAAAACCATTCACACTTATCAGGAGCTTTACTTTTAAATAATTAGTTGTATTTTTAATATGACCTTTTTTGAGGTTTTGTCATTTTAAATATTGGTAATTGATTTTTG
>JAKFEJ010000354.1:0-3345 GCA_036675745.1 Chitinophagaceae bacterium | reverse complement strand
TTTGAACATGGTTAAATAACAGGGTTCTCAATGACAAAACCAGTTTTTCACCTGTAAAAGCCTGTAAAACCCAGCTTAACAAACCCTGAAGTTGACCAAGCAATTCGACCAGTATCATCATGACAGTAGCAGTCACTATAATAGCCGTAAACGTGAAATCAAAGTTTTCAGGGAAAAAGAATGTAATTATTCCGGGCATGGGTTGATTGCCAAATGCATTATCAATAACAATTTTTAATGGAATTGGCCCCAGTAACGCTATAGGTACTGCCATCAGGTTCAGCAGAAAAATTCCTGTAATATTCATCCAGTAAGGACGTGCCCGGATTAATACTTTTTTTAGTATTGATAAATCAGGATACTTCATAATAAGCTTATAACATATTTTGCTCTTTTGCAACAGTTTCTAAAGCAAGGTATGCCCTTCCATAGTCTTCCAGTATGCGACCGAATAATATCAGAAAAATGCCACCAAACACTATTGCAGGGATAATTAATGAATTTACAATTGCTATTACTAATAAAAACAGCTGGAAGGATACTAAAAACAGGGCGGTTAGCGAAAGCCTGGGAGAAAATCGAAAACGAAGAAATTGCTTTCCTTCTGCATGATCTTCTGCAGCCATAGCCATTATAACAGAGCCAAGAGATCCTCCTTTAATTCTCAGGTCCCAACTTGCATAAATGTCTCCCCGCTCAACACAAACATTTTCCTTTTTTAATGCTGATTCAATGACTTCAAGTCTGTAGTCCGGTGACACCCAGTTTTCGCACCAAACCGTCTTTTTTTGGATAAGCGGAATTGCATAGTTTCCTTTACCATAATTTCTCCAGGGGGTAAGATCATATTTTAACCGACCCAGCAACCTGGCTATAGGCTGAAAAATATGAAAACAAGTAGTTGTTAATCTGAAAGACAAATTCAGAAGCCTGCTCCTGTTGTTTCTTGGAATTTTTGCAACATTGTAAACAATGTGGATCAAAGGCAGAAGTGTAACCAGCAAGGCAAGCGGCCATAAATACATCATTGGCGACCAAACAATTCCTGAAAAAGTTACTAAAAGCAAAGAGGCGGCTAAAAGATACCATTCAGGCATTTGTAACAAGGATAAGTGACTCATTGAAGGAGAATCATAAATAGATTGAAAAGGAGCTTTTCCCCAAACACCATGATATACTTTCCAACGCTTAAAAAAAGGAGCATTTATGACGCCATTACTATAAATATGCCCCCAGGTCTTATGGCCGATGTTATTATATTTTTGAGGCCATTTACGCTCAAGAAGTGCTTCAGCTTTACCATAGCCAAACTGCTGTTTCCAATAAGAACGGGTGGTTCTCCGGCGGTGATGCCAAACCATGGCACCAGGATTGAATCCTATTTTCCAGCCTGCTTCTATAATGCGCCAACATAAATCAACATCATCGCCTGCAACCCGAAACTGGACATCAAAGCCCTTTAAATGGTCTATTACCGATTTGCGGATTGAAAAGTTACAACCAGGAATATGTTCCGCTTCCATATCTGTTAACAATACATGACAGGGGGCACCAGGTGAGTGATCAACGCAATCAGCAATAAAAGAAACATTGTTAGGCGCAATATTAGGCCCCCCTATAGCGGCATAGGATGTATAATAAAAAGAGGTGGCCAGGTATAAAAGCCAGTCCCGGTCAGGGACAGCATCATCATCAATATATGAAATGATTTCACCCTTTGCCACAGAGGCCCCAAGGTTTCGTGCAGCACTGAGACCCTGATTAGGGGTAGTGATTAAATTGACATCAAATTCAGAGGCTATTTGCGGTGTCGCATCCGTTGATCCATCATTGATAACAATTACCTCAAAGAATGGATAGTTGAGGTTCATAATACCTTCCAGGCTTTCCCTGATAGTAAGCGATCCATTATAGGAACATATCACTATCGAAAAAAATGGCCAATCTTCACCGGGAATAACCGGTACATGCTGAAAACTATTCTTTACGGTTTCCAATGCCGGCTTGGGGTTACGGATTTTATCAGTAAGACCAAAGGCCCAATCATACACTTCTTCACCGCCTCTGAACCATTCATCCGTCCACGAGAAAACAAATAAACCGGCGCAACCCATTTTAAATACCATTTTTATCTGCCAGTCCAGGACATCGGATTGTTTTTGCTCTCCATTCCGCAGGCTGTCTAATCCTATTTCACCCATTAACAAAGGCCGGTCTCCGGCAATATTCTGTAACCGGGCGAGGTATTTCTCTAACTGTTCAGGTTGTTCCAGGTATACGTTGAAGCATACCATATCAAGAAAAGGTAATTGCAGGTATTCTGTGGTAGGATAATTTACATAGGTAACAATTGAATCCGGCGCAATTTCTTTAATCACCCTATAAACCTTCTTCAGGTAGTTTTCAATTTTCTTCCGGCCATACCATCTGACAATAGATGCCGGCACTTCGTTTCCAATTGCTATGCATAAAAGCGCAGGATGATCTGCACATGATCTTACCTTTTCACGTATAATTTCCATAATGTCGGGCGCCTTTTTCCGGTCGATAAGGTATCCGACGTACTGCTCAGCAGAAAGCCCGATCATTACTTTAAGCTTATACCTATGGGCTATATCTAATAATATTCTTGGAGGCGTTGTGTGTGGAATTCTAACAGTATTAATCCCATTTGCAGCCATCATGGCAAAGTCGCGATCAATTTGTTCTATATCGGTGTATTCATTTCCTTCTTCATCAGGTTTATATGCTCCATAAGTGACACCCCGCACATAAAACTTCCGGTCTCCCTGATAAAAAAACTTTCCCCTAATCTCTATCTTACTAACTGCCTCCTGCTGAAGAGAGTGGTCAGGCTTTTTTTCTACCCTTATCAGGTATGGCTCAGTAGTGGTTGCATTAAGCATATTCAATCTTGGTTATGTGGCTCAATAAAATGTATGCTGTGTATTTTTCTTAACAATATCCCGTACAAAATGTGTAATAAGTCGTCCACATTCTTCTGATGTTAAACTTTTTGCTACCACGCATTATAAATTCATATCCTGATTCCAGGCCTGTCAAGTTCTCACTTTTACTCTTTTAACCGTAGTAAATTCTGGTTGCATAGTAGCCAGTATTAGTTAAAGGTTGAGAATAAAAAATTTTCCAGCGTTCAGTAATACAAAGACATCAAATAATAGCTACTAAATAGAGAAACCGAGTAAATCAAGGAATGGGAATTTTGTATAAGACATTCGGATTAAATGAATAGAAGATAAGTAGAAGAAATACTTAACAATAAAGGTAATTAATTTAATTACAATTCAAAATAGGTAGAAGCTTTTATTAATGACTGTGAACAAG
>JAKFEJ010000040.1:0-21139 GCA_036675745.1 Chitinophagaceae bacterium | reverse complement strand
GGACCTGTGGATGCATTCAGGATGCTATGCTGAACTGTAGCTCCTTTTTCTATAAATATATTGGATGGAGAAACACATTTATTACTTCGGGGAATGAGTTGTGATTTTCTCTTTTTTGTCAATAACTCAAAGTCCTGCCGGATGGCCCATTCATTCAGTTGAAAAATATCCCAGGGATATTGAATGGTTTTTATATCCTCAGTTATAACGACCGATTTTGTTACCCGGATCTTATGCTTTTCACTGATCTCCTTTTTTGTAAACCGGAATGCAATGCCAGCATTATCATTTACAGATATAAATTCTCCATCTTTGAGATTGCGAATTGCTTTTACCAATTTAGTTGTTGGAAGTACATTGCCATGGATCATTAAACAAGCTCCATCACTGGCAGCCTCCTGGATAGTTAATGAGCGATCAAGATCTTTATAATCATCTTCATTTCTGTCAAAAGATGGCAGGCCAAGGGCCTTCTCCCATTTTTCACGAATGGTAAGGATCCCTACACGGATATCCTGTATCTGCCTGGTCAATGTAAACGGGTAAAGATTTTCCGGCTGGCAATATTCTTCCGTAAAAATGATTTTGTTCATGGATATAACAGGTTCTGTTACTGATTTGGAAAGATACTTTAAAAAAATATGCGGATAGTATTCAGGCTTAGATCGAATAAAAAAGCCTCCCGGTATATGCAGGAGGCTTTAATAATATAGAAACAGAATTATTCTGCTTTCTTCGCGTATCTTTTATTGAATTTATCAATACGACCTGCGGTATCAACCAGCATATTTTTGCCGGTAAAAAAAGGATGAGAAGTATTGGAAATTTCCAATTTTACAAGAGGATATTCGTTTCCATCTTCCCATTTTACTGTTTCTTTAGATGCAGCAGTAGAACGGCTAAGGAAGGAATGATTGTTACTCATGTCTTTGAAAACAACTAACCGGTAATTACCGGGATGGAGACCTTTTTTCATAACTCTTTGATTTTGAAGGTAGCACGGATTTTGCCGTACTTATTTTATAATTTTTTTAAGTGGGCAAAGGTAGGCTGCAACAGTTTTGTTGCCAAATCTTATTTATCAATTTATTACCTGACAAAATTATAAAGAGTCATTTAAATTATGCCCGAAATACAACAAATTTACGGGTCTTAAAAAGTAAAATCAAGCATTCTCCCGCACCACTATTATATTGCAGCCCTTTATACACTGAAAATAGCTTTCATCATGCAGTATGAGTTATTGTCCCTTTTGAAATGTCCGCTATCGAAAACAGATCTGAGATTCGAATTAATATCCGAGTTTAAAAAATCATACCAAGGATATGAAGTAAATGAAGTATACGAAGGCATTTTGTTTTCAGAAACAGGATTTGTATTCCCAATTATACAGGGCATTCCCCGGTTGTTAATAGAATCGATCTACGATTACCAGAATTTTCTTCAAAAAAATTTACCGGATTATGACCTTATCCGAAAAAAGCTGGAGCAGAATTTTCATGGGCTTTTGCATTTTTGTTCGGGAAAAAACAAGAAAACAAAAATTAGTTTTGAATTAGAGTGGAGTTTTCTAAATAGGGAAAAAGATAAACTATGGCATTACGAACCCGGGGAACTTTCAACTATTTTTATAGATGAGGTTGGCGAACCTTACAGTTATTTTAGTGATAAAAGTATAATTGACATAGGAAGCGGACATGGTTTAATGACAACCAGGATAGCCAGTTTCTCAAAATATGCTATTGGCATGGAGTTGAGCAAAGCCGTTGAAAATGCATATTTGAAAAATGACAATAAGCAAGCATGGTATATACAAGGCGATTTGCATTTTCTTCCTTTTGCTGAATATACTTTTGATGTATTGTATTCAAGTGGCGTTATTCACCATACGAATAACACCGAATTATCCCTTTCCCTGGTAGAACCTGTTTTAAAAAGAAGCGGGAAAATTTGCTTATGGTTGTATCACCCTCGAAAAAGCATTTTACACAACTTTATTTTATTTACCCGGAAAGTAACCAGCAAGCTTCCATTAAAACTTTCTTTTATTCTTTTGTCTGTATTTGTTTTCCCTGTCACTTTTTTGATCAAAATGATAAAGAATAAAAATCCACCAAATTACAGGGAAGAAATGATTGACCTGCTGGACTATTTTACTCCTGAATTCAGATTTGAAACACCACATGACCTGGCAATAATATGGCTTCAACGGAGAAAATACCATACTATAAAAATTACTACTTCTAACTTATTTGGATTTTCCGTATCAGGGGAAAAAGGTTAGTTTATAACCCTTACAAAAAACTTCCGTTTACCTTAAATGAGAACCATGGCTCAAATATCCTATTATATAACGTATAAAAACGAAAACATCAGACTTCGTTCCTATTCCTACTTGCGTAAGTTTATTCACTTTACCTGATGTTTTCAGGAGTTGTATTTATCCTGTTACAGATATTTACTTCCCCAAGCTGCATTCTTTCTGTTGCCATAATATCCTGCAGCGATTGTTCATTGAAGATACGTTTTGTGAGTACCTGTTTCCAAATTTTTAGCGGTGTAGTTACGCACTTGTTAAGCACTTGTTTTTCCACCAAATAGAAGCTTTATAAAGATTTTTAAGGTGGATATGCACATTTAGCTCCGCATATTTTCAAATTGAAGTGGAATTCCCAGCGACCAGCTTTTTGAAGCCTGGATCACTTCCTGCAGATCGTCTATTTTTTTACCGGTCACCCTTACAATATCATCGTTTATAGAAGCCTGTACTTTCAATCCTGAATCTTTTATTTGCTTTACTATTTTTTTGGCATCTTCCTGCTTCAATCCATTTCTTACCAGTACTTCTTTTTTCCAGGTCTTGCCACTTTGGGCGCCTTCTTTGGAAAGATCAAATGCTTCCGGTGCAATGCCCTGCTTATGTGCCCGGCTGATCAATACATCCAGCAATTGCCGCATTTTCATATCATCATCTGTTTCCAGGTTGAGCTTAAACTCTTTTTTATCCAGCTTAATAACAACATGCGAACCTTTAAAATCAAACCGGTTGGTTATTTCTTTAGTAACCACATTCACGGCATTGTCCAGGGCCTGCGCATCTACTTTGCTGACAAAATCAAAAGAAGGCATATTGATAAATTTAAATGAGTGATAAAAATTTAATAACGGTCTTTACAAAAATAACGAAGTCCCTCTTAAAAAAAGAGGGACTTGTTCACATGAGAAAATCAACGTTCTAAACTTAATAAGAAAGGTTATGGTTAATGGGTTTGCTTAGTTCCCTCCGCCTGTATTTACCCTATTTTGTTCATCGCTTGCACCGCCTCTCTTTCTGCGTTCAGGAGCTATATTCTTTTTTCCAAAACGATAAGTAAATGAAAGATTGAGCTGGCGGCTATCTCTTTTGCTGGATATGTCCACATCAACATCACTATATTTTGCATAACCACTGAATTGCTGGGTATAAAAAATATCACGAACGCCCAACTTAAGGGTTCCTTTTTTATTGAATACTGTTTTTGAAATACCTGAGTTAACAGCATACATTTCATTAGCCACCAATAAGCCTTCTGCCACTTTGCTACGATACCAGCCACTTACTTCTGCAGTCCAACCTTTTTTACCTATTGTAAAGCTATTAGTCATATTACCCCCAAAACTGGTAAACTGTACATCAATCGCATCGTTCTTAGCGCCATCCTGGTATATACCGGTGTAATGATTGTTGAATACATTGGTGTAGATATTCATATTCCACCATTTTGTTACAGGAAAGTTTGCCATCACAGCGATACCAATCTGTTTCATTTTATTAAAATTCTCCTGTGTCTGGAAAGTCACTTTCTTTTCGGTATTCTGTTTCAGCATTTGAGTAATGATATCATCTGTTTGCGTATAATTCAAGGTGGTTGTCAAAAACTTATTGAATGTATGGCTCACTTCAAAATTGTTGGTAAACTGTGGTTGCAGGTAAGGATTACCCTGGCCATAAGTAAGTGAATCCAAAAAGAAAACGAATGGATTCAAATCATCATAATCAGGACGTGCGATCCGGCGGCTGTAACTAAAGTTGAACTGGTTTTTCTCACTCGCACTATAACTTAAACCTACATTGGGAAATAAATTAGTATACTCTCTTTTGAAAGAAGAATCGCTTTTGATCTGGTGGCCCGTGGCATTTGTATTTTCTACACGAAGGCCGGCGCTTAATTCCCATTTCTTTATTGATTTTGAAAAAATTGCATACGCCGCATTTATATTCTCTTCGTATACAAAATGATTACTTCTGTCATCAGCAGTCCATCCTGCACCGCTGTTACGCAAGTACTCCACCTGGTTATCAGTTTTTACAAAGCTTGTTTTTACACCAGCCTCCAGCTTTAAGCCGTTTTTAAAAGGGTGTATATAATCAACTTTAGCACTGTATATATCTATGTTTGAAGGAATATCACCTCTTAAAATAATATCATCATCATTCTTAACATCATTAGCGTCAAATATTTGAGTGGTAAGCTGTGTATTGCTTTTGTTATTATAAAAAGCATAATCAACATCAGCAGTGATCTCCCGGCCTGTTGAATCAAAAGTATGTTTGAAGTTGAAGTTGCTGGAAACACCTGTCCATTTGCGGTTATTATCACCTCTCGATCCTATCTTATAATCAACAGCGCCGGATGGAAATCTTACATAAGAAGTGCTGGTAGGATCTTCATCATTATCATTAAAATTTGCATTTACAACGACACCTGCTATTGTCTTTTTAGTAAAATAATAATCCATCCCTGCTTTTACATTATGATAGATACCTTTAAAATGTGGTCTTGACAATTGGTCAGAGGATCCTTTTAAAGTAGTATTATCTGCTTCATAAAATCTGCGGGCAATAGTAAGATTATTATATCCTTCATATTTCCCACCGTTGTACCCACCAAACAGGTTCACTTTCTCATTACGATAGTTAAGATTCACACCACCATTAAAACGAGCATATAAACCCTGTGTATATCCTGCATTGGCAGAACCATTCATTCCTTTTACAATCCCTTTCTTCGTTTTAATATTAATGATACCTGAATTACCGGCCGCATCATATTTAGCAGGCGGGTTGGTCATTATTTCAATTTGCTCAAGACTGCTGCTCTGCATATTTTTTAATAAAGCAGCCAGGTCGGCACCACTCATATAAGTAGGCTTACCATCTACCAATATCATCACACCCTGTTTGCCTTTAAGACTGATGTTACCGTCATTATCAACAGTCACGCCAGGAGCTTTTTCCAAGACCTCAAGTGCATTCAAACCGGTATTAGTTGGAGAAGCTTCTACATTGATTAATGTTTTTCCGGCCTTTTGCTCAATAAAAGGCTTTTTTGATGTAACGGTAACACCAGAAATAGATTTTGCCTGGGGAACCAACTCAATCGTTTTGAGTTTAATATCCGTATTGGAATCGTTAATCTCTATAGTTTCTGAAAATCCTTTTTCATGACCTACCGCTGAAATAGATACAAAGTATTTGCCTTCAGCAATATTTTCAAATTCGAATTTCCCGGTTTTGTCCGCTACGCTCATTTTTGCTACGGATGAATCTTTTACCCTTGACAGGGTAATGGTAGCTGATTCAATGGTTTTTGTATTACCATCAATCACGCTACCAGTTATTCTGCCGCGGATAACCTTTTCCGCTGTCGCGGTATTGGTCAATTGTGCTCGGCTGACGAAGGATAAGGTTAAAACGACTGCCAGCAAGGTCAAAATCTTTTTCATGTGTGAGTTTTTATTTGGTTTATGGTCTCATTAAAGTAATTAGTACTTGTTTTTGATCATTACAGTTCAAAAGTAGGTACTATGCAATACAAAGAACATTGTTTTAAATTAAACGGCCGTATTTACTGATGAACGGCCGGTTATAAATAATACCAGTTTGACGTACTGCTGTGATTTGGGTTACAGGTTTCCGGGTTTTTCTGATGAAAGGTTATAAAGACCGATAAGTGGACACAGGCATTCGATCATGCTTTTCGGACCAAAAATATCCTCCTGGAAAAGCTTAAAAAACCCAATTCAGGTCAAAAGCAGGTTTTAACCGATGAACAGTGGTAATAATGAGTTGGGTCGTTTACAGGCCGAATTCTGCTTTTAATTCTTCATGATAAGTGCGGCCCGAAGTAAGGCGGGTTCCTGTTTTATCTTCCATTACAAAAAGATAGCGGCCATTAAAGTGGCGGTGCATTTCTCTTATTTTCTCCTTATTAATAATAGCTAATAAATGCATCGCTTTCAAATGCTTCACACCGCAAACTGCCTGTTTTCAGGAGTGAACTGATTATATTGCACGTAAATTTTGTAAATGATTATTGATTTTCGTTCAGACACTGTGACCAAACCCACCCCGGCTATGCTGGATGCGATGATGAATGCCAAAGTGGGTGATGATGTATTTGGAGAAGATGATTCGATCAATGAATTAGAAATGCTGTCTGCGGGAATGTTTGGCATGGAAGCCGCTTTATTCTGCCCTTCGGGAACAATGACCAATCAAATAGCTATTAAATGTCATACACAGCCCGGCGATGAAGTGATCTGTGATGAAAGCTCACATGTTTACCAATACGAAGGTGGCGGTATCGCTTCCAATTCCGGTGCATCAGTAAAGTTATTATACGGGGACAGGGGCAGGATCACTGCAAAACAGGTAAAAGCCGCTATCAATCCTGATGATGTACACAGGGCTAAAACAAGTCTTGTTAGTTTGGAAAATACCAGCAACCGTGGCGGTGGCAGTTGCTATGATTTTGAAGAAATAAAAAAGATCAGGCAGGTATGCGCAGAGAATAACCTGAAATTTCATTTGGATGGAGCAAGATTAGTGAACGCTTTAGTTGCAAAAAATGAAACACCTGAACAATATGGAAAAGTATTTGACAGTATTTCCATCTGCCTTAGTAAAAGCCTTGGTTGCCCGGTAGGCAGCTTGTTGTTAGGCAATACCGATTTTATAAAAAAAGCAAGACGGGTACGAAAAGCATTTGGCGGCGGTATGCGGCAGGCAGGTTTTCTTGCTGCGGCCGGTATCTATGCCTTGCAAAATAATATTGAAAGATTAAAAGAAGATCATGAACATGCAAAAGAAATTGCCGCTGCCATTTCGAAAAAAGATTTTGTTCAACTGGTTTTACCCGTTGAGACCAATATTATCATCTTTGAATTAAAAGATGGAATGAGTGCTCCCGAACTGGTAACGAAACTAAAGGAGAAAAATATACTTTGCTATGCCATTGCTCCCAACAGGGTGAGATTGGTGTTGCACCTGGATATAACCAAGGAGATGGTTGCAAAAACAATAGATACACTATCAACATTATAATTCAACAGCATGTTACCAAAAATAAACCCGGCTACAACAAAAGCATGGTCTTCACTGAAAGAACATTTCGCAGAAATGAATTCAGTAAAAATGAGAGAATTGTTTAGCGCTGATAAAAAACGTTTTTCGCAATTCAGTATTCAGTATGATGATATTCTCTTTGACTACTCAAAAAACATTATTACAGATAAGACATTAAAGTTGCTGCTGCAACTGGCTGAAGAATGTAAGTTAAAAGATGCCATCAGCGCCATGTTCAATGGAGATATGATCAATGCCACTGAAAAACGTTCTGTATTACATACTGCTTTGCGAAATTTCTCCAAACAACCTGTGTACACTGAGGGTAACAATATAATGCCCGAAGTAAAAAAAGTATTGCGCAAGATGAAAAGTTTTTGCGATGCGGTTCACAATGGCGAACACAGAGGCTATACCGGCAAACGTATCAAATACATTGTCAACATTGGTATTGGCGGCAGCGATCTTGGGCCCCTGATGGTAACGGAAGCATTGAAGCCCTACCAATCGCGGGACATAGAAACATTTTATGTATCCAATATAGACGGCACCCATATAGCCGAAACATTAAAGAAAGTCAATCCGGAAAGAACGCTTTTCCTGATTGCTTCCAAAACCTTTACCACACAGGAGACGATGACCAATGCACATACAGCAAGGGAATGGTTCCTGATAAAAGCAAAAAATGAAAAATATATCGCCAAACATTTTGTCGCACTGTCAACTAATGAAACGGAAGTAGTAAAATTTGGGATCGATAAGGATAATATGTTTGAATTCTGGGATTGGGTAGGCGGACGTTATTCATTATGGAGTGCCATTGGCTTATCTATCGCTTTGAGTATTGGTTATAAAAATTTTGAACAACTATTGAAAGGCGCCCATAGTACAGATGAGCATTTTCAACACACAACTTTTGACAAAAACATTCCCGTATTGATGGCATTAATAGGATTGTGGTACACCAACTTCTTTGGTTCGCAAACGGAAGCTATCCTTCCATATGATCAATATATGCACCGTTTTCCCGCCTACTTTCAACAGGGAAATATGGAAAGCAATGGTAAAAGTATTGACCGGAATGGCGAAGCTGTAGAGTACTCCACCGGCCCGGTGATCTGGGGCGAACCCGGCACCAATGGCCAGCATGCTTTTTACCAGTTGATACACCAGGGCACCCCGTTGATCCCCTGCGATTTTATAGCACCAGCACAGACACATAATCGTGTTGGCGATCATCATCAAAAACTTTTGTCCAACTTTTTTGCGCAAACAGAAGCGTTGATGAATGGAAAGACAGACGAAGAAGCGGAAAAAGAATTGGAAAAACAAGCATTGACACCTGAACAAATAGCCCGTCTTCTTCCCTTCAAAGTTTTTGCGGGTAATAAACCAACGAATTCTTTTTTAATAAAGAAAATAACGCCATTCACATTAGGCCAACTGATCGCCTTGTACGAACATAAAATATTCACCCAGGGAATTATCTGGAATATTTACAGTTTTGATCAATGGGGCGTTGAGCTGGGTAAACAATTAGCTAATAAAATTTTGCCCGAACTGGAAAATAAAGAAAAGGTAAGCAATCATGACTCTTCAACAAACGGGTTGATCAATGCTTATAAGACTTTGAGAAAATAGCTTTATCTTCAAAGAGCAACAAAATGATGCTTATGAAATATTTATTTCTTCTGGCAGCCATCACAACTTTTAGTTTTGTTTCAGCGCAAAATGATGAAGTTTATTACTTGCAAAAACAAATCAAAAAGAAACTGGAAAAAAAGATTACCGGGTTTCCAAACTATCCATCTTCAATCCCTGTACAGCCTCAAAAAGAGGTTACCTATATTTTGCCGGATGGCAACAATGTTTCTGTCCTGCCCCAGGACAATATGCCTTGTATAAAACCTGATATGAGCCAGTTTAATATGCCTTGTGTAAAACCGGAAAAGCAAACGTATAACATGCCGGTATTAAAAGGAACAGCCAAGGGAATAGTATCCCGAAGAATAGATTTTCAGGATGGAAAAATCGTAAAGGACAGATCGGTTACCCGATTTTTTGAATAATTGATTTCAACAAAAAAACGAAGCAGCCATTTAGAATGAAGCGACACAAATTCATTAAGAGGTTCTTATGGTCTGCCCTGATCTTATTTGTTTTGATGAATATCATTGCGTATTTGCATGCTTACAAATTCACCCATTTTGACAGGACTGCAAACAAAACGAAACATGCCAAAAATCTTTCACTTGGCCAGAAAGTACAAACATTATTTTCAGGAGTTAATAACCCACGACCCAAAAACAAGAAATTCCCCGATATAAACTTTGAAACAATTAAACTCAATAGTAATAAGGTAATTGAATGCTGGTCAATAAAAGCAGATTCCTCAAAAGGCTCAGTGATTTTATTTCATGGATATGGAGGAGAGAAATCATCCATGCTTGACAAAGCTGATGTATTTCTTAGTTTAGGTTATAATACTTTGTTGGTAGATTTTATGGGTTCAGGTGGTTCTGAAGGCAATCAAACGACAATTGGATTTCATGAAGCAGAGGAAGTAAAAACTGCTTTTGAATATTTAAAAGATCAGGGTGAGACTAATATTATTTTATTTGGAACGTCGATGGGTGCAGTAGCAATTATGAAAGCACAAAATGATTATCAATTAAAAGTAAGTTCTATCATAATTGAATGCCCGTTTGGAACAATGCTGGAAACAGTTCAGGCCCGTTTTTCTTCCATGAAAGTCCCGGGTTTCCCAATGGCAAATTTATTAGTCTTTTGGGGAGGGATCCAGAACGGTTTTAATGCATTCAAACATAATCCGGAAACTTATGCTAAAAGCATTACATGTCCCGCTTTGCTTCTTTTTGGTGAAAAGGACGACAGGGTGTCTATGAAAGAGATAAGAAGCATTTTCAAAAACCTGAAAGGAATAAAAAAACTCAGTACTTTTCCTTTAGCAGGTCACGAAAACTATTTGAATAATTATAAAGACCAATGGACAGATGATATAAAAATGTTCATCCATATGTCAGAAGACAAAAATTTGTCAGGGGATCAGGATAAAAACAAATAAAAAATGCCTCCCGAAAAAGGAGGCATTCATATTTAGATTTTCATTTTTACCATTTATCTACTTCTTCCTGGCTGTTGCTTTTTACATCACCTGATTCCTCTTGTACTTCAGCTACCGGTGTGGTTACAACTTCTTCTTCTTTCTCCGCCACAACAGTTGCTTCGCCATTTACCACTTCCCCGTTGTTTGAAGAAGAACCACCGTCCTGGTTGTACTCTTCATTTTCATCGTGATTAAACGCATCAAAATCAAAATCAGGCATCAGTTCTGTTTTTACATAGTCTACAGACTCGCCCAATGCTTTGATAAATTTATTAAAATCTTCTTTATACAAAAAAATCTTATGCCTGTCATACCCATTATCATCAAAACGTTTACGGCTTTCAGTAATGGTCAGGTAATAATCATTACCACGGGTAGCCCTTACATCAAAAAAGTAAGTCCTTCTCTTTCCAGCACGAATTCTCTTGCTGTAAATACTTTCCATTTTTTTGTCGTTGTTCTCGTACGCCACAATAGTTAATTTTCAGTTTAAAAAATTGCTTCACATTTTATGAAGTCACAAATATATAGATGTTTTTTAAACAGCCAAAAGAGAATAGTTTTTAAAAAATGTCCCCGGTTACCAGTTTCCCGTTCCTGTCGCTGGTTCCCTTGCTTCCTGCCTGTTGCCAATTGCCTATTGCCCATTGCCTGTTGAACCCCTGTCTTCCTGCTGCTGGCGCTGATACAGGGCGGTATAATAGCCTTTCGTGTCCAGCAATTGCTGATGGGTACCCTGTTCTACTATTTCGCCGTCTTCCAGCACCACGATCTTATCAAAGCTGAAAAGAGAAAATATCCGGTGCGTAATGATGATCGCCGTTTTACCCTGCAGGTAGTCATTCAGGCTATCGATGATCTCTTTTTCCGTTTTTACATCAACAGCACTCAGGCAATCGTCGAAAATAACGATAGCCGGGTCTTTAATTAAAGCCCTTGCTATAGAGATCCGTTGCTTCTGTCCTCCGCTTAATGTAACTCCCCTTTCGCCAATCATGGTACTGTACCCCTCAGAGAATCCGAGTATTTCCTTATGAACATGAGCTTGCTGTGCCGCCTTTTCTACAGCGGTTGTTTCCGCTTTTTCCATACCAAAAGCGATATTATTATGAACAGTCTCGCTGAATAAAAATACATCCTGTGGCACGTAGCTGGTCTGCTCACGCAACACATCCAGGTTAATGCTTTTTATATCTGCATTATCTAATTCAATGCTCCCACGGGTAGGATCATGCATGCGCAGCAATAGCTGGGCGATAGTTGTTTTACCACTGCCCGTTCTGCCTACTATGGCTATTTTTTCTCCTTTGTTTATTTTAAGGTTGAAATGATTTAATGCCCTGATACCTGTATCCCTGTATACAAAATCGACATTTTTAAAATGTATATTCCCTTCCAGCCGGGTATGAAGAGCTTTTAAAGGGTTCTGTATAGTGGGCTTTGTTTCCAGGAATTCATTGATCCTTTTCTGAGATGCTGCCGCCCGCTGGATCATACTCGCTGTCAGCCCGATGGCACTGACCGGAAAGGTGAGCATATTAATATACATCACAAATTCAACAATAGTGTCAATCCCGATATTATGAGTGCCCTGAATATAATATAAACCACCGATCATTATCGTAAGCAATGTGCTTAACCCGATAAGCAATGTAATAGAAGGGAAATAAATAGCTTCTACCCTTGCAAGACCGATAGCATTTTTCCTGTACTCTTCGCTATTTTTTGTAAAAAAACCAAGCATTGCCTTTTCCTGAACAAAAGATTTAATAACACGGATACCTGAATAGGATTCCTGTGCATTGGTGGTGAGATCAGATAATGATTCCTGTATTTTCTCGCTTTTCTTATGGATCATGTTATTGACAAAATAGATAGCAACGGCCAGGATAGGAAGTGGCGCCAGCACATACAATGTAAGCAGCGGATCTCTTTTATACATAAAAAAAACCGCCAGCGAAATAACAGCCACCAGGTTGACAAGATACATGATAGCAGGGCCGGTAAACATCCGTACACGGCTTACATCTTCAGCAATGCGGTTCATCAGGTCGCCAGTGCTATTCCTTTTATAAAACGCCGCATCCAATTGCTGATAGTGCTTGTACACTTCATTTTTCTGATCATACTCAATATGACGGCTCATCACAATCATGGTTTGCCGCATCAGGAAAAGAAAAACCCCTCTCAGTAAAGCTAATACCAGGATACTGATCCCACATAAGGCCACCACTTTTGCCATATTGTAATCAGCCAATTCCACTTTAGCGATAAACTTATTGACAAGGGGATCATAATCGGCCCCTGCCTGCCGGGGTTTGTAACCGGGCAGACTCAACGACCGTTGTACAAAATCAATAACAAAGCCCGTTATTTGTGGAGTAAGAACATTAAAATAGTTGGACAAAAAAACAAACAAAACACCTACCCCAAGACGGATACGGTACTTCCAGAAATATTTATTGACAGCTTTGAGATGTTTCATGCAGAGGTGCAAGTTACGCACCTATCCCCTAACGCTTGCGCTAAAGCTTCAGCGTCGGTGCAAAGAGGTATACCAGATAACAAAAAATACCGCTTGCCTGTAAAAAAACAGACAAGCGGCTGGACGGTTCATGCTAATCAGAGAAGATAGTGGTTGTCTTGAATCAGAAATGGATTTTCAAGGACTAATATTTTTATACTTGTTTTAAGTAGGGTACGGATTAATGATACAAAGTAAAGCCAGTAAACAGCTTAGAAAAATAGAACAACCCCTCAATCTGAGGTCATTATTACTACAATGGTTTTGTAGAGTAAGTACTACATGTCCGACGGAGTGCTTGATCAGAGTCAATCATCTTTTGATTTATTTCTGAAAATTTGTATAAATTCTTTTTTTGATTTCATGTGTTAATTTTTATTGCTTTTTGGACACATGGAATTCTCCATAAAAATTTTCATCGCGGTTGGCATGAATTTGCTCGAAAATTTTTATGGCTCATTTCATATAAAATTATTCCAGGCGTCCATATCCAAGCAATTTATCCATCCGGGTTTTTACATACGAAAACCCGGCTACATTGGCTGCCTTATTCCCCTCAATTGTATATAGAAATCCATCTTTATAATGATGAACGATAGCGATATGCCCGAATCCTGAAGACATACTTACCCGCCACCATGTTACAATATCGCCAGGCAAAGGCTGTGTCCGAACGGCATCATAAATAAATCCTTTTTGTTTTAGCTGGTTATAAATATTTCTGGCGCCGGCCGAATACTTAAACGGCATATTTCTTTTATCGCCTCCCGCCGCCTGCAAAAAGCACCAGCTGATAAAAGCCGCACACCAACTATTGCCCTCAGAAAGTCCAACTGGTTGCAAATATTTTTTTACCCAGGGACCTTTGTTATTACCACCTACTTCACCGGCACCGGCATTCAGTTCTTCTATGGCAAACTGTAAAGCAGTTCTGCCCGTAGTTGTTCCACCAAATGACAGGTTGGGTATCATTCCATAATCAATGGCACCGCCCTGGACTTTACTTCTTGGATTTTGTAATGCCCACCAGGTTATTTCACCTACTTCCCCATCTACTTCCAGGGGTGAGTTGTGCTTATCTAAATGCCGGCTTTGGAAATTCCTTACCGCTTTATAAGTGGCGATATCGAATATTCCCGTTACAGGAATATTATAGTCCAGCTCTCTTAAAATATTCTGCAGCTCTGTTACAACTGCATTCTTGCTCCCCTTTTTAATAAAAGTCATTTGAAAAGGTTTGAAGTTCGATACTTAAAGTTCCATCATTCTGCACCTATTACAGGTATAAAAAAATCTTCGATAGTAATGGCTGTCATCCGTCAACTCCCATCTGTCAACTTTTCTCCGTTCAGATCATTCTTTCCAATTGATTCCTCAGGTCATTGATCTTCTTTTTCATAGCCGTTGCGTTTTTCTTTTTACTTAAAGACAAAGCATCTACCAGGAAATCAAAATGATCGATCTCCCCTAGTTTCTTTCCTTTGGAGCCTGCTTTATCCCAGGTTTCTTTATACAGGTTAAATATATCTTCATACGCCGGCGGTTTATAAGTTCCTGCTTTATACTCAAGCATCATCATACAAAGTTTTATGTTGGCTGCTGACGCCCAATCCCAATAACTTAATTCATCAGGAGAAAAGCTGGTCAACGAATCAAACATATTTTCAAGGTCTTTAACAGCATCTTTTAACGCTGGCAAGCTATAGTCAGTTTGATCCAGTTTTACCGGTTGCCCCCATTTCCTGTTTTCCAATAACACCAGCAAGTTTTCTATCTCCAGCCAGTTTGTCAATGAATAAGCCTTTTTTTGCCTCGAATATGCCTTATAATAAAAAAGCGCCGCTTGCTTGTAAGCATTTATTTTTTGAACTTTCGTTGTATTGATCATCGCCTTGCTTTTGTAAGCACTTCCCAGCATATTCAGCCGCTCAGCGGTAGGACTATAATCAATTAACAGGTTGAGGTCTTTTATTACTTTGTCTATACTCAGCAATAACTCTTTTTGATTTTTTTTCGATTTTTTAAATTCACTGATATAAAACTTTGGCCGGACATTACAATATTTTTCCATGGCTGAAAATGAAAAAGATGCATTCTCCATTTTCAAAAGGCTTTCATATTTTATCATGGCCTGCTCGTACATACATAAGCCTCCGTATATGAGTGCTTCTATTTCCGTTGTTTCTCCATTCCTGATCTTAGCCTTGTCTATTGCGGTTGAAATAGCGTTTAACTCTGCCAATAGCCCTTCGGTTGTATAGCCGGATATTTCCAGTTTATTAAGCAGGTTGCCTAATTCAATTTCCGCTTCTTTTGCGATCACATATTCTTTGGGTGGATATTTTTTGTAACCCGTCCTTAATGTATAAAACTGGTCACCGTAACATTGATAAGCACCCCAGGTATTCGTGTATTTATATTTTTCATAAATAGCTTTTCTTGCTTCCAGTACAGCCTGGCCGAATTCGGCCCCATCAAACATGGCTTTATAAAACACGTCCGTAAATTCCAGTGCCGCTCTGTCATCAACCGCCCAACCGGCTGCTATCACTACTTTCACTCCGTTTTCTATCAGTTGTGTTCCAATATTTGCCGCCAGTTTAAACCTGTTTCTGTACAAAGCTTCTACAGTGCCTTCTGTTTTACCAAGATGACAACAATTCACAAACACTAACTCGGGAACCGAACTCATCTGGCATATCTCACGGGTAGACAAAAACACGTTATTGCCAATCACCATCCCCGAACCTTTGGATGGATCTTCATTAAACATACCATGACCGGCCAGGTGAATGATCTTATAATCTTCGCTGAACAACGCCTGGATAATATCAGAAGCCGAACCTCTTGCTATTTTTGTAGTGGTAAAATCGGTCTGGCTTAAAATATCCGTCACCAATTCCCCTTCTTCCAATGCTCCCTGCAACTGGTTTACAAATCCTTTCAGATCAGGGTCAGCTATTACCAGCGCTGAATTTTTTGTAACCGAATTTATTTTCACCCTGTAATCCTGCGTGGCCAATTGCCTCACCATCCCAGCATTGATGCATAATGGCTTTGCATTATTGGTACTGTCCTGCAATAATTCCCATGGATAAGACGCAGTATCTTTATCTACGATCCAATTAATATTCGACTGCTTTTTTAATTGCTCTTTAAAATCGTTAGGTACTAATAATTCAAAAATTGTTTTTGCCAACCTCGGCGTCCATTGATTATTACCGGACATCTCATTTATCAACTCCTGCACCATTTCCCTGCTGGTAAACAAATTTCTTTGTTCTTCTCTAGCCCCACCGGTAGAGATATTAAATTGCATGCCCCTGATCTTCCCGTCTTTTGATTTATCATTTGTGATATCCTTCAGGTCATACTCTTTCAATTTAACATTGATCCTTGTCCACCATTCATCTGTGTTATCCAGTGGCAGACGTTCTCTTGAACCCAATAATTTTTTAATTCTCTTTTTCTCAAACACTATGTTCAAAGTCCGGTCTTCTTCTTTTTCTATTTCATTCAAAACATAAAGACAGTTCAAAGCCCGGTCCTGGTACTGCTCTACAAACTCAATATGTGTAACTGTCTTTGCTCCTTCTTTTAATGTCTGTCTTATTTTATTATTGGCGTTTTGCACACCCATTACAATTGCTCTTATTGATTTTTCAATAGATAATCCGCCGTAAGAACAAGCGATAGCCAATGATGAAACCCCTATTTGCTTCGTATCAGTGTTATTCAAGCTATGCGGCATTCTACTGTTCAGGTTAATTAAATACTTGGATACTCCCTG
The DNA here is from genome assembly GCA_036675745.1 of Chitinophagaceae bacterium. Classification (GTDB taxonomy): domain Bacteria; phylum Bacteroidota; class Bacteroidia; order Chitinophagales; family Chitinophagaceae; genus Terrimonas_B. The sequence goes on along the minus strand of JAKFEJ010000040.1, from coordinate 4,311 downwards.
TTCTACGCTTTGTGTTAGTTGAAAAGCTGTCAATGAACCCGGATCCCCTAACCCTACTATGATCGCCCCATTAAAATCTTTTTGATGTGTGATGATCACTTCACTGCTCCCGATCTCACCCGGATAAAGTCCTAACTGGTATCGCTCCGTAAGAACTCCCTTCATATTATAATCAATAGCTTTTTCTGCATATAAAATACCATCATTCATGAAATGGCCCGCCAGCAATGGATAGGAAGAATATTTCAGATCGCCGTTGCTGATAGAAACACGAATGGGCATTTCACCGGCTTCACTTATCTTTTCTTCACCCAAACCAAGTATCGTGTTTTCGATACCTTCCGGAGACAGATCAAAATCGTTAACCTGTGCTGTTCTGAATACCAATTCAGCACCACGAATAGCCGGTCTTGTTTTCTTTAATAAAGTTGTGGATCCATTGATCAATATATCGGAGATAGCTTTAAACAGGTCGGGGTCATTGGACAATGCGCCATGTGATGAATCAGCATAATATACTGTGTTGTTTTCAATCATTTTTTTGGGGATACCCGACTCCCATGTCACACTCTGATCGCCGGCTGCAGTACTTAGAAATACTAAATTGTTATTTTCATCCAATTCGTAACCGCTGGGTGTGGATTTATCTTTTCCGGCTATATATACGGCATTGGAATAGTCAATATCTTTTGCACTGGCATTAATAAAATCACGATAGGCCCTAAATGTATCCAGGTGTTTTTTGGGAGGTACCGGCCAAACAGGATCGCCATTGGCTTTGCTCATTTTTTTCCATGTCTCCTCTTTTGCGAAATCATTATCACCGTCGACTGTAAGTGGTAACAAACTTAACAAACCCGGGAAATTAGAAAACACTTCGAGCAATTGTTTCTTCGTATGAAAAATATCGATTTTACTGATCTTGTCAATAATGGGATCTTTTCCAAATAATACATAAGGAATACGGAAAGATCCGCCCAATGGCGAACCTAAAAACAATAAACGAAAACCCACGGAACTGTTGAGTCGTTGCCAGGTGTCGCTATGATTGATAATAAAATCACGAACAAGTACACCTCCCATAGAATGCCCTATTATTTTTATCGGTTGGCCATGTTTTAATAATTCATTGATCTTTTCATCAAACAGCTTTGCGCAATCATTCAATTGCTGGCGCCAATCAAAAGCAAATGTTACCACATCGTAAGATTCACTCAAATGATCCGCCAGCTTTTTATAAGAAGTTTTTATTAATGAAGGAGCTTCTATTCCTTTTTCGGAAATCTTTAATCCACCCAATTCTCCTGCTAAAAATCTGAAATAATTGATCCAGACAAGTTTCCCGTTGCGTGAAAGGTTAGAACCCATAATGCCTGGAAGCAATATAGCAATGGGTCTTTTACCGGTAACGGTATTCTTAAACACTTGCCCACCATCCAATTTTAGGATTGCATTGCGATCTGCCAAAGAAGATGCACCTTGTTCCAGTCTTACAAATCCGGGTATCAGAGAATCTCCTGTTGCTTTCAACGCATCCAGTAATGCTGCATTGGTTTTATGGTTTTTAAAATAATGAAAATGATCAACCGTAGCACCTTCGTCAAAAAAATATTGAACCAGTTTTACCCGCTTACTTCCATTATACATGGAAGCCGTATTGACAACCAGGTCATTTTTAGAATCAAAGAAAAGTTTGCTTGCTAATACTACCAATGCTTTAAAGCTAAAGTTTACCTGGCTGTTACCGGATATTACTACCAAAGGGCTGTCAATAGCAGCTAATGGTCGTGGATAATTTAATACTTTAATAAAAGGTGAATCTGGATTCATTGCTTCCAGGCCCGGGAGCACACTTACATCTTCTTTGCAATCGACTACTGACGCAATTAAATTTTTAAAAGCACCATACACAGGATTAGCCGCGCCACCTACAGCAATGCCAATAAGATTGAAAGTGATATTAAAGAAATGATCAAGGCGATCAGAAGCCAATGTAGTGCCGCTTGCAGGACAAGCAACCCTGATAAATTTTTGTACAGTGATATTTTTCTTTTTAATTTCTTCCCCGATCGCTTTGATGTTTTTTATATCAGCATCACGGCCTTCTTTTTTTAAAAAGTTTATTTCGTCTTCTGAAAATCCTGCATTGTTTTCATTGTCTACACAAAAACGGGATAGTATATCGCCAACCAATCCGCCACGGGAGTGACTGATCATATGCAACGACGCATTCGCTGGAAGTTGTTTTACCAGCTCCAATACATTTTGCAAAGGACTTTTGGTAAGAGTTTCATGTTGAAAAGCGAGCACATGCTGATCATAGGTCTGATGAATATATTTCCATAGTTCTGTGCCTGACAATTCTCCGAATGATCCACCGGTAGAAGAGTTAGTCCCATGCAAAAAAAGAAGAAATGGTTTGTTGTTATCCGCAGGAAGTTCTTTGAAAAATTGAAACCCTGCATCCAATCTGAAAAGACCGCTTTTATTATCTAATTGCTTTTTCTCCAGGTCTGCAGCAAGTTCCTTTACTCCTTTTTGCACACCTTTCTTTGTAAACACCTTTAGCAATTTCAGGGCTACATTGCCAATGCCTCTATCATCTGTACTTGTTTGTATATAAAAAGGTATTTCGAAATCGCTGTCAACTGATCTGCTTTTTATTGCTGCCGCTTCCGGAAATACATCCTGTATGGTTTTATCGGAACTGATCCAAACCGTATTGTCTTCAAATACGAACTCAACTACCTGGTCTTTTTTTAAGGTAATAGTATGGCGTTCTGCTTCGCCCCGGGTGGTGCTACCTAACAGGTAGACTTCGTCTAACTTAAGATCATCGGATGCATCAAAGGCTGACTGACTGGATTGTTTTTCACCACGGATGGTAATTTTATTAATTGTCATATTCTATAGGTTGAGGTTAAAATGCTCTTGTCATTAAATAGGGTACGCCACTACTTAACCAGGCCTTTTATTTTACTACTAATAGAAAGGACAACGGGAAAGTCCCACATCCTGCTTTATCAAAAACTCTTAAAATCTACATTGAAATCTTAAACCGGTAAGTTTTCGCAGCGTAGAATTGAATTTGCGACATAAAAGGTAAAAAAAAATAATGGAACCGCAATACAACATACAGGGCATTAAATCATTACGAGTCCTGTATATATTTTAAACCTGAAAGCGTCCGGGTTGAAAAATTGCTATCCATTTTGATACTCCGGAAATCTGCTTGCTAAAATCAGAAGCTGTTTAAATTATTTATTTTACCACAGATCGGCACAGATAAATCTGTGTGCTTTGGTCTACGAAGTATCGTAATCTGTGGCAAATAAAACTCAGGCACCTATAGAATATTTTTTATTAATTCAAACACTTCTTAATACCGATTAAATAACTGAATTGAAATTACCAACGTTCATTACCGTATTTCAATGAAAATAAATTCTTAAAAAAACATGAAAGTAAAACCAAACTATATAACCTTAAACTAAATATGACTATTAACTAAAAATTATTAGTCCATTATTTTGGTAGAATAACAAGACGGGAATATCTTTGCTTCATACTTATCAAGAACGGCTGAGGGATATGGCCCGATGAAGCCCTGGCAACCGTCTCTTTCGAAAGAGAAATGGTGCCAAATCCAACCTTGCATTGCAGGGAAAGATAAGTCTGGAACAACACTTGTTGCGCTATTCCATTATGCGCAGTTTAATTGCCAACCGGGCTTCTCTCGCTTGCCGCTATAGATTCAGTAAGTTCCTGATAAGTGATTGTATATCCAATCACATAAATTCTAAAACATGAACGCAGTGAAAACGGCAAACTTTACACCTTCCGCCAGGATTATTACCGACTACTCTTTCCTGAACAGTATGCGAATGTGCTGCTGTTGTTGCTCGTGTTGATTCTATTTCTCCCATTATTTTAATGATGCAGGATAATGGTAATAGCCATGCATATTGGCTAAACAGGATTCGTATGCCATCAACGGTTTATGAACCCAACGATGCATTCCACTATTTTAAACTGTCAACTATCAATCATGACTAAAATTTTAAGTGTACTAATTTTATGTTTCCTGGCCGGTTCCATACATGCCCAGGATATTGCCGTTAAAGGCATTGTTAATTCCAAACTAAACAATGAACCATTAGCCGGTGTTTCTATCGTAGTAAAAGATGGCAATGCTGCAACAGTGACCGATGCCAAGGGTAATTTTGAAATCAATGTTCCTTTAAAAAGTATTCTTGTATTTAGTTTTGTTGGTCACAAGAATATTGAACATCCCGTAACATCTTCCACCGA
>JAKFEJ010000011.1:0-3357 GCA_036675745.1 Chitinophagaceae bacterium | reverse complement strand
TTTCAACCTTACTGGGCCCATCCGGAACAACAGGCAAAGTTTTTAAATTGGTGAGAGTAAAAAAATAAAAACAAGTTGGTGCGATAGATCCAATCTCACGAGCCTCCGATGTTATTTTAGTTCCCGGCATGTAATGATTTTATTCAATGATGAATCAGGACAGGCCGGGAACATTTTTTTAACAAACATTAATTTCCCGGCCCTGCAGGGTGTTACACCTTTACCCCCGTCGTACAAAATTTATGCAAAGATGCGGTTGTTATTTACCGCTAAGTTTGGTTATAGGTGTTAACACCACCTTACGGAATTCCACTTCTGAACCTTCGGCCTGTAATGCAATATTACCTTTGCTGGCAGTAGAGTTGAAGCCATAATTCACCAGGTCACCGTTAACCCAGACTTTAATAGAATTACCAACACATTCAAACGTCATGCTATTCCATTCTCCAACCGGGTTTTCAGAACTGTCAGTAAGATTTTTAACCCTTCGTTCTTTTCCATCTGTAGTTCCCCAGTTAGCTTTTGGGCCGCGGCGGGTTTCCATATCAGGTACCTCAATGTCTTCTCCAATGCACCAAAAATCACCGGCATTTTTATTCATCAGTTGTACTTCAACTGATTTGGGAAACATTTTATACAGAACCCGTGGCGTAGAAGCAAACACCAGTACACCGCAGTTTCCGGGTTTTGCTGCAAAGCGATATTCAATCTCCAAACGAAAATTTTGATAAACAGAATCTGTTATAAGATGACCCTGTGGCGTGCCAAGGCTTACCAGCATTTTATTACGGATGATGAATGGATTGATGGCTGCTGCATTGGTGTCCATTTCGGGAATATCAATATGCCAGCCATTTAGATCCTTGCCATTGAAAAGGCTGTATTGTGCAAAGGAAGATAACGTACAAAAAAGAATTGCTGAAGCAGCCAGCGTTATAATGATCCCCTTTTTCATGTTATATTTTTATTTGTCTTTAGTTACATGGTCCCGCCTTTAACAGGATTCATCAGCGTTTGGTATAGTTTACCTCGTAAAATTTTATGGCTCATTTAATTTATTAAATTCTTTATTCATGAAAGTTAATGAAAAGAAAGATGAGTTAACTGTTGCATAACAGGTCTCCCTACACGTACACGGCTGAAGATAGCCTGATAAAAAATATCGCCCGGAATACTTTACAATTTAAGATCAACCTTGTTACCCATTTTAACAGCCTGGTAAATAGCATCGATAATTTTGAGATCTTTTACTGCTTCTTCACCGTCTACAGGTACAATGGGTTGTTTGTTTTGCAAAATAATACCTGCCATTTCATCCATTTGTACTGTTTGATGAGTAACATGAGGATGGGTTAGTTCTCCTTTTTGCGTACGGCCTTTGATCGGCCCATAACCGGTAGCTGGTTGTAGTTCACCAAAACCTTTTTCGCCATTCAGGAAAAAACGATCCAGGTTGTTCATGCTATAAGTAGATAAGCATGATGCGACCGCTCCACCCGGGAAGCCTAATTGAAATTGAATAGTTTCATCAACCCCTTCTTTAAATTTTACATAGTCGGTTTTAGTTTCCTGTGCAGTTACCCATACAGGCTCTTCTCCTACCATGTATCGTGATCCGTTGATAGAATAGATACCAATATCCATCATAGCGCCGCCACCAGACAGTTGCTTATTCAAGCGCCATTGCTTAGGATCGCCAATTCTGAAACCGCTTAATCCCTGGAAAAATAAAACCTTTCCAAATTCACCATTGTTCCGCATCCGGATGATCTCAAGAGTATTTGGTTCAAAATGCATTCTGTATCCGACAAGCAATTTGACATTTGCTTTTTTACAGGCTTCCACCATTTCCTGTCCTTCTTTGGCGTTTATGGCCATTGGCTTTTCGCAAATAACATGCTTACCTGCTTTGGCAACCCGGATCACCTGGTCATGATGCAATGCATTTGGTGTAATCACATATACCGCATCAATATCAGGATTGTTTTTAATGCTGTCAAAGTTTTCATAGTTGTAACAATTCTTTTCCGGAATGTTATACTTACTCTGCCAATTTTTTATTTTAGATGGTGTTCCGCTGATAATTCCTGTTAGTTTAGCCATCTTACAGGATTGCATAGCATCCGCAACACGGGTACCATAACTTCCCAGGCCCATTATGGCTACACGCAGTACAGGCCCATCATACGAGGGATTGTAGTCCGGTTCTTTTTTTTCCATATAGCTAAATAGTGGTAAAGCTATTGACGAGGCAGCAAGTTTATGCAGAAAATCACGACGGGAATTCATAATAACCTGTTTTAGTTTAAATTAAAAACTTTTATTTGAAAGAATATCTTTTTTTCAATTACTGAATTAACAACAGCAAGATCCGTATTTATTGAGACCATTGGGTTGGCTGCCTGTCCCAGCGATGATCTTTTAATTCATTCAATAAGCTTGCAGGTAAACCCTTACCATCACTGCAGTACATGTTTGATTCAACATTGCGAATTCTTCTCATTCCAGGAATGGTGGTAGATATATCAGGATTGCTGAGAATAAAACGGATAGCCATTTCAGCCATTGTCATTCCCTGCGGGATCAAAGGTTTAAGCGCATCGGCATGTTCTACACTTGTTATTAAATTCTCTTTGACAAAATAAGTAGCCCGCCAATCGTTTTGTGGAAAACTGGTTTCTTTAGTAAATGTTCCGGTTAATGTTCCTTCATCAAATGGAACCCGTGCAACGATCCCGATATTTTTTTCACGGCATAAGGGAAAAAGATTGTCTTCCGGTGACTGGTCAAAAATATTATAGATAACCTGTACCGCATCAATCAAACCGGTTTTCAATGTTTCTAAACAATTCTCGGGTTCCCACCTGTTAACGCTAACGCCCCATGCCTGCACCTTACCTTGCTGGGTTAATTTAGTTGTTGCTTCCTTCCATTCATCCTCTTGTGCCCAATTATCTTCCCATACATGAAACTGTTGCAGGTCAATTGAGTCAACCCCCAAATTTTTTAAACTCTTTTCTGTGTATTCAATTATATAATCTGCCGGGAAAACTTCCTGTAGAGTGAAATGAGGTTGGGATGGCCATTTCCTGTTTTTGGGTGGGATCTTTGTAGCTGTATATAATTTCTTGCCGGGATGCCTTTTCAATGTTTTATTTAATATCTCTTCGCTAAGTCCGTCACCGTAGGCCCAGGCTGTGTCAAAAAAATTGCAGCCGAGTTCAATGGCTTTATCAAGCGCTTCATTCACTTGTTTTTCTTCCGAGCCTGTCCAGCCAGCCATTCCCCACATGCCATATCCTACTTCACTGACATCCCAACCGGTTCTTCCAAATTTTCTGTATTGCATATAAATTA
>JAKFEJ010000439.1:0-3361 GCA_036675745.1 Chitinophagaceae bacterium | reverse complement strand
GCAGACAAGCTGGCGGGAGATAATAACTGCTCAGGTTTCCATGGCTCTGCATGTTGGGCAGAAGCAACTATTGATACTGTCATTACACATAGGGAAAGAATTAAACTCAATTTGTTCATCGTATTTGTTTTATTAATTTAGGATATAGCACAACGATTGGACCCCGCTTCCAGGTCAGCCGGGGTAATATCAGAAAAATCACCAGCAAGGTTTTTTTCGACTATGGTCAGATAATTTGCCGGGGTAGGAGGTATTTTCTGTAAGAGCATAGTGACGAAATCCTGTTCATTGTTATGAAGCATAGCGATTTCATTCTTAGCCTGGCCGATAGGGGTGTTTATCAGTAGGCCGTCAAATTCAACCGGTTTATTGGTATGTGCAGGAAGCACTAATACCTGGTCAGGTAATGAAAGCAATTTTTGCAGTGACTTGTATAATAAAGTTGCTTTATCCCGGCTTTCTTCTTCGCTTGCTTTCAGGTCCGGGCGGCCAACACCGTTAGTGAAAAGGGTATCACCGGTAAAGACGACACTATTTTCAATGTAAAAACTAACACTCTCAAAGCTGTGTCCCGGAGTGGGAAGAGTTTGCAGGGTAATGCTCCCAATGGAAAAGACAGTATCCGTGGTTACGTTATTAAAGGGAAATTGCACCTTATTAGGAACAGGAAGAAACAGGGGAACCTGGAAATGTGCGGCTACTTCTTTTGATCGGGAAAGATGATCTGCATGGATATGCGTTTCGATTACGTATTTAACAGTAAGGTTGTATTGCTGTATTAATTGCATATAAACCTCTGACGGAAGTGATGCATCAATAACAATGGCTTCATTGTTTGAAGAAATAATATAAGACAAACACCCCTTCCCTGTGCGCCTGACCTGTACTACTTCAAAATCAGTGAACTGCTTTTGGGCCACATTCCACGCAGTGCCCCATGCTTTCATGCCCCCTTCCAGCGACCTGGCATCAATTCCTTTTTCTCTTAAGGCATCAGAAGCAATCTGGCTTATCTTTCCCGCTGCACATACCGTTACCACTTTCGTATTTTCTGGAATGTCAATTTCATCCAATACCGAATGATCACCTTCTTTGAGCCGCTTATAAGCATCCAGGTAATGACTGCCCGGTATCTGCCATTCCTCCCGCTGCTCTTTTGGCCTGACATCTAAAATAAATACTGGTTTATCCTGCTCAAGCCAGCTCCTTAAAGTTTCAGCAGTAATATTCTTTTTCACGCTTTCCATGATTTAAATTTTAATTAGCCATTACTTCAACGGGTAATCCTTTAAGCTTCCAGTCCGGAAAACCTTCCACAAGACGTTTGGCTTTAAATCCTTTTTTAATAAGCATGCTGACAGCTTCGTCTGCAAAAACACAGAACGGGCCTCTGCAGTAGGCAATATATTCTTTGTGCTTTGGAAGTTTTTTGAGTTTAACGGAAAGCTCTTCAACCGGAATATTAATGGCATTGGGGATATGTCCATTCTTATATTCCCCTGGCGGACGAACATCCAGCAGAACTATATTCTTTGATTTTAGTCTGTTCAATAGCTCATCTATTTTCACCGCTTCCAGGGTATTACGTTTCTCCCTGAAATCCTTTATCAGTTTGTCCATTTCTGCCATCCGCTCCAGCCCCAGTTCCCGCAGGGATTGCCATGACTTATAAATTTCTTCATGGCTGAGCCTGTAATGAATAAAATTCCCCCCGCGCCTTATTTCCACCAGGTTGGCTGCTTTTAGCACCTGCAGGTGTTGCGATGTATTAGCAATGGACATGTTGGTATCAACTGCTATTTCCTCTACTGATTTTTCACCCTGTCCCAGCAGGTCAATAATCTCAAGCCGGTGCGGATTGGCCATCGCCTTAATCATATTGGCAAGGATTGAATATACTTTATCCTTAAAAATTCTTTTTTCCATTTCCCTTATTTTGTAACCAAAAATAAGCAAATTCAACTATTCAATAAAATAATTGAATAGATAAAAGCCGGGTGGAAGCTTTTCCCGTATTACGGGAGGCCTTCGATTTCGTAAAAAATTCAATAGGGTGGGCTTAAGCAGGTGGCAATTTAAAATACATGCCTTTTGTATAAAATATTCAAAATATTGTGTAATTTAATTTTCCCAATTCAAAATCTCTTGATTTCCCGCTCAATTGTTCCTTGTATCCTTTTTTGTCAATCCGTTAAGTAATTTATTATCTTCTAAAAAATGTTTATATGCAAGGGATAGGCTTGCCTTCAGATCAGGCAACGTTGGTAGAAACAGCCATTGTGGCCAAGTGGTCGCTTCATGAAGCATGGCTTTATTGTATTGAAGTTTTGGATCAGCGTTTAAAAGATCGGCAGATACCGGCACAGGAAAAAAAGAAGTTAGAAGAAATGTATACCGCTTTTTTTCAACAGGCTTTTTATACGCAGGTAAAAACAAAAACAGATATAGTTAAGCTGGTGCAGAATTCACGAAAAATGTTATCCATGCTAAAAAACCTGGATCAGGATACCTGGGCCAGGTTTATGTTAAGTAATAATGTTCTGAAAAGAGGTTAAAAATATCTCCCGGTTCACCAACTAAAATCATTCAAACCCACAGCGTTTAAAAAATAAGCAAACCCAGTGGCGAATTAAATGCAATTATCTGTGGCAGGTATATGTTGCTTTGTAAAAGCCTCGGTACTTTGCATTAATAGCTTACGCAGAATTGAATGCAAGTTAGACGGTGATTTAATTAGAAAAAATCACGAAGCAAATGAGGTTTATGTTTTTGTTAAGATCGTTTAGCAACCTGTATAATTTTGATTAAATCGTCGGTGATAAACTGCCTCGGGCCCTTCCTGCCGGGACTACATATCGTTTTTGATATAAATTTATTTATTAGTCGTCTCCGGTTTCATTTTTTTCTTCCAGAAAAAATAGGACAATATGCCTGGAACAAACCATACCAGCATGAAAGCCATCATGGGGTCCACAGAACCAGCTAATGCAATACTGGAATATACGACTGCAACCAGGTCGAAAAATAATCCGGCATAAGCCCACTCCTTTATTGTTCTTAGTCCGGGAATCAGAATAACAATTGATCCTATCAGTTTTGTATACCCTGTGAATGGAATAAAATATACCGGGTAACCAAGTTGATCATGTATAAGCGTCTTTGCATCTTCGTTTACCAGGATGCTGCCATAAGCAGAATAGATCATGAGTGCCGCGAATAAAATGGTAAACACCCAATAGAGAATGTTTATGGTTTTAGGTTGCATGTTTTTAGGTTTGATTTAAATGTTAAGTAAAACTTGTACATCCTTACACCCCTCCATAGCTTAATCGGCACGAAAGAGCAATTTAAGTCATATTAT
>JAKFEJ010000638.1:0-3375 GCA_036675745.1 Chitinophagaceae bacterium | reverse complement strand
GTGCTGGTTTCACGTTTACTTCTTCGTCCTGTACAATTGCTGGTGGGGCAAATTCTGTTTTTTCTATTTTAACAGGCGGCTGTGGTGGAGGTGGAGGAACTTCTTTGTTTTGTGCCTGTGTAACCAGAATGATACAAACCAGGCAAACCAGTAACAACAATATCTTTTTCATAAATAGTTTTTTGGTTAGATACATAAAGCTGAGTATTCCACAATCTTTTATAGCTAATTCGCACCTCTTCGTGCTACTTAGCGATCATTAGAGCTTATTAGCGTTGATCATTAGCATCCATTAGCGTTTTTCCCTTATTTTGCAATCTCTATGTGGTCTATCTGTAAAAAAGAGCTCCGCCAGTTTTTCAGCAGTCTTACCGGCTATATCGCCATTATCGTTTTCCTGTTAGCCAACGGGCTGATGCTTTTTGTGTTTAAGGATAATATTCTTGATTTTGGCTATGCTACATTAGATCGTTTTTTTGAGCTGGCCCCCTGGATATTATTGCTGCTAATCCCTGCTATTACCATGCGCAGTTTTGCTGATGAATTTAAAGGCGGCACATTTGAAATTCTTCAGACCAGGCCGCTTACCCGCTGGCAGATCGTTGGCGGAAAATATTTCGGTAGCCTTATCGTTGTTTTAATCGCTTTATTACCTACTGTCGTTTATTTTTTTTCAATACAAGCTCTTTCTTCTAATGAAGGAATTGATACCGGCGCCACTATTGGTTCTTATATTGGTTTATTTTTTTTAGCGGCCGTGTTTACGGCAATTGGTATTTGTATCAGCAGTTTTACCAGTAATGCGGTAGTGGCATTTATTATCAGTCTTATTGCCTGCGTATTGTTGTATTACGGGTTTAATGCTATCAGCGAGTTGGCAGCATTCGAAGGTGGGATTGATTATTATATTGAAATGCTGGGAATAGATTTTCATTACAGGAGTATAAGCCGCGGTGTTATTGATACAAGGGATATTATTTATTTTTTGAGCGTAATATTTTTATTGCTGATTATCACCGATCGTAATTTATTAAAGAGATAAAATGAAAAACCTGTTCGGGAAAATAATTACTTCAAAATTTGGCTGGCTATGGCTGTTATTGGTTTTGGTAGCAATCAATTTTCTTGCTTCAATTGCTCATTCACGTATTGATCTAACAAAAGAAAAAAGATATACCCTTAGCAAAGCAACAAGGAATTTGTTGCTGACAGTGGATGATGATGTACAGATAGATGTTTTTTTAAAAGGGGAGTTTCCTTCCGGGTTTCGGAAACTGGCTAACAGTACCGATGAGTTTCTGCAATTATTGAAAGACAGGAATGGCTCTAAAATTCATTACCGGTTTATTTCTCCGCAGGAAAAAATACCAGGTACAGAAAGAACATACGAAGATTCACTTGTTAATCTTGGCGCCAGCGCTATTAATCTTACTGTGCAGGTAAAAGCGGGAGAAGAAAATAAAAGAGTTTACCCTGTTGCGTTGATGACCTATAAGGGGAAGCAATCATTGGTTAATTTGTATGGCGGCGGTAAAAGAATGATCACTGCCGTAGAAATGAATAGTGCTGAGGCATTGATGGAATACCAGTTTGCCAAAGCATTAAATGGGCTTACAAGTCCTGATAAACCTTTTGTCGCTTATTCTTTTGGCAATGGTGAGCCGATGGATGCAAGAACGTATGGAATACAACAGGCATTGCAAACAGATTACAGGCTTGGCCTTTTAAATATTAATGAGCAACCGCTCAATCCAGATACGTTTAAAGTATTAATAGTAGTAAAACCAACCTTGCAATTTTCTGAAAATGAAAAATTGAAGATAGATCAGTATGTAATGGGCGGCGGAAAGTTGCTGCTTTTTATTGATGATCTGATTGCAGAACAGGATAGTTTACGTTACAAGCCTGAGATCATTGCCTATGACAGGAACTTAAATCTTACCGATCTGCTGTTTCGGTATGGCGTCCGCATCAACCCTTCTTTAGTTATGGATCTGCAATGTGATTTTTTGCCATTTGCAGTAGGTGGTTCAGGCGAAAATCCTCAGTTTGAGTTTTTGCATTGGAATTACTATCCTTTATTTGAAGGCAAAGGCAATCATACGATCAATAAAAACTTAGGATTGGTTGCCGGAAGATTTGTAAACTCTATTGATACTATTAAAACCCAGGGGATAGAAAAAACAGTGTTGCTGTCATCTTCAACCAATTCCCGTGTTATCAGCACTCCCGCTCTCATCAGCCTGAATGAAAACCGGAATGTTGCGGAAGATGAAAAATTTAAACAGGCAGATATACCGGTGGCGGTTTTGTTGGAAGGGAAATTTTCTTCACTTTATCGTAACCGGATTTCACAGACGCAGAAAGATACACTATCCGCAAATGGCATTTCTTTCAAAGACTTTTCTGACGCGAACAAAATAATTGTTGTTGGTGACGGCGATATAGCACTTAATGACGTTTCTACAAAAGAAGGACCGCTTCCTATGGGAATAAATCTTTTTACGGCCGGTTCTCAATACGAATACCAGTTTGCCAATCGTGAATTTCTGCTTAACTGTGTGGAATACCTGGTTAGCAATCCTGCCATCAGTGAAACCCGGAACAAGGATATAGTACTTCGTTTGCTTGATGGTCAGAAAGTACAGGAAAAGAAAACCCTTTGGCAATTTATAAATATCGGCTTGCCCGTTCTGCTGATCATTCTTGCCGGTTTCATTTATCAACAAATAAGAAAAAGAAAATACGCTTCTTAAGATTGTTTCCGGTTACAATTGCTTGTCCCTTGTCCCTTGCACCTTGTTCCTTAAACTATCTCCGCTATCTTTGCCGTTTAATTTTTACATAAAATATGACAGCGGATCAGGTTACTTATCTCGTTTTTGGAATTGTATTAGTGCTGGCGATTATCATTGACCTTGGCGTATTTACCAAAAAAGGAGCCACTATTTCCCTGAAAAATGCATTATGGACAAGTATTTTCTGGATCGCCCTTGGTCTTGGTTTTGGCATATTTGTGTGGTTTGAGCAGGGACAAACTTCAGCGCTGGAATACTATAGCGCCTACCTGATGGAAAAGAGTTTAAGCATTGACAATATTTTTGTGTTTATTCTTATTTTTTCCGCCTTTGGTGTGAAAGAAAAGTACTATGGACGGGTGCTTTTTTTGGGAGTATTGATGGCGATTGTTTTTCGGATCATCTTTATTACCGTAGGGGTGGCTTTGGTAGATAAATTTCACTGGATACTTTATCTTTTCGGTGTCTTTCTTGTTTATACCGGTTATAAAATGTTTGCCGCAAACCACGAACAAGAATTTGACCCGCATAAAAGCAAGGTGTATAAATTCATGAAAAGCTTTTTGCCACTTGTTCC
>JAKFEJ010000580.1:0-3405 GCA_036675745.1 Chitinophagaceae bacterium | reverse complement strand
GCGTTACTACACTAAGTCCCGGTTTTTGATAGTTAAAAATTTTTGCATAATCTTCCCGGTTCTGTATGGAATCCTGGCGGTAATTCCGGGGTCTTATTTTTACTTCTTTTAAAACGGGAACATTTACCTGCAGCGAAATATCAAAACTTAGAGGAGTAGCAATTTTCAATACCGGGAATTTGACCGTTGGTTTATTCAGGTAGCTGAACCAGATAGAATCTTTTTCTCCCACCTCAATTTCGTATTCACCATAAGCATTGGTGGCAGTTCCTTTTCCGGAAGTGGATAAAACGCTTACAAAACCAACGGGGTAAGTGCGGGTGCTGTCATATACGGTGCCCCGTATCTTATATTGTGCACAAACCGGTGTTGGATTAAATAAGAAAAAAAGAAATGCAATAAATAGTATTTGTAAAATTCTAATTCCCAAAATCAAAAATTATTCCGGCAAGTAACGAAACAAACTGCAAAATGAATGGTAAATCTGTTACCGGTTTCCCGGTACCGGTAACTACTTCAATGCCTGGTACACCAATACTTTAAATTTATCATGTATCTCTCCATGGCTTTGGGGATACTGGTTCAGGAAAAGTTGTGCTACTATTTTTTCTTTCGGGTCTATCCAGTACGAAGAACTGAACATGCCGCCCCATCCAAAGGAGCCGGGAGAAAGCGGTGAATTGGCTACACTTTTTTCGGTAGAAATGCTGAACCCAAGCCCCATTTTGGTATCGGGCCAATTCAGTTTATCATATTGACTTACGGTCATCATTTTTACCGACGAACGGCTTAGTATTCTTTTGCCATTATACTCTCCGCCATTGAGCAGCATCTGCATAAAAATGGCATAATCCAAAGCTGTAGAAGAAAGGCCGCCGCCACCCGAGAAGTAAGTGCCCGGTGTAGCAGGATAATCACTGGTAAAATCGCCTTTTATATCAAATGAGGCTGCAGCTTTTATAACCTGCTTTAAAGAATCTTCTGTATATAATGTAGCAAGGCGGTTATATTTTTCTTTGGGCAAATAAAAATAACTGTCCTTCATTCCCAATGGCTCAAATATTTTCTTACTGAAAAAATCAGCGAGGCTCATACCGCTTATTGTTTCCACCAAATAACCCAGCAGATCCGTATTCAATCCATAGGTCCACTGATCTCCGGGTTGATGCAGCAATGGAAGCGATCCCAGTTTTCGCATTTTATCGGCCAGTATAATTTTACCTACACCTATTCCGCCTACAATCCCGTTTTTGGCATAGATAGCGGTTGCTTCTTTACTTCCTATCTGCGCATAGCCGATGCCGGACGTATGCGTAAGCAGATCGTGAATAGTTATTTCTCTTTTAGCGGGAACAGTTGTATAAGTGGTGTCGGCTGCGTTGAATTTATCCAGCACCTGCAGATTCTTATATTCAGGAATGTATTTGGAAACAGGATCTTTTAATAAAAACTTTCCTTCTTCATACAGCATCATCACGGCTACGCTGGTAATGGCTTTTGTTTGCGAAGCAATTCGGAAGATAGCATCTCTTTTCAGCTTCACTTTATTTTCTGTATCATCATACCCAATGGATTTATAATAAACGATCTTTCCATCACGGGCTATGATGGCACTGCCGCCTGCTATCCATTTCTTATTTACATATTCCTGTAATACATTGTCAATTCTTTTTAATCTCTCCGAAGATATACCAGCCAGTTCGGGGTTTGTTTCTTTTAATGACTGCGAAAACGAAATTTGGGTAAAAAAGCAAATTGAAAAAATAAAGAGTATTGCTGATCTCATAATAAGAGGAGTTTATAGAACAGAAAAATAATAAATAAAGGCTAAGCTAAGAGTAAAAAGAGAAAAGGAGAAAACGAGGTGATAATTACTTTTCTAAAAAAACAGGGAGCTTCTACCAACTCTTTTATTTCTTTCTCTCCTTTGCCTCTTTGTTCAACAGGTTTTCAATCACCTTTGGATAATGTTCATGTTCCAGTTGATGAATACGGCTAGCAAGTGTTGCGGGTGTATCGCTTTCCAATACGGCGCAACGGGCCTGGAAAATAATATCTCCATTATCATAATGCCCGTCAACATAATGAATAGTGATGCCGCTTTCTTTTTCACCGGCAGCAATCACTGCTTCATGAACGTGCTTGCCATACATTCCTTTGCCGCCATAGTTTGGCAGCAGCGCCGGATGGATATTGATGATCTTTCCGGGATAGACTTTTATAAGTGTTTCAGGAATTTTCCATAGAAAGCCGGCTAATACAATCCAATCGATACCGGTTTTTTTAAATTCATCAGTATATCCATTTCCCCGGAAGAATTTTTCCTTATCTATTAATAAGGAAGGGATGTTTTCATTGGAGGCTATAGTCAAGACGCCTGCCCCGGGTTTATTGCAAACTACCAGTGCTATTTTTATATGATCGGAATTTCTAAAATGACCAATGATCTTTTGCGCATTGGAGCCTGCTCCTGAAGCGAAGATGGCAATACGAGTTGTGAGTTGTGAGTCGTGAGTCGTGAGTGGGTCGTTTATAGCCGGATGTTTGCTATCGTCCCCATAGTTATCGGGAGCTAATTGCCTGTTACTTGCTGACTCATGATCCCCGACTCCTGCCTCTGAACCCCTGCCTCTGAACTCTTGACTCCCGACTTCTGACTTCCGACTCCCAACTCCCATCCTTCTTCCCATCTTTTTTAAATAGCCGGTAAAAAACCTATACTGCCCAAAAGGAATGCTAACCAGCAATACGGAAAATGGCCACAGTATGGTAACTACTATTATATATACTACAATCCATAGCCAACCCTGTTCCAAAGGAAGAAAATTCATCAGTTTCCTGCCAACAAAGCCAGTCAGGCTGCCGCCAATGGCAAAAGTGCAAAGGATGAGTGCTAGGTGAAGGCCATTGACCTTCCATTTTTGTTGTAAGCGTTGAAACATTATGGTCTGAGTAGTTTGTTTTGCCGGGAAGATAGTAAGTCGGGAAGAAGCCAGTAAAAAAAACTTACCGTCTTTCCGCCCTTTCCGGCGTTGACGTTTTGTTTTTGCGATGCAAAAGTCAGGAAAAAACAACCATCAGCAAGATTCAATTTCACATTTGAGAAACTTGTTAATGCGAGTGACTGATTTGTGACAAACAATTCCGGGCAATTATAAAAAATCATTATAAATGCCCTGAAATGCAGGCTGGTAGCGGCTTAAAAATTTTTTGAAACTGTTGGCCTTTTGTTAAGTTCGTGGCTTATTTTTGCAACCGGTTAGAGCTATTTATCCACATTTTTTCAGATCAATTGCGGCTATGATTCCTTGTAAACCAATGACCTCAAAACTGACACTGTTCATACTCTCTTTAATTGTTTTTTCGACTATACATGTTTCGGCGCAGGATGGAAAAGCATTATTT
>JAKFEJ010000152.1:0-3411 GCA_036675745.1 Chitinophagaceae bacterium | reverse complement strand
TATGAAATAGAAAAAAAAGACGATGAGGGCTGGCCTCATTTTAAGCAATTGAAACCCATGCCCGAAATGAATGCCTTTGAACAGGAAAGTTTTTTGAAGGATCATGTATTGTTGTATTTTGAAACCTCATCTTCTAAAGGAATGTTTTGAAATATTCCTGCATTTTATAATAGATTTTCGTAACTGATAAATTAAATAGTGCATGAGAAAAATTTTTGTTCTTTTAATTGGTGTATTATTAGTACAGATCAGCGTGGCCCAAAAAGAAGTAGTTGTAAAAAAGAAAGACAGGAAAAAAGATGTGTTGTTACAAACAAGTATGGGTGATATACTTATCCGGCTTTCAGATTCAACTCCATTACACCGTGATAATTTTTTGAAATTAGTAAAACAGAAGTATTATGACAGTGTACTTTTCCACCGGGTCATCAATACTTTCATGATACAGGCAGGTGATCCTAATAGTAAAAATGCAGCAACCGGGACACCGCTTGGTGAGGGTGGGCCTGGCTATACCGTTCCTGCTGAATTCAGGACAACATTGTTTCATAAAAAAGGAGTGATTGCAGCTGCCCGTCAAGGGGACAATGTAAATCCCCAAAAAGCAAGCAGCGGCAGTCAATTTTATATAACACAGGGAAAAAAATTTACTGATGGCGGTCTTGATTCTTTGGAAACCTATCGCCTTAATGGAAGAAAGATTCCGGCAGATCAAAGAGAAGCATATAAAACTATTGGTGGCACACCGTTCCTTGACCAGGGTTATACTGTATTTGGCGAAGTAATAAAAGGATTGGATGTTGTAGATAAAATTGCCGCCGTTCCTACCAGTAAAGCTGCTGACAGGGATAGACCTTTGGAAAATGTTGCGATCATTGGGGCTACATTAGTGAAACGAAAGAAAAAATAATTCTTCTAATAAAAAATGGCAGTCTGTGCGACTGCCATTTTTTATTTTTATTCAGCATGCTTCCTGTTTATTGACCAGCAGGTGTAGTACCTTGTCCACCACCACTTGCACGTTTATTTTCATCTTCCAAACCTGTTTTGCGCTGACGGGATGCCTTAACAGTAGTGCTTCCAAACCTGTAAGTAAAATTCACTTTAAACTGGCGGCTTTCCCACCTGCCGCTGGCTCTGTTGTAAGTGCCTGTAAAATTGGAACTGCCACCCCAACCCATCGTTTTGAAAATATCACTTACGGAAGCCTTGATGTTGCCATTGCCTTTGAAAATGGTTTTCTGCAAACCTGCATCTATACTATACATCTCTTTACTCTTAAAAAAGCCTTGCCATAAACCTCGTGAATTATAAAATCCACTTAACTCCGCTGTCCAGGTTTTGGCAAACTTGATGCTGTTCTGCATAAAAAAGTTCCATGTAAAAACATCCTGATTTACTATTCTGTCACCTCCACCAAAATCAGCTTTGTAATGAGAATATGCGGTATTCAGGTTTGCAAAAAAACTGTATGCTTTATATTGAAACGGATAGCTGATATTAAGACTCACGACATCAGATGTAGCCAGGTTTTCTTTTGTTATAAAGCTTTTAGACTTTTCAGCTGTATCCGGTATCATGGTGAAAATGTCTTTTACATGGCTGTAATTCAAAGCTGTATTAAGCTTGTATTTATAAGTATGGGTAAAGCCAACGCTGTTTGTATACTGTGGACGTAAGCGGGTATTCCCTTTCATGTAAGTATAATCATTCAACTTAAACTCAAATGGATTTAAGTCCTGGTAAGCCGGACGGTCAATGCGGCGGCTATAGGTAATCCCAAACTGGCTCATGGGATTTTTGTTGAAAGTAACGGCGCCGCTGGGGAATACATCCGTGTAGTTGCGTTTAATAGTAGAATCATAACCTTTATACTGGCCTGATGTTCCATCAAATACTAATCCTGTTGACAACCCTTTAGAGTTTGTGTTTTCAACACGCAGTCCAAACTGTACCGTAAAGCCTTTAAAAGGACGGTTATAGTTCACATAAGCTGCGTTGATATTCTCTTTATATTCAAATCTGTTACTGCGGTCTTTATCCAGTTCTTCCTGGCTGCCAAATACATTATAGCGGTTGAAATTATTATCTGTATTTACATAGCCCAGTTTTCCGCCATAGCCCAGCTTTCCTTTCTGAAAATCCTGCTCATAATCTACTTTCAATGAATATATGTCGATATCCGTTGGCGAAATCATCCGGTATACATTCTCATACAATGGAGTTCCGTTCGCATCAAAATAATGATTGGGTTGAAACTGGTTGCTGCGCAGGTTAAATAATCCATAATCCGCATCAATATTCAGTTCCCTGCCTTTGGAAGCTACAAGGCGATAATTCATGTTAAAATTGACATTCTTTCTGCTACCCTCATTATCATTGTTAGCTTCCAACCTTTTTACAAGCTGACCTGTTGGTTTATATTTGATATCCATCGGTCCCTGCGTTCTAAAATCATTCTCACTGATATTTCCATTTATCATTACTCCTACAGTGCTGTTTTTACTTACAAAAAAATCAATACCAGTTTTGAAATTGTGCCCCTTGTTAATAAATTTCATTCGTTGTACCTGGTCAAAAATTGAATCGGCCTGTTCCCGGTAGCCGATCATCCGCATACTACCAGTACGGTCATTATAGTTATAGTTGCCAAATACATTGATCTTGCTGTTGCGGTGATTCAATGCTACTCCACCGATATAACTTGAATGGACACCAATATTATATCCTGCATTAATGGAACCATTAGTACCAAAGGTTTTATTTTTTTTCAGCTTAATGTTAATAATGCCTGCATTACCGGCGGCTTCAAATTTAGCTGAAGGGTTGGTGATCAGTTCTATTGCTTCAATCTGCGCAGACTGCAAACTTTTTAAATAAGCAGCCAGATCAGCGCCGCTCAACGGGCTTGGTTTTCCATCAATATAGACTTGTACTCCATTTTTGCCCGCCAGGCCCAGATTATCATCTTTGTCTACAGTTACACCCGGTGATTTACGTAATAATTCCAGGGCATCATTACCTACTGCATTGATAGTTCCTTCTACATTCACTATCATTTTATCTGCTCTTACTTCTACCATTGGTTTTTGAGAAGTAACAGTGACGCCTTGCAAAGATCCCTCTTTTTTTATCATACTCAACTCTCCTACTGATACATCCGTAGCGGATATATCAACCGGCTTTGTATAGAAAGGCACGTATGCAACATGTGAAGCGCTGATGAGGTATTGACCTGCGGTATCAGCCTCTATACTAAACTTGCCGTCATTGTCAGTAACCGATAACTTTACGACAGAAGAGTCTTTTACTTTAAGCAAAGAAACAGTCGTTTTATCTACTCCTTTTCCCTCCTGGTCCTTTACAATACCTGTAATCGTTTGTGCTGAAACGGCCGAACTTAGTATAACG
>JAKFEJ010000179.1:0-3440 GCA_036675745.1 Chitinophagaceae bacterium | reverse complement strand
CTCAATCTCTTACCCCATTCCTTTAAATATTGTTTCTTTCAACCCGGGCCATTCATCTTTTAATACACTATAATAAATGGAACTGCGACGACGGTTATTCCACATGGTCATATGGCTGCGTAATACACCTTCTTCTATACCGCCGACATTTTTCAAACCTTGCCTTGCCCTTGCATTCAATACATCTGTTTTAAACTCCACTCTTTCAAAATTCAGTTCTTCAAAAGCATAACGCATCATGGAAAATTTTGCATGCTTATTCAACCCGGTACCCCGAAATTCTTTTCCCAACCAGCTCCAGCCGATCTCCAGCCGCAGATCATGATAAGAAATATTACCCGTGCTGCTGCTACCTGCAATATGTCCTGTCGCTTTATCAATGATCGTAAAGGGTCGTCTTGTTTCCGCTTTTTTATCCGCGAACGCTATTTCCATCCATTTGCGCAATTGAATTTCATCTCCGAGGTTGAGGGAAAAATATTGCCACATTTCTTCATCCTGTTTGGCAAGATAAAGGAACGTTTCATAATCATTTGGTTCTACTGGCCGGAGCAAAACTTTGCTTGTTTCTATTATCAGGTCTTGAGGTATCATAAGTTAAAATTGAACATTGAAAATTGAGCATTGAACATTTTCCCAACTGAGCTATTACACATTACAGCCCCCAATCCACTGGATCAATCCCCTTGCTCATTAAATATTCATTTGTTTTTGAAAAATGTTTACAGCCAAAAAAACCGCTGTATGCCGAAAGAGGCGAAGGATGAGCTGCTCTTAATATCAAATGTTTTGATTCATCAATCAGTACTTTTTTGTCCTGGGCAAATTTTCCCCAAAGCAAAAAAACAACATGCTCTTTGTGATCGGATATTGTTTTGATAACTGTATCGGTAAACTGTGCCCAACCGATCTTTGAATGACTCATGGGCTCGCCTGCACGGACGGTCAATGAAGCATTTAATAAAAAAACACCCTGTTCAGCCCATTTTGTCAGGTTGCCATGGCCTGGAACCTGCATGCCGATATCCTCTTTCAATTCTTTAAATATATTGATCAGCGATGGGGGTGGGGGAACACCATTTTGTACGGAGAAACATAAGCCATGTGCCTGCCCGTGGCCATGATAGGGATCCTGCCCGATGATCACCACTTTTATTTTATCGAAAGGAGTTGTATTAAATGCGTTGAAAATAAAACTACCCGGCGGATAAATGATTTTGCCCTGTGATTTCTCTGTCTTTAAATGCAATGGAATATGCTGGAAATAAGGCTTGTCAAACTCTTCATTCAATATTTCCTTCCAGGAAGACTCTATTTTTACATCCATTACTACTATTGGTTTGGCTGCAAGCTAAAAAAAATTACAGTTTACAACGAAGCTATATTTCTGATTGGAGATAAAAAGTCGCTGTTCTTTTTCTTTGATAAGCACCGAATTGGTATATTTGCGCCCTGCTTTAAAAATGGTCGTTGATGCGGATTTTTTAAAGTTCTTATTATTTTGGTCCGGTAGCTCAGCTGAATAGAGCACAAACCTTCTAAGTTTGGGGTCATTGGTTTGAATCCAATCCGGATCACTAAATTGCGAATCCTGTTGAAATGGGATTCGCTTTTTTATGCCTTATCTCACCTGCATATTGTTCTCCGCAAGTCGTAATAAATTCTATATCGGCAGTACTGGTGATTCAATTGAAGAAAGAATTCGAAAACACAATTCTAATCATGCCGGTTTTACAGGTCAGGCAAATGACTGGCATCTTGTTTATAAAGAAGAGTTTGCTGATAAATCAATGGCATTTAAAAGAGAAAAAAAGTTGAAAGGCTGGAAAAGTAAAAAAAGAATTAAAAAACTTATTAGTTCAGCTGAATAGAGGATCCCGCTTTAAGGGGAAGGTCATTGGTTTGAATCCGATACGGATCACTGAAAGACGATTCTTTTTAAATAGGGATTCGCTTTTTATAATATTACTTTTCATATAATAAACTGAGGCGGGCTATAAACCTTAAGCATGCTTCCCGCAACAACATTCAGAAACTTATACATAGCTCTGTAGGGAATGGAATAAGGACGTACAAATTGACGGATAACTTTTTTCTCCAGCTGTACAGGTACATTGAAATCAGGTTCCATTGTATCATTTGCATCTAGTTTTGTTTCAAACCTGTTAAAGCTTTCCTTTGTATGCGTTGCATCTGCTGAGGCATAACCGATATTTTTTATTTTAGAGACAACGGGATGTACGGAGTACAGATCGTGTTTGAACTGATGGTAGCACCACCGGATTGCCCATGAATTTATTTTCCCCTTTTTTGTTTTTTTTAATAATCCAAGCATGTCTGACCCCATCTTATTGAATGCGCTTTTTAAAGGCCTGCTCCGCATCAATGCAAAATAATCTTTTACTTCCCAATCAATAATGCTCCAGCGATCTTTCCATGTACCCCAGCCACAGGAATTAGCACGTTGCGTAAAATACACGGTATTTTCATTCACTCCCTTAATGGGTATACTAAACCCCGTTATGGAAAATATTTTGGGATTGCTTTTATAATAATTCAACCCTTTATTCATATAACGAAGGAAGTTGCGGCTGGTAACAAGGTCATCTTCCAGTACAATAACCTTATCGAATTTATTTATGATATCAGTTACTCCCCCGATAATTGAATTTGCCAGCCCTTTGTTTTTGACAGCTTCCGTGATTACCACTTTTTTAAATCCTGTAATCGTTTTTAAATAATCCCTTATAGACCTGATTTTAGGTTCGTCTTCAGCTATTTGGGGGCCGTCAGAGAATATATACAACTCACTTTTGTCAGCATAATAATTTTGCTGAAGAGATTCAATCGTCTGTTTGAGAGTGTCAAAGCGTTTATAGCAGAAAAGAACTACTGGCGCAAGATCTGTCATATAAAATCAATTGATATTATATTAGAATGATAATTAAACCAATAAATAAGAATTGAAACCAGAAAATCGTTTTCGTTGGGCAAATAAAAAAGCTCCGGTTGTTTCCACACAATGCTCATTACTTACTTATTTTTCACCACAGCAATTAACATGCCTGAGTGATTTCATAAGGCGGAAACACTTACTACTGGATATAAAGGATAATTACCATCCTTTCGGTTACCAGTTATTTAAGAAAATCTTCAGTATATGATTTGAACTCAACTGGCGGAAAAAATGAAACAAGCCATTCTCTTTATTGTTATGTTCAATGTAAGCCCTAAGAAATGAATACGCCCAATGTTTCTGGCATAAGAAAATTCCGGCTGATAGTCAGGTCATCTTCCGGTGCAATAACTTTATTATATTTATTAACGACACCAGTTACTTCGCCAATAATCACGAACGCCAATTACAAGCATATCCGGTTTTTCTTTGTACCATCAGGAAAAATATATAACTCAGTTTCGTCGGCCTATAATCTTTGTTA
>JAKFEJ010000713.1:0-3442 GCA_036675745.1 Chitinophagaceae bacterium | reverse complement strand
ACCTGGTTCAGTGATAAAAAATACCGTTCGGGACTTTCACCAACTGATCCGGGGCCTTATACTGATCCGGAGAACTATATGACCAAACAGGATGTAGGCCATCATTATTTCCAAAATACAATGTTCTTTGGTGAACGATTGGATAATGTTAAGATAATCGGCAATGGATACATTACAGGCGATGGCAATTTAGTAACAGGCGATAAGGTAATGAACAATAACCCGGATAACCGTGCGGATAAAATGTTTACGCTTAAGCTTTGTACCAATCTTGAAATCGGCGGCATCTATCGTGATCAGGATCTTTGGTATGACTCTACCAGGGATGAACCCTACTATATTGCCAAAGATGGTTCCAAAGATTTTAATACGGATAATATGCTGAAGATAGACCGTGGTGGTCACTTTGTACTATTAGCCACCGGTACTGATCATATCAATGTACACAATACCTACTTTGCCAAATACAGCACTTCCAATGTCCGCGACATTTACGATTTCATGGGTTGTAATAATGTAACCGTTACCAATATCTATTCAAAAGTAAGTTCAGATGATATTGTAAAACCGGGCTCCGACTGTTCGCTCGGTTTTACCCGTCCTGCAAAAAATTATAAAGTCCGCAATATCATTGGCGATACCAATTGCAATCTTTTCCAGATCGGTTCTGAAACAGCCGATGATATCATGGATATTCATGTAGATAATATTTATGTGCTGGGTGCTAACAAAGCCGGGTTCTCCATCTCCACCAACGATGGCGCACATATAAAAGATATACATCTCAACTGCGGCCACACGGGCACTCTTCATTCCCGTTCCAGGATGTTGCGAACCTTTACACCTTTTTTTATTTCCATCTCCAACCGCGGACGCATCCTGGGCGCCAGTGTCGAACGATATAAATTTGATGAGAACGGCGTAAAACATGATGAATTGCTGGTGAATAATGTGAACATCGGCGTGGTGGAAAATATTATCCTCAATGGTATTGATATAAGCGAGGTCTATGGCGGAAGTTCTTATGGCGCTAACAAACCCCGGTGGAAAGCCTATGATGGTTCGCAACGAAGGGCCACTCCCATCGTTGCAGGCTATAGTTTACCCGATACCAAATCAGTTGAGGGCGGTTTAAATTTTAAACTGCCCAATGGCAAACATACCGGTTACATTAAAAATATTGTATTCAATGATGTGCATGTACTGGTAAAAGGTGGAAACCCTTTGTCAGATACAGCAGCCAGCCCGTCTGAACTGGGCGTAGGGCAATACAATGCTTCCAACCTGAAAGTGCAACCTTCCTATGGTCTTTGGGCAAGACATGTAATGGGGCTTACTGTAACAAACAGCAGTTTTAATTATGAGAAAACGGATGGCCGTTATGCCTTGTTTCTGGATGATGTGATTGGAGCAACCATCACCGGTATAAAAATGGTAAAGACCAAAGAAGTTAATAATGCCATAAAGCTTAAGAATTCATCGGATGTTTTGGTTGAGAATGCAGTTTATTACCAGGATGAATGGGGTGAGTCGCCGAAGATATTTGCGCAAAAATAATTTGTAGCTGTTCATGGAGACATGAATCTTCACAACCGTCGCCGGGATTGTGTCTTCACGAACCCGCTTATAAAATGAAATTCCTATCTGCGAAGACACACATCGGGGCATTCTTTTTAACGGACAGTTATCATGGCAACAGCCAGTTTCGCTAATCCCCAACTCGCAGAAATTGAATATGAAAAGAAAAAAACTGCCGTCAATGCTGTTATTGTAGCTGTTATTATAAGCATTATGTCTGCGAACTTCATTTTTTTATACTTAATTGGATATACTAACCGCTTTCTTTAAATATCCGTCCGTATGAAGTTGGCGTAACATAAAGTCCGCAACATCAGCCCGTGATATTTTAAGGTTGAGCTTTTTGTATTCTCCGCCAAAGCCAATTTTATATTCATTTGTAATTGTTCCGTCTGTCAATGCACTTGGTCTTACAATTGTATAATCCAGGTCACTGTTGCCTATATATTGTTCCTGCAACTGGTGGTCGTGAAATGCTTTTTTGAGCAACCTTCCAAACATAACATGCTTCCAGATGAAGTTGAGGTTGCCATAGCTTTCGCCCATACCAAGCGTTGATTGGCAAATCAACCGTTTAAGCCCTGTTTTATTCATTGCGTCAATGATGTTCCTTGTTCCCAATGCCCGTATTTTGCCTGCTTTCCCATCACCTAATGCACACAAGACTACATCGTGATTTTGTACGGCATTTTCTACTTCGCTTAGATTCAATACATCTCCTTTACAAATAGTAAGATTGGCGTGATTGAGGTTTGTTATTTTTTCAGGATTGCGGACAAAGGCTGTTACTTCATACCCTTTTTTTAATGCTTGCTTTACGATTTCAATGCCAACAGTACCTGTTGCACCAAAAATTATTACTTTCATTTTATGCTGTTTTTAAAGTTTATGATGCAAAATTGCAATAGGTAAACCTGATAAAATAGAATAAAAACGACAGCTCTTTTTTATTTCCTGAATGTTTTTGGTGTTTTGCCTGTAAAGGCTTTGAATACTTTTGTGAAATGGGATTGGTCAGAGAACCCGTTTTGATAAACAATGTCGGTAAGTTTGGTATAATCTTTTATGGTAAGTTGCTCCAGCGATGCCTGAAACTGGATGATTTTGGCAAACTGTTTGGGTGGCAGTCCCGTTTCATTAAGAAATCTACGCTCAAAAGTACGGATGTTAAGATTTAATTTTTCGGCAATCGAACGAATGCTTTCCTGACCTTTTGAATGGATAATGCTTTCTATGGCTTGACGTATTTTAAAATCAATGTTTTGCCTTTTATTTTCAAAATACGATAATAGTAGCTTTGAGATAATTTCAATTTTATGTTCTATGGTTTTGGAGGATATTAATTTATTGGCAAGGTCCGCAATATTAGTTCCCATAGCATCATCCAAATAATAACAGCTATCGTTTATACTTTGGGGAATTACATTAAAAAAGGTCCTTAAAACAAAGGGATACAACTGAAAAATGATGATGCTGTATGCTCCTGAAATTTCCAGTTCAATGGGCTTAATAGTTTGACCATAAAGAAAAATTTCGGGCATTATTTTGTTGTGTGGCTTTACGGTTAATCCGTTATCAGTTTGTTGAAACATCAATCCGGGATAGCCATCCGCAAAGAAGGGTAAATTAGTTTTTATGTTTCTGTCTTCATTTTCAAGCACACATATATTTTTCACAAAAAGTGAAATTGATTTGCCGGGAATGATGTTTTGAAAATTCATTTTGTCTTTAACAAAGGGGTTTGTAGAGTTATCGCTAACGTTAGGACTGGCCGAAATGAGGATTATAGAATTACGTCGCCTCCGGCTAACCGATGATTAGTAAAGGTAAAATGTTGATTGCATATTCTGTTGCTCAATTATTA
>JAKFEJ010000030.1:0-3449 GCA_036675745.1 Chitinophagaceae bacterium | reverse complement strand
AATATTCGTAACACCTAATTTTTCATTCTTTGTTTCACTGGCTATTTTACCGGCCACCGGATCTTTATCGAGTAATGCAGTAGCAACAGCTTTTTCTTCATACGCTGTTACTGTTTTTTTATTAGCGGCTACCAATGCTTTCAATACACCGGCATTGTCGGGCAATTTGTCTTTTACATTCGTTGGCGCCTGTATTAGTGCAAAAGCATTCTCAGTACCGGGCATTTTTTTTGCAACTGCGTTTACTTCGTTTAATGAAATGGTGGGTAGTACTTGTTGTAAAAATTTATACCTGTTTTCCACACCGGGAATAGCTGAACCCTGTAGAAAATTATTTACATACTGCCATACCATCTGTCCTGACTCCGATTTGTCTTTTTCATTGTATGCTTTTTCAGCACCATTCAGCAAGCTTGCTTTAGCCCGGTTTAATTCTGCATCTAAAAAACCAAACTGCCGGGCACGATTGGTTTCCGATATCAAAGCATCCACAGCTTCCTGTACCGTGCCTTGTCCCAACATAGCAAACGAAGAAAAAGTATTATAGCCCCGGATAAATTGTGAGAAAGAGGTATTGGCAAAAACAAATGGCGGGTTTTCTTTTTGCGCCAGCTCTGATAACCGCTGTCCGACCAATGAGCTTACTAATCCTTCAATAATGCTTTCACGGTAAGCGGCCCATGTTTTTACAGTTTTTGCAGGCTTTACATAATTATATAGTTGTACATACGTGCTGGTAGCTTCATCATCCGTTACCACCAGCGCTTCCGGTGCTGTCCGTTGTTTCATAGGAATAATCGCAGGCCTCACTGGTGCATTAGCCGGATTTTTAAATTTTCCAAAATGAGCGATGATCTTTTTTTCCGCATCTGCCGGATCAATATCTCCCACTACTATTACCGCCATCAGGTTGGGCCGGTACCAGTTTGTATAAAAACTCTTTAATGTTTCGTACTTAAAGTTTTTCAGTACCCCATCCTTACCAATTGGCAAACGTTCGGCATATTTAGAGCCATTTAATAATTTAGGAAAATATTTCCGGCTCATCCTTTCCCAGGAACCTTTACTCAATCTTGATTCTTCCAGCACCACACCTCTTTCTTTTTCGATTTCATTTTTATCTAAAAGATTATTGAAAGCCCAGTCTTCCAATACAGTAAATCCTTTGTCAACTATTCCCGGTTCTTCGGTAGGTAATGAAAGTATATAAACTGTTTCGTCAAAACTGGTATAAGCATTCAGGTCAGCACCGAAGTCAACACCGGTTTTTTGTAAAAAATCAACCAGTTCATTTTTGGGGAAATTTTTTGAACCATTGAAACCCATATGCTCCATAAAATGAGCAAGTCCTAACTGGTTATCGTTTTCCTGGACGGAGCCTGCATTTACTGCAAGCCTCAATTCTAATTTCTTTTCCGGTTTTACATTTTTGCGGATATAGTAAGTAAGGCCGTTGGATAGTTTACCCACTTTTACGTTAGGATCAACAGGTAATGGATCGTTCAGTTTGTACTGGGCAAAAGATGAGGAATAAAAAAAGCCCAGCAATATGAAGCTGAGCAACGGTTTTAAGCAGAATTTCATATACGTCGGTTTTTAGGTGCTATGAATTTAGTTATTATACGAGACCTTAAAAAAAATAAAAAACCTTCCTGGTTAATCCGGGAAGGTTTTAAAATTGTATTAACAATATGTTTAGTTCATGTATTTCAATACCTCATCGCTCATTGGCGTTGTCTTAGGTGGAAACACTGTAACAAGATTTCCTTTTTCATCCACCAGGAATTTTGTAAAGTTCCAGGTAATAGGATCGTTGATTCCTTTTTTAGCGGCTTCGTCTACCAGCCATTTAAATAACGGGGCGATATCATCACCTTTTACTGAGACTTTATCCGCCATCGGGAAAGTAACGCCGTAATTCTTTTTACAAAACTCGGCTATATCTTCTTTGCTGCCGGGTTCCTGGTCTTTAAAATTATTAGCGGGGAAACCAATGATCACCAATTTGCCTTTGTAGGTATCGTATAATTTTTGCAGCCCTTCATATTGTGGCGTTAGTCCACATTTAGAAGCTGTATTCACGATCATGATCTTTTGGCCTTTAAATTGGGCCAGATCGATTTCATTGCCGGTCAATCCGGGTACTTTAAAATCATAAATAGAGCCACCTGTTAATGTTGCAGACAGGATCAATGTTATTAATAGCGTTTTCATATTAATTAAATAGAATTAGAATAAAGATGAACTGTAAAGTTATGCTGAAACAGTCAGCCATTTCCATGAAATCCTTAAAAATACTATAAATCGTAGTTCTTCACTGTTTTTCAAAACATCCCAGGTCAGGCTTAGTACCCACAGGTCTTGTGTTACCGTCTAAATCAATGGTTATACCGGTATTGGTTCCTGAACCTAAAGCGGGTGAATTTCTTTGGGTCAGCCGGAAATCGTAATAATTCTTTGATACGTGGATGGTATCAAACTGAGGCGGTTCATTATTGATAATACCTGTGATAATACCTTGCGGCGCTGTTTTTACCTTCCATAGGTTGTGATCAAATTCAACATGATCACTGCTATTTTTTGCAACTGTTACCTCATCTTCGTGGACTCCACCTTCGCCCCAGAAAATGCAATTGCGAAAAATTGCTTTCAAAGGAGCTATATTGGTTCCGTCTGAATTGCTTACTGATAATACAGGTGCTTTATGCTCAATAAAATTATTAGAATAACTTACCACTGTGCAATGGGTAAATTCATAATCGCCACCTTTCCCGATAGCGATATTTTTTCCGCAGTTACTGATCAGACAGTTTGTTGCGTTAATACTTGAATTTAGCGCAATGATGCCGGCATCATAAGAATTATCAATCACACATTGATTGAGAGTTATTTTCGGATTTCCATTAATAGAAGGTCCTTCTGCTGCAATAGACTGAAAGGCGTTTTTGATCACAGCATAATTCAACACATTATCCTTACTATCTGCTCTGAAATAAATACCCGGCCAGGCGGCAGGATAATCACTGTAAGGTTCATCCAGCCTGTCGCCACGAAAATAAACCCGGTCAATTGTATCTTTTCCGCCATTTACTTTCAAACTACCATCTATAAGTATCGGAGCATCGGCATGCACATAGATCCTGCAACCTTTTTCTATTGTCAGTGTTTGGTTGACATCTACATATAAATAACCTTGTATTACATAAGGCAAATCATTTGTCCAGGTTTCGTTGACAAGAACTTCTTTGTTACGGAAGAAATGAGCATTCTGCCCCCATGCTTCTAATTGCACTAATTCATTATTGCCATTATAACTGACTTGTATACTATCCCGGATAATAAAAGGGAGATTACCCGCATTGGGATCTACATTTACCTGCACAAAAACATAGACACTATCATTGGCCTCTATTTCTATTCCGCTGGCTTCAGTAGTAGCGACGCCATCT
>JAKFEJ010000109.1:0-3455 GCA_036675745.1 Chitinophagaceae bacterium | reverse complement strand
ATCATCGCCGGTGATTTTAATGCAATACCCGGTAGCAGGGTAATACAATTAATGGATAATTTTTTGCAAAGAGGATGTATCAGCCACTGCGCTTTTACCATACCCGAAATTAAACCAACCAAAGAAATTGATTTTATCGCTTATACTCCATTCGCGGCTTTCGATGTGATAGAATATAAAGTAATAAATGAAACCTATGCCTCCGATCACCGGCCTGTAAAAACTATTGTCAGATTAAAATAAAGAACAAATGAAGCCTGCAATGAAGACCATAAAAAAAGGAAGACCGTTATACACCTGTTTTCTATTCGTACTGCTTTTAATTTTTAGCAATTGTTTTTCACTTTTTTCACAAGATCAATTGGCAAAGACGCCACCTATGGGTTGGTCAAGCTGGTATCCCTTTGTAGATACGATTAACGAGAAGAAAATTATGGAAACAGCGGATGCAATGGTGAGTAGTGGTTTACGTGATGCAGGTTATACCATTTTGCAACTCGATGACGGATGGATGGCCGGGGCCCGTGATGAAAAAGGCAGGCAATTCGCTGATACAAGCAGGTTTCCCCGTGGTATGAAATACCTGGCCGATTATTTACATGCCCGTGGTTTGAAACTGGGGATTTATTCTTCTGCCGGTGCTACTACCTGTGCCAAATATCCCGGCAGCTACAATCATGAAGAAATAGATGCAAAAACCTATGCGGAATGGGGTATTGATTATTTAAAGTATGATGCTTGCGGTAATAAGGAAGGACATTCCGATAAAGAATTGTTTACCCGCATGGGGAACGCATTGAAAGCAACAGGCCGTCCTATTTTGTTTAATCTTTGCATTTTTTATAGCGACACTACTCATCTTTGGGGCAGAGGGCTGGGAAACACCTGGCGTACCGGCGGCGATATTGTAAAACACATTGAAAGAAATCCTGATGTTACGTATAAAAATTGGTATGAGACATTGCAAACACAGGTTCTGGGAAAAGAAAATTATGCAGCACCCGGTCATTGGAACGACCCTGATAATCTTATAATAGGATATGCCCGCAATAACCAACAAACCCTGGAAGAACAAAAAGCACAATTTAGTTTCTGGGCATTATTGTCGGCTCCGCTTTTTCTTGGTAACGATGTACGTAACATGCCCCAAGACATCAAAAAAATTATTACCAATAAGGAAGTAATTGCCATTAACCAGGACAAGGATGGGAAACAGGGAACGAGAATAATGAATACTGGTGAATATGAAGTTTGGAAAAAAAACCTGAGTGATGGTTCAAAGGTGCTGATACTTTTCAATAAAACCGATGCAGCTTCAAATATTAAGATTGCATGGAAAGACGTAGGAGAAAAAGGGAAATTAAAAGTGAGGGATTTATGGAAGCAAGAAGACATCGGTTCATTTAAAAAGCAGTATGCAGCAATAGTCCAGCCACATGGTGTTGTGATGATCAGGATTTCGAAACATTAATTTAATAAACTGCCGAAATGAAGAAAAAGTTATTGTGTTTTTTTAATTTAGTTTTTTTCTCGCTGGTTTGTTTTTCGCAAACGAACAATGATATAGACACTATTTTAAACAGGTATAAGAATTTCCTGCTTTTTACCGATGCTTCTTTTCAATCTATTAACGATTTTCAGGTAATCAATGGCGATGGCAAATGGCCGGATATTAATTATGAAAATAACCAGGCAGGGGCATGGCAGGTAGCTGTTCATCTGCAAAGAGTGAGAGACCTGGCCCTGGCATGGGCTTCGGTTAAATCAACCGGTTATCATTCTTTAAAAACAAAGCAAACTATTTCTTTAGCACTTGCCGATTGGTTTAAACACCGGTACAAAAGCAAAAACTGGTGGCATAATGAAATTGGCGTGCCACAGATCATGCGTGATATTATCGTATTGATGGCTGATACCTTAACCAATGATGAAAGAAAACAAGCGTTGGAAATTCTTGCCCAGTACAAATTAGCAGGTACAGGAGCCAACCTTGTTTGGAGTGCTGACCTGGGTTTGCATTACGGTGCCCTCACGAAAAATCGGGCATTAATGAAGCAATGCCGCGATACTATTCTGACAGTAATAAAAGTGACAACAGATGAAGGGGTGCAACCTGACTATAGTTTTCATCAGCATGGCAAACGATTACAGATGTACCATTACGGCGGCGCTTTTTTGCGGGACGATGTACGGATCGCATGGCAATTGCGAAATTTGTCACTGGCATTCCCATTCGAAAAAATTAATATTCTGACCCGGTTTGTTTTGAACGGATGGCAATGGATGGCCAGGGGAATAAATACAGTGCCGGGAACAATAGACCGTGCAGCCAGCAGAAAAAATGCGTTGCATAGTGCAGACATCAGGAATATAATGCCGCTCTTATACGAAATGCAGCCCGACAGTATCGAAGCGTTTAAAAAATTGTATGCCATACAAAACAATCTTGATGCTCTTGATGGGTATAAGTATTATCCGTATGCTGATTTTACAGCGTATCATCAACCAAAATTTAGTTTCTTTCTCAAAACAAATTCTACCCGCACTTTACTGACAGAGTCGATCAATCGTGAAAATCTGAAAGGCGAACTGCTGAATAGCGGCGATAGTTATTTTATTAGCCAGGGCAACGAATATTTTAATCTCATGCCCGTGTGGGACTGGGACAGGCTGCCCGGCATTACCAATTTTATCAGTGACAGGAAAAACAAAATAAAACAGCAATCTTTTAACGGTAATGTAAGTGATGGGAGAAGTGGTTTGGCTGTTATGGATTATTGTCTTCAAAAAGACGATCAGTTACTAAAGGCGCATAAATTTTGGGCTACTGATGGCATTGTCACCATAGCGCTGATAGCCGGACTCAAAACACAAGACCTGCAGCAGCCTGCATTCACAGTACTTGACCAGGCAAGATGGAGTGGCGAAGTGACGGTAAACAGGCCAGGTAATATTTTAACAGCAGGCACCTTTACCTATAAAGATCTTAAATGGGTGCAGCATAGAAATTTTGTGTACATACCGGTTTATAAGGATAGTATTGTAATAAAAATTAATGAGATAAAAGGTCAGTGGTCCTCTATAAATGAATCAGAATCCGGAACACAAATATCAGATAGCGTTTTTATGCCATCTATCATTCATGCTGCCGGTAAAAATTATTCCGGCTATATTGTTGCATATGCACCTACCGCTGCACAAGCTGAAAAGTTGTTCAGCAAGCCATCCTGGCAAATTTTACAAAACAATGATAACTGCCAGGCTGTTCAGTTTGCCAATGGAAAAGTGATGGCCTCATTTTATAAACCCGGGAAAATTCGTTTGCGAAAAGGATTAAATATAACAGTAAATCATCCATGCCTGGTTTTGCTAAAAAGCCATGATGTATATTTTAGTGACCCCGGGCATAAAGGCGGAAGGTTGTCAGCAACAATAAATAACCATAAAATTGAAAT
>JAKFEJ010000425.1:0-3457 GCA_036675745.1 Chitinophagaceae bacterium | reverse complement strand
CCAATCATCGGATAAAAACCTGGAAATGTATTCCACATTATTTGAAGTCAATGCCTCGTTGAAATTGTCTTCCCAATATTGAAACTCTTTTGTCAACGGGTCATCTTTCATACTTGTTATTTACAACAGGCTTACTAACATTTCTGCAGACTATCTGAAAATACGTTCTCATTATTTTTTTATTGCATACCCCGCATACAGAATATTCATATCCTTGCTTTCCACGAGCCAGAAGTTTTTGCCAAGATCTGCATAGGTCCATTCACCTTTTGCTCTTTTTCTCAGGTAGCCCAGCATTTTTGGAATGGAAACATTGGGTGATGATCCTTTATGTTCCTGCCAGTCAAATCCATTTTTCTGCAAAAGTTCTTTGATCTCTGTTGGTTTAATAAACATTTCCCACACATGCACATTGGGTGGCATAAATGCCCATCGTTTCCATTCCTGCCATATTTTAATAGCGACCAGTTTGCTGATAAATGTCCTGTTCAATGTATCATAAAAGAACACACCGTTTGGTTTAAGCACCCTGGAAATTTCAGCGATTACTTTGGGTAAATCCTGCACATGTTCCAAAACATCGCAGCAAAAAACGCAATCAAATGATCCGTCAGCATAAGGAAGGCTTTCACCGGTTCCCCGGTCGTACTGAATAGTCAGCCCACTTGTTTTGGCATGATTCGCTGCTGTGCGAATGGATTCCTCTGCCGGCTCAATACCGGTAGTGGTAAATCCCATCTTGCAAATTTCTTCTGTTAGTATACCTCCACCGGACCCAACCTCGAGAGCGGATTTGCCATTTGGATCAATACCCAATTTTTTAATGGTTTTTTGCATACAACTCACTCTCCAGGGATTTACTGAAGTTTTGAGCAGGTGCAAAACGGTATCCGGTTTCCACCAGATATCGCCATCGGCATTGTAAAGATTATTATCTATTTTTTGATAGACGTCGGTGGTTATTTTTTCCATGGCTTGGGTGGTTTTATTGAAAAAAAATTGTAAAGGTGAAAAGGCGTTGATGAATGTACGAATTATTTATTCGTAGTAAGGTGCCTGTTAGTTCTTTTGAGAGCGAAAAAATCCCTATAGCGGTGCGGTTGCTGAGAAATACCAACCGGCGTTCGGCCTGTTCCTTTCGGCGAATACCTGCAAGGGCGGAATATTTTCCTCTTTAATTATTAATTGAAATCAGCTCAGTTCTGGCTTTGTGGCCTTCTATCAATATCAATCCTATCCCAGGCTGGTAGAATTTGTTTTCCCGTGCTCCGGGTTCCAAAGGCGTCCATTCCAACGTTTCCAGGCTACCGGTAAAGTTGCCCAGTCCGATAGAAACAGTTTCATCAAGACTGATAATTTTTGCCATATCTTCTGCTACTCCTTCATAGAATTCCTGCCTGTAACTCAATCCGACTTCAGGTTGAGCTAGCATGATAATACCCGGTTGAGCCCCATCCACGCCGGCTTCCCAGGAGCCTTCAGTACTCACTATTTCACCATCCTCAATTTCCTTGCTGTCCTCCCCAAAATACCAGACATTTCCATCTTTGTCCTGGGCAAACCAGTCAAATGTATCTTCGATAAGTTCTCCATCCAGGAATGCCTGCTCATGTACAACTGTTGTTCTAACACCCAAAATTGTTTTATGTTTTCTCGTCACTTCCACCACTATCGTTTCAAGGCCTTCATCGGTTTCGCCCTCGTAGGTAAAAACTCTTCCATCGGCAAAACCAAGATAAGGATTAGTGATTTCGGACACAAAGTCTTCAGGCATCGGGAACGAGGGAAGAGTGGGTTTTTCCGCTCTCTGACTTGTGGGCATGGCATCAACCTGAGGTTCCGGTTCTAAAGATTTTTGGCAGCTAAGACTCATCAAGGCAATCAGGATAAAAAAAGCCGCGAAAATCGCAGCTTGAGTAATGACGGCTCTCTTTTTCATAGCCAAAAAGTTTAAGTTGTTTATCTCACCTGGCTTATGGCAGCAAAAATTATACCCAAGGACCTGGGTCAAAATATTCATTCGATACAGGTTCTGCTTTGTTGCCCGGTCTTCAAATTATAACGTTCCAAGACGATGGGAAAATAATATAAAAAATGGCAGGATTGAAATTAACATCGATATGCTCTTTATGGGTCAGCGTATTTTAAATTTTAGCCATGCTTTTATAGTAGAATGAAAATTGCCATGGCTGAAAGTACGAAGATTTCTATACGGCGGGGTTGCTGCTAAGCACATAGCCATTCACGGCAAACCCCGTCGGGACCGCTTACTTATTGGAAGATTGGGGAGACTCCGGAAGAACGAAAAGAAATCGGGGATTATACGCGGTAGCTTCTTTAATGAACCTGGCAAGCTTCTAAAACATTACCATCAGGGTCAAAGAAGAAAAAGTATTTCACATGGTCGTCTTCGATTATTTCCTCTGTAGTTATATTTCTTTTTTGGAGTTCTTGTCTAAGTGCAGAAGCATCTTGTGTCCGGAAAATCGGATAGGATACTGTTTCTTTTTTTATTGATATTTTTTCCGATGTCTGCCATAGGGTTAAACTGGTTGGCCCGGTGGTATCTAAAACAACGAGCTTCGTATTGGGATCATCCCATAGAGGAGCTAAGCCTAATTTGTCCTGGTACCAGATCTTTGAAACCTCGATGTCAGTTACCCGTACAATTATTGTGTCAATGCCTTGCAAAAGATTACTGTCAAGCCTGTTCATTTAGTTTTTATTTGTTCCTAATATAATTCATTCTCCAACAGTGGTGAAAAAAAGCGGTTTATAATTTTGAAAGAGCGGCAACTGCGGAACGGCATCATTCAGCATTTTTTTATTTATTAAACACTACGGACATCTGTGATGGATACCGCAAAGAATGAGATCATTAATAACGTCTTGGTCCGGATATGCCTTTTCGTATTAATGCCACGATAAACGTTAATACGGCCGAACCGACTACAGACCAGATGATGGGAAAAGTTTTTCCCCCGATCTTAATGGCTAACAGCTCAGGCAGGCCAAATTTTCCCGACATCCACATTCCGATGTAAGCGCCGATAAAACCTACAACAATGGAAACCAGGCATCCGCCAAGGTCATAACCGGCAAGCGATTGACCGATTGATCCGCAGATAGCTGCAATAACGAGAAGAACTAAAAATTCGATAAGAGTCATGTTAAATATTTTTTCGAAAGTAGTTGCAATTTGAATGCCGCAAATAAAATGTCCATAGGAGGAACTTGAAGTGACAACATGCGACATTAAGTTTGGTTGGTTGCCGTAAACTTTCCTT
This sequence comes from Chitinophagaceae bacterium, assembly GCA_036675745.1. Classification (GTDB taxonomy): domain Bacteria; phylum Bacteroidota; class Bacteroidia; order Chitinophagales; family Chitinophagaceae; genus Terrimonas_B. The sequence goes on along the minus strand of JAKFEJ010000425.1, from coordinate 170 downwards.
GTATTGAATTAAAGTTCATGGCAACACATGAACCGAAGGGCGGAAGAAATTCATAGTGTTACTGTAATTATGTTTGCTTTTTATTGCCATGCGTTGAATATACGGAGATTCCTATACGCCGGGGTTGCTGCTACGCACAAAGCCATCCACGGCAAACCCCGCCGGGACCG
>JAKFEJ010000424.1:0-3457 GCA_036675745.1 Chitinophagaceae bacterium | reverse complement strand
CAGAACCCTGAAAGGAGCGTCGCAAGTAATGTTGATCAGGGAACCGGACGATGGCAAACAAAATATCTTTTGAAAATAAAGTGAGACATGGCTAAAGAAAAAGAAACGAACCTTTTTGAGTATACCGAAGACAGCATCAAAAGCCTCGATTGGAAAGAACATATCCGCCTGCGGCCGGGTATGTATATCGGTAAACTGGGCGATGGCAGCAGCCCGGATGATGGCATTTATGTATTGGTGAAGGAGGTGATGGACAACTGCATAGATGAATATACGATGGGCTATGGCAAAACGGTGGAACTGGTGATTGAGGGCAAAACGGTATCTATCCGTGATTATGGCCGCGGTATTCCGCTGGGCAAAGTGGTGGACGTGGTGAGCAAAATAAATACCGGCGCCAAATACGATAGCAAGGCTTTTCAAAAATCAGTGGGATTGAACGGTGTAGGTACCAAAGCGGTGAATGCATTGAGCCATTATTTTAAAGTAACGGCTTTCAGGGAAGGCAAGGAAAAGACGGCAGAATTTGAAAGGGGTGTATTGATCAAAGAACATAAGGAGGGAAAGAGTGGTGAGTCGAACGGAACGATGGTGACTTTTATCCCGGATGAATCGGTGTTTAAGAATTTTAAATTTCATCCCGAGTATTTGGAAAACCAGATCTGGAATTATTGTTTTCTGAATGCGGGATTGAAAATAATCTTCAACGGCAAAACTTATGTGAGCAAAAATGGTTTGCTTGATCTGCTGCAACGCAAAACAAACGAAGATGAGATCCGCTATCCTATTATTCACCTGATGGGTGATGATATAGAAGTAGCGATGACGCATAACAATGATTATGGCGAAGACATTTACAGTTTTGTAAACGGGCAGCATACTACACAGGGCGGTACACACCAGCAGGCTTTTCGTGAAGCATATGTAAAGACCATCCGTGATTTTTATAAGAAAGATTATGATGCATCGGATATACGTACCGGTATAGTAGCTGCGGTTTCTGTAAGGGTGGTGGAGCCGGTGTTTGAAAGCCAGACCAAAACAAAACTGGGTTCGCAATATGTAGAAGAAGGGGGTAAGAGCATGCGGCAGTTTGTGGCTGATTTTTTTGCTAAAGAGTTAGATAATTACCTGCATAAGCATCCGGTAGTTGCAGATGGATTGAAAAAGCGTATCGAACAAAGTGAACGGGAACGTAAGGAACTGGCGGGTATTAAAAAACTGGCGAATGAAAGAGCGAAAAAAGCGAACCTGCATAATAAAAAATTGCGTGATTGCCGTTTTCACCTGAATGATGATCTCCCTTCAAAGGGGAAGGAAGCATTTGTTGAGAAGCAAAATGAAACGACCATCTTCATTACGGAAGGGGATAGTGCCAGTGGATCTATTACCAAATCGCGGAATGTGGAAACGCAGGCGGTATTCAGCCTGCGGGGTAAACCTTTGAACAGTTATGGCCTGACAAAAAAAGTAGTGTACGAAAATGAAGAGTTCAACCTCCTGCAGCATGCATTGAATATTGAAGATGGCATGGAAGGTTTGCGTTTTAATAATATTGTAATAGCTACGGATGCCGATGTGGATGGTATGCATATCCGGTTACTATTGATGACTTTTTTCCTGCAATTCTTTCCTGACCTGGTAAAGCATGAAAAAGTGTATGTACTGGAAACCCCATTATTCCGCGTAAGAAATAAGCAGGAAACTATTTATTGTTTTGATGATAATGAAAGGCAGGCGGCTATCAAAAAACTGGGCACCAAACCTGAGATCACACGATTCAAAGGATTGGGTGAGATCAGTCCCGATGAATTTGCACAGTTCATTGGCCCTGATATGCGAAAAACACTGATGCGGTTGGAACAGGGAGATCATATTCAGCAATTGCTGGAATATTATATGGGAAAGAATACCATGGAAAGACAGGAGTTTATTATTAATAACCTGAAAGTGGAGTTGGATAAGGTGGAAGAAGAAGTTTGAGGTTTGAAGTTCGGGGTTTGATGTTTCGTAATCTGTTGAAAAGTTATTACCCAAATGAAAAGTTATTATTAGTAGCGGATTTCCAAATGTAACAACTCTATGATACCGTTCGCCCTTAAGAACCTCAAACTTCAAACGTTTTAAAACATGAAAAAAAAGATCAAAGCATATTTGTTCAGATTGTTGGGAGAGGAGAATTATTTAAAACTCCTCAACAGGGGCTTCTTTTTTTTATACAATACAGGATTGCTTAAGTCGAATGAGGAATATAAGTATCATTATTATGTAAAGCACTTGATAAAGAAAGGCGATACCGTTGTAGATATTGGCGCTAACCTGGGATACTTTACAAAACTATATTCAAAGTGGGTGGGAGATAATGGGAAAGTAATTGCTATTGAACCAGTTCCTTTGTATAACAAGATCATCAAATGGACCTGCAGCGGAAGAAAGAATATTACACTGTATCCTTATGCATTGGGGAAGGAAGATAAAAAAGTTCATTTAGTTACTCCCGATCATTTTGGTTACCTGCGTACAGGCTTGCCGCATATTTATGATGAGAAAAATAATAAACCGCTTTCTGAATACGAGTTTTCTTTTGAAGCTGATATGAAGAAGGCTAATGAATTGTTTGAGAGTTTTGAAAGAATAGATTTTTTGAAATGTGATATTGAAGGATATGAAGAAGTGGTGATACCGGAGATACTCCCGGTATTGAAAAAGTTTAAACCAACGATTCAAATAGAAACATGGGGCACACATAAGCCCATTGTAGAAACCGCGTTGAATAATGCTGGATTTGAAAAATATTATCTCGCAGGGTCAGCTTTGAAAAAAGCTATTGCCGGTGAAGAAGACCCGGCGGGAGATTTAATTTTTATTCATAAAGACAAACAATTATGATACATATCGTTTTTAATGAGTCAGAAGTTGGCCTGATGAAGCAGGTAATAGAGCAGGATGAAACGCTTGCCGGTGAAGTAGCACAGATCAAAGATGATTTTGCGGTTGGTCCGCTTGCCGGTATTGATACGGAAGAAGGATGGCAGGCAAGATATAACTGGTGGATGGGTTTGCTGGAAAATTCCCACTATGCCGGATCGAATACGGTGAAGTTTGACGACAGGGAAACGGTGAAAGAGCTGAAAGAAAAACTGGCTACCAATCCTGAAGAACAAATATGGATCTGGATGGGGCAGAACCAACATGATGTAACCGGGTATTATTGGTTGATGCCACAGTTGAGTGAGTATGCCGGAAGAATAATGGTGCTGTACATGAATAATCTTCCTTTTATCAACGAGAAAGGACAGCTTTTTTATCCATCGTGGTTGCATGAAATACAGCCTAAAGAATTTTCAAAAGCAAAAAAACTGTCCCGCCCCATTACATTAAGCGAGTTTGAAGTAGACCCTGATGAATGGAAACGATTGTGCGAAGAGAATAGCATGGTAAGAATACTGGAAGGTGG
>JAKFEJ010000087.1:0-3480 GCA_036675745.1 Chitinophagaceae bacterium | reverse complement strand
CCTCAAGCCTTACCCATTTTCTTCCAGTAAGATCCAATGGCAAACGAAAAATTTGGTCACCAAATGGCAATGTTGTATCAAGATTTACCTTATGCCTGTACACTTTTATTCCATCACCAGAAATTATTTCGGCAAACTGCAAAGGAAAAGTCCAATGCAGTTTAAAAGCTATACTGGCTTTCTTATTTTTAGTAAGTAACACAGTATCGCCTGTATTCTTGTTATTAACAGTGAACGAAGGAATTAGTACTTCGCCGGTAGATGAAAAGAAACTTCCTTTTTGCATTGCATCCAGGATGGTTTGCCAGCCTGCATTATAAGAAGGCAGATTATCCAGCTTCAGGTAATTTACATTCAGATGCGCATACATTTCATTTTCCGGTTCAATCGTAAACAGGTCAGCTTCAGCTAATACCTTTTTATTTTCTCCCCAGTTATTCATGTCATCCATCAGATCTAATACCCGCTTACCCAACCTGGGTTGTGAAAGATCTGCAGGTATAGGTTTCCACGCAGCGCCAAAAAAACGGTCCGATTTAAAAAATGCTTCGTTTTTATATTTATCGGGATATCCTGTTGATCCTTTTGTTCTTGGATGTGCTGTCCATGCAAGACCGTTTTCTCTTTTCAGCAATTCCAGCATCTCTGTTGCATTCGCAATCCGGTAAACAGTTCCATAAACAGGATCTTGTGTAACGAAAGGCTGCCCTTCTTTCCTTGACATGATCCAGTAAACAGGTTTTGGAAAAAATTGTAACCAATGACCCCCTAAAAATTCATTAGGTTCTTCACCGGGTAATAATAAAAATTTATCATTGGAAAGTCGCTGGCATTGCTGAAACAGAGTCTGCAATTCTTTCAACCGTTGTTCATCAGGTCCTTTGGGGTGCGCCGTATAATGAAATTCGCCAAGATGAACGATATCAATACCCGTATTCTTAAATACCTTAACAAAATTGGGTGTATCAGGAACAGGTTTGCCTGCCAGCACAACCTTCATCACAAATTCATTATGAAAATGACTGGCCATTGTTTTATACCCCGGCAGTGAAACATAACTGTCGTTATGTGTAAATTTCTTTACTTCATCGAGTACTGTAGAAGGGTTGCCTGCATTCAACAGGCAAAAAAAGTTCAGGCGTTGCTTTGTTTCTGGTGGCGCATTAAACCAGGGAACAAACCTGTTATCTCCATATAAATCCTGCCGGATACCAATCCCATATCCATCGATCATTTTTCTATAACTGTTCCCATACCAGGTAAACTTCAGGTTAAAGGCTTCATCCAGCGGATAAAAATATTGATGAGGCGCCGGGAAAACAGCAATGCTTCCTGTCTTTGTCTGACCGATAATAGTGCGGTATTTTACCGCTTCGTTCCTGCTGCTGTCGTTGATACCAGGCTGGATGTTTTGCATTTTATCATATACATCAGCCCATGAAATGTTTTCCCATTTCATCTCTTTACTTACCAATCCCGCATCGTATAAGATAGCCGTTGAATCTTTGCTTGTAGAAACAACAGCCGCTATATTAATTAAAGGACTACCATTAAATAACGTTACTTCAATAGCGCCACTGAAATCCGGCGCTGTAATTTCTCCAATCGTAATGATCGTTCTTGTTCCGGCACTGCTCACTGCCGCAGATTTCTTATCAAGCTTTATAACATGAGACTGGTGGGGCTTTAGAGGCACTTTATCAAAAAATATATTCCATCCGTTTTGGGATACAAGATCACGTTTGCCAACTGTAAGGACAAATACAGGATCAACATCTTCTACAATAGTTTTTACTACAAGACCATCTGATAAATTAATACGCTGAAATAAAGGTTGATCTTTGTTAAGATTCACTACCAGCAATCCTCTATCTTTTTTACTCACAGGCCATGAAACAGAAAGGATATTATTCTTAACATGTACCTGCGCACCATTCTTATTACTAAAATTTTTTAAACTGACTGGCATTTGCGCATTAAGCCAATAAAAATTTATCAGTAAAATAACTATACTCAACTTATACTTCATGTCAGGTTGTGTTTAAGCCTTGCGGGGTCAACAAATATGTTCAGCAGGATGATTTTTATGCTCTCATTATCTCATAGATCTAATACTTCTATTAACTAATATGTGTTCCATTCTCGCTGTTTGCTACATATACCGTTAGTTCCAGCCCTGTTGCTTTCTTGTATTCCTTACCCAATTTTTCGGCCAGCATAGGAATAGCTTCTTCTTTTACCAGGTTAATAGTGCAGCCCCCGAAACCTCCACCCATCATACGGGCGCCGATAACAGCAGGATTGTACCGTACATTATTCACCAGGAAATCAAGTTCTTTACAACTCACTTCGTATTCTTCGCTTAACCCGGAATGAGTTTGAAACATTTTTTGTCCAAGCGAATAAATATCACCAGCCTCCAGATCTTCACAGGCCGAAAGAAGCCGGTTGTTCTCGTCAATTACATACTTACATCTCTTGTATACGATCTTATCTTTTGGTGCAACTATTTTATCAAGCATTTCAAGTGTAACATCACGCAATGATCTTATACCCGGAAATTGCTCTGCCACCCATGCAACACCTTGCTCGCATTGTGCTCTCCTTGTATTATATTCAGTTGAAGCAAGCGAGTGTTTTATATTGGTATTCAGTAATACAATTTTATAGTCTTGCAGTTGAAGCGGAACATATTCATGCTTCAGCGTTTTACAATCCAGTTTTACCGCAAAATCTTTTTTGCCAAATAAAGAAGCAAACTGATCCATGATGCCGCAACGAACACCGGCAAAATGATGTTCTGCCGCCTGTGCCATAAGCGCCATATCAAGAAGAGAAAGTGAATAGTCATTCATTTCTTTCAAAGCAAAAATCGTTGCACATTCTACTGCGGCCGAAGATGACAACCCTGCGCCAATGGGTACATCTCCGTCTACTACCAGGTTGAAACCTTTTAAATTATAGTCGTGCTTCTGCAATTGATTAACCACACCCAATACATAAGCAGGCCATCCTTTTACAGGTTGTATACCAGCAAGTGTAGTTTTATATTCTTCCTTAAATTCTTCACTGTATAAATGAATTTCATTATCAGCCCGTTCGTCAATCGCAACAGAAATACCTTTATCTATTGCTACAGGCAGCACAAAGCCTTCGTTGTAATCAGTATGTTCACCAATGATATTTACTCTCCCTGGAGACCGCACAACCAAAGGCTCCGATCCAAAAAGATCAATAAATTTTTTATAAAGAGGTGCCGTATCAAATGTTATCATTATTCTCTGCTAACTTCTTACTTATTTAAAGGATTTAATACTCGATTGCCTGCAGATGAGCTCCGGTTCTAAAACAAGTTTACGTGATTTTGTTTTATAGATATCCGTTTTCCCTAATCCATCGAAAAATAATTTAGCCGCTTCCTCTCCCATGTGTACGGTTTGCTGGTTAACCGTAGATAACGAAGGAGTCAGGTATTCACCA
>JAKFEJ010000191.1:0-3484 GCA_036675745.1 Chitinophagaceae bacterium | reverse complement strand
ATATTTTATGGGCAGCTTTATTTTAATACTAACCTGAAAGTAAAAGGAACAGAAGCAGCCCCGGCTATAGATGGAAGACTGGTTGTAAATGAAAAAACAAAGATGACAGTTGTATTGCCCCAAAGACAACCGGGTATTGCAGACAGGGAAGGTATAGTAGAATTTGTAGATATGGATGCACCAATCAATGATTCCCTTTTCATGGCTGAATACGATTCTTTGAATACAGCGCCGTTTACCGGGATGGATATTGCTGTTAATATTGAAATAGATAAAGAGGCTGAATTAAGCCTGGTCATTGATGAAGGCAATGGTGATTTTCTGAATGTAAAAGGAGAAGCTTTACTGACGGCGGGTATAGATCCCAGCGGAAAAATAAATTTAGCCGGATCTTATGAATTGGAAGATGGATCTTATGAGCTGACATTTAATTTTATCCGGCGCAAATTCGATATTGAAAAAGGAAGCCGGATCGTCTGGGAAGGCGAACCCACCAAGGCCACCGTTGATTTGAAAGCGGTATATGTTGCCAATGCAGCGCCGCTTGACCTCGTCAAAAATCAATTGGAGGAGGCCACAGCGTTTGAACGGAATACATACATGCAAAAACTTCCGTTTGATGTGCACCTTACTATGGAAGGCGAATTATTGAAGCCGGAAATAAGCTTTGATATTATATTACCGGAAGAAAAAAAATATGCCGTATCAGGTGAGATCATTACTACAGTAAGAACAAGACTTGATCAATTAAGACAAGAGCCGGGTGAAATGAATAAACAGGTTTTTTCTTTATTGCTTTTGAACCGGTTTATGGCAGACAATCCTTTTAATAGCAGTGGGGGAAGTTTTAATGCCGGCGTGTTGGCAAGACAAAGTGTAAGTAAATTATTAACGGAACAATTGAATCGCTTAGCTGAGGATCTTGTAGCAGGGGTTGATCTGAAGTTTGATGTACTCTCATCTGAGGATTATACAACAGGAGAGCGAAGGGACAGGACAGATCTGAATGTCGGCTTATCCAAACAACTACTAAACGACCGCCTTACTGTTTCGGTAGGTAGCAATTTTGAACTGGAAGGACCCCAAAATTCTAATCAGCAATCCACCAATATTGCAGGCAATATCGCACTGGATTACCAGATCAGCAGGGACAACCGCTATCTTCTCCGGGCATATCGTAAAAACGAATACCAGGGTGTTATTGATGGGCAAATTATTGAAACAGGCGTTGGATTTATTATTACTGTTGATTACAACAATTTCAGACAAATATTTATATCAAAAAGAGAAAGGGATCAAAGAAGGATCAGAAGAAGGCAACAACGGCAGTTGGAACAACAACAAAACGCCCAGGCCCCGGTTGACTCATTACCTGGAAATAAATAATATGATTCGCTATTTCAATTATAGTATCATTTTAATTGTGCTTTCACTATTGGTATCCTGTAGTGCGACTAAAAAAGTAACGCAGGGTGATGCTTTATATCTTGGGGCAACGATAAAGTTTGACAGTTCCGGGTTAAGTGCAAAAAAGAGAAAAGCGTTACGCAATGATCTTAGTGCGATGACAAGGCCACGCCCCAATAAAAGGATACTGGGAATAGCTTTTAAGCTATTATTTAATAATAGTAAACTATTCCGGAAAAAAGGTGAACCGCCAGTACTGCTGAGTGATGTTAATCTTGAGCACAATGAAAAAGTATTACAAAGTTCCCTGGAGAACCGTGGATACTTTATTGCTAAGGTGAGGGGAGATACAGCCGTAAAAAGAAAAAAAGCAAGAGCTACTTATATGGTACGGCCAGGTCCTCAATACAGTATTAGTCGGGTTCAGTTTTCAAACGATACAAGTGGTTTACAAAAAACAATAAATGAAACAGCGGATAAAACTTTTTTAAAGGCAGGCGATCCGTTTGATCTTGCCGTGATCAAAGGCGAAAGAGAAAGGATAGATGCCTATGTGAAAGAAAAGGGCTTTTATTATTTCGATCCTGATTTTATTATTGTACAGGCGGATACTACTATTGGCGATAACAAAGTGAATTTATTTGTAAAAGTAAAACCGGAAACACCTGTTCAGGCAAAAGAAGCATATACGATCAATGATGTTTTTATTTATTCCCAGTTTGCACTGCGGGCAAATGAGGCGGATACTTCAAAAAATAAAGCTGAGTTTTATAAAGGTTATTATGTAGTAGATCCGAAAAAATTATACAAACCACGGTTGTTTGAACAAGCGATGCAATTCGATCCGGGTGATGTATATAACAGGACCGATCATGGGCAAACGATCAGCCGTCTTGTTAACCTTAATCTTTTCAAGTTTGTAAAAAACAGGTTTGAACCCGTACCCGGTATTGATTCCGCGAAGCTGAATGCTTATTATTACCTGACGCCATTCCCTAAAAAATCATTGCGGGGCGAGATCAATGCCAATACAAAATCAAACAATCTTACCGGTTCATCTATTACTATCGGCTGGCGCAACCGCAATACATTACGAGGCGGCGAGTTCTTTACGGTTGATGCCACTGGTGGATTTGAAGTGCAGTTCAGCGGGCAAATGGGTGGGTTCAATACTTTTCGGTATGGCATAGAAACTAATTTTGTTTTACCCCGGTTTCTTACTCCATTTTTCAGGTTAGAGCCAAAGGGCAGTTTTGTTCCTAAAACAAATTTTGTATTGGCGTATGATCTTTTGACCAAGCAAAAATTGTATACCATGCAATCTTTCCGGGCCGGCTGGGGCTATAACTGGAAGGAAAATATTTACAAGGAACATCAATTCAATCTCGTTAGTATAAATTATGTACAACCCCTGTTGATTACAGATATGTACAGGGATAGTGCGAAAGACAACCGTACCTTATTGAAAGCAGTGGAAAAACAGTTTATTCTCGGAACCAATTATAATTATAATTACAACCAATTGGTGGGAAAACCCACCATGAGCAGTGGTATCTATTTCAACGGCAATGTTGATTTGTCAGGAAATATAGCAGGTTTAATTTCCGGGGCTGATGTTAAAAATAATAAGCCAAAAAATATTTTAAATGCGCAGTTCTCGCAATATGTCAGGTTTGAAACAGATATCCGTAAGTATATTAAAATAGCTGAAACAGCCGTATGGGCCAACCGGTTTATTGCAGGATTAGGGCTACCCTATGGCAATTCACTTCAGTTGCCTTATGTCAAACAATTTTTTACAGGTGGTACCAATAGCATCCGTGCATTCCGCAGCCGGTCGATTGGACCAGGAACATATATTGATACAACGATCTCAACATTTCTCCCTGACCAGTCGGGCGATATAAAACTGGAGTTGAATACTGAACTAAGGGTAAAACTTTTCAGTATTGTGCATGGAGCTTTATTTATAGATGCAGGGAATATCTGGTTGTTCAACGAAGATTCAAGTAAAGTAGGTGCGAAATTCAGTAAGAATTTTTTATCCGAACTGGCTGTAGGTGGGGGCGTAGGTTTA
>JAKFEJ010000389.1:0-3488 GCA_036675745.1 Chitinophagaceae bacterium | reverse complement strand
TTGCTATACTTATTTTAATATATTTAAGGCTGCTAAGCGGAAACATATTCAGGCATCGTATAATGCCATCACCACCCGGTTAATTAAATTATTTATTCAGTTATTATAAATTTTAACCGTTAACCACCAAAAGAATATTATGAGAGAGACAATGCTGGTACTACATTTCATCGGGCTTACGATGGGCCTGGGAACAAGTTTTGCTCACCTGTTTTTAGGAATAGCCAGTTCCGGGATGCAGCCTGAGGAAGCAACTAAATTCCGGGTAAAAACACTGGCGTTAACAAGGATGGGGCATATCGGGCTCGTACTATTGCTGGTTTCCGGTTTGTATCTTATTACCCCTTATTGGAAAGTGTTGCCATCAATGCCATTGCTGATAGCAAAACTGGTACTGGTAAGCCTGCTTATTGCTTTAATTGCAATCATTTCAATAAAGGCCAAAAAGGCTGTAAAAGGCGATACTGCAGTTGAAATGAAGAAGATTGAGCCGCTCGGCAAACTGACTTTTATCATTGGCCTGGCCATCGTGATCCTGGCAGTTTTAATTTTCCGTTAGTCTTCCTGGTGATGCTGTGCAGGTTAAACGAGCGGCGGCCGAATCCCAAACCGTGGTTCTGTTGCGTTCCCTGATTTGCCATCCATGATCAGAAACTTTATTACAACCGGCGGCAACTATTCCTAACAAATATCCGGGCAACAGGAAGCTGTTATACTTGTTCGTTATTGCGATGAGCCTATTATTGTTGCGATACATCTGCATCATTATTGCCGTTGCCATCACCCAAACTCGTTGTGTGCCTAAACCCGATAGGTTGAAACGCAAGTTTAGTTCGTTTATCATCATCATCATAATCTTCCCATTCAGTGATATCGTCTAATAACCGTTCTACATGCCCGTAAATTGTATTCTCTGATAGCTCATCGGGTCGTACGATCGCAAGGCTCGACGGAGCTTTTGCTTCCCCATATCCTTCAATATGCGGGCTTACGATCATCACCATTATTTTTCCATTAAACAATTGCTGATAGATAATAGCGCCATTGTTTTTAACCATGATACGTTTCACATCCGTGTTTTCCAGGTTTTCGGCAATGCCACTGCTGCTGCGACCCAAATCAAGTATCACCGCTTCCAGGTTTTCAATGTTATTTTTTTCAATAACCGATGCCTTCAATGCTGTTTGCGCTACAACAGTGCTTAGCGTTCTGCTGATGAATTCTTTTGTATTCGTCCTCCACGCCCGGCGATAGCTGGCTGTATTCTCCAATACTGTTTTATACTCATTTACTTTTGCTTTAAGCCGTCCCATATCGGTATTCATAATTTATACAATAGGTGAAAAAAGATTATTCAGTTAACAAAAATAAGTAACCCGCACTATAGTAATGGCCCGGTTCAGTTTCTATTGGCAATACTGTAGTCATGAATGGTTGATGACATTCAGGTACTTCTCATTTTTTTAGTATCAGCAAGCTCCGGGGGGAAAGGTTTGACGGAAATACAATTGCGCGACAAATACGCAGCAACAACACTGTTGCGCAGTCATTGGTTTATTAATTAACTGGCAGTAGTAGTTTAAAGGTAGCGCAGCTCTTCGAAGCTTTAGCCCCGAAGTCTTATTATATGGCTTTAGCCGTTGTTACATTTAAGTATTGAAAATAGTTGGATTTGGAACATCTCATGCGCCAATCGGCGTTAGCTGTAGCTATAGGAAGCCTCTACTATTAATAGCATTTCTTTTTTTATTCTCAAAACGCCGTGGTTGTGCTATCAACACAGCCACGGCATGATGGATTTATGGCATTATCAGGCAACAGACATTTCCATTAATGGTGCCCTTGTAATTTCACTTGCTCCTGTTACAATATCGGTTTCCCTGAAATCGAAATTGCTCAAAGCCGGGTGTGATAACACAGAAGCAACCAAAGGGCTTGCCTTAAATGCTTCAAGAGCTTCCCCGCTTTTGAAAAGATACACTGCACCTCCTTCATTTTTTTCCTTATCGGTCAACCATATTTTCCAAATACAACCCGGCACAATAGCGAACTCCTGCGCCACCGAAGCAAGTAAACTCTCGAATTCTTCTGCCGGTAAATTGTAATTGAATCTGGTGATTAGAATTTTCTGTGACATGGTAAAGGGTTTATAGTTAATAATAATAATAACCAGTATTTATACAAGGGCAGGAGGTGACCAGGTTCGTGGAATATGAATTTATTACTTTTTTCGGTTTTCTTGTAATAAAAGATTTCCGTCTTGTCCGCCAGCCAGCGGTCATAGCGCAACATGTGTCCTGTGTATATAGGCGAATCAGAGAGGGCAATTAGCCGCCTTTATTATTTTTTCTTCTTTGCAGAGTGCCCGCCCACTTTCAAAAGCGATGTATCAGATAGTCCCGTGCATTGATTTGCGGCACCCGATAGCTATCGGGTCGCCGTGCTATGGAATTAAGGTGAGGAGCTACCTGCAACGTTCCTCAATGTGTAATATTTTTTCATCCATTTAGTGTTGCCAAATAGTTAGATTTGGAATAAATAAGGACGTAAATACAGGCTTTTGCGGGAATTTTGAACAACTCTCTCACTGCGGGAAATAAAACCGGGAAGCTAGAACTGAACAGAGTAAGCCAAAAAAATAAATACTTAAAATAAAAAATGGAAAATCAAACTAATAAACCTTCTCCTTCAAACATCATGCAAACCGGCACTGGTTTCTGGGCTTCAAAAATTCTTCTGTCAGCAATAAAATTTCAACTGTTCACCAAACTCGCTGAACAGAAGAAAATGCCGGCTAAAGAAATCAAAACCACCTTAAACTTAAAATGTACAGACCGGCACCTGTACGATTTTTTAGATGCATTAACTGTATTTGGTTTTCTTCATCGCGAAGGATTGCTGGAAACTGCCGTATATTCTAACACACCCGATACGGAAATTTTTTTAGACAAGAAGAAACCCTCTTACATAGGTGGCATCCTTGAAATGATGAATAACCGTTTATATGCATTTTGGGGCAATCTTGAAGAAGGGCTGCTTACCGGTCTTCCGCAAAACGAAGCAAAAAAAAGCGAAGATTTTTTTGGTTTGATCTACCAGGATACTGATAAATTAAGAGAGTTTATAAATGCAATGAGCGGAATTCAGATGGGCAACTTTATGGCTTTTGCCCAAAAATTTGATTTTTCAAAATATAAAACACTCACGGATGTTGGTGGTTCTGCCGGGTTGCTATCGCTTATGGTAGCAAAGCATCAACCTCATATAACCTGCACCACTTTTGACCTTCCACCTGTTGAACCCATAGCGAAGGAAACTATCCAGCAATTTCAATTGGCAGACCGGGTAAAAACGCAAAGCGGAGATTTTTTTGCTGACGCATTTCCCAAAGCTGATATTGTGGCGATGGGAAATATCCTGCACGACTGGGATGAAGAAAAAAAGATAATGCTGATGAAAAAAGCATACGAAGCATTACCCGATGGCGG
>JAKFEJ010000735.1:0-21794 GCA_036675745.1 Chitinophagaceae bacterium | reverse complement strand
CCAAGTTTCGCCATCACATATCCTGAAAAAGCATCAGCTTCTATTTCTTTTGGTGGTGTACTGCCACCGCTGCTTACAACATGGTTATAATAATGATGTCCCATTTCATGGGCCAGTACACTGATAGAAGCCCATTTGGTAGAAGCATACGCATCTATGTCTTCTAAAAAATCATTGTCATAAATTATCCATCTTACCCTGTTGATAATGGTAGCGTATGCATTGCGGATACCGTTTTGTTCCCTCACGCTGAAGTTTTCTTTCCATTGAATAGTGTCCAGCATACTGTTAAGAATAGCCCTAGCTTCATATACTGATTGAAACTTTGTCTTTATCAGTGAGCGGGGTGGTACTTTAAAACCGCAGCCTGTTACTTTTTGTGAATATGCTACAGTTATAGCCAAACAAAAAGCAAAACAAATAGCCAACAAAAATTTCTTTTTCATAGCAGGCAATTTGAGATAAATATAAATTATTCCGCCTGCTTTGGATGCGACTTGTTTGATGGAACCTCAGACTTTTAAATAAAGCCAGTGTCACATTGCTTAAAACGGTACAATTATAAAGAGGGGCTCGTAAACCGTAAGCTTTCGGGGTAAAATTTTCGAAACTCCCTGAAATGTTCCAATGATTCCAATATTCCGCCACAACCCGGTTTATTAGCCTGGTAGACATGGTCCATATTTTTTGTTGCCTCCAGCAAATTCTTCTCTGCATCTCCTACCACCACGCCTTTATAACCGGTTTTATAAAGCGACAGATCATTCAATGTGTCACCTGCAACAAGAATGTATTCAGCCGGAATAGTTAAAAGGTTAATCAATTGCATTAGTGAATACCCTTTATTGATACCGTGCGGTAATATATCGACATATTTGCCGGCTGATTTTATTACATCGCAATTTACAGACCTGGCAATTGCGTTAAGATGTGTAAAATCGGTGTCATCGTTATAATAGTAAGAGCAGCGACGCGATTGAGGTACTTCCTGCAGGATAAGGCCTTTTACTTCTTTTATTTTAGTATGAACATACAGGCTGCCGGGCCATATATCTTCAATATATGTTTGCAGCGGTAGTATTGGCTTAAGCGTATCGCCATTGACAATGGTGGCGCCAACATCACAAATAATATATTCCGGCCTGGGGATCTCCGCATCATCTAAAACCGGGAGAATCGTTTCCAGGCCCCTGCCTGTTACGAAGATCAGGCGAACATCATTTCTTTCACGAATGATACTGTAAAGCTTTTGCTTGTGAAGGTTTTGTCCTGCCAAAAAGGTTCCGTCAAGATCTGTAGCAAGTAATAACATAAACAAATTTTTCGTACCCGTATTACTGGTATTTGAACTGTATGCTTATTGCATGGTATAGCTTCTGTTTATTTAAACATCAGCTTGCAGGAAAGAAAATGTTCTGGGTCAGGTAACAAAATCTTATTCGGTAAACTCCTGTTATATAACTCCGTTTAATAGAGTAATGCACCCTTTTCAAAGTCGGGGCAACTATAACCTGCATGCCGCCAATAAGGGTTAGTATGTACAGCAGGTAATTATAACAATAAAGAATATATAAAGAACGCCACGAAGGTAGCCATTATAATGGCCCGGGTCAACCTTTTATTTGTTTATAAAAAGACGGTTTCTATAGCGAAATTTAATCGGATGACTTTTCTTCTGCTTTTTCTTCCTTGTTTACAAAAATGGTTTGTGTAGGGAGTGCAAACTCTAATTTTTCTTTTTCAAATGTTTCAAAAATGGATAAACAAACAGCATGATGTGTATCCATATAAACTAAGAAGTCCGAAGAATCAATATAATAAACGACTTCAAAGTTGATGCTGAAATCGCCAAAAGATTTTAAATGGGTCCGGTCAAAGCTTGCTTGTTTTTGTGCTGAAATAATTTCACGTAATATGGAAGGAATCTTTCTTAATTGATCAGCAGGTGTGGAGTAAACCAAACCAATAGAAAATACTACTCTTCTTCGTTCAAGTCTTTTATAATTATGAATCACTGATTTTACCATTTCCGCATTCGGCATTACCAATTGCTGGCCATCGGGGCTTCTTACATGAGAGGTTTTGATACCGATCTTTTCCACAGTGCCACTATTGCCGCCTGTTGTAATAAAATCCCCTACCTCGAAAGGTTTATCAAAAAAGATAACGAGATAGCTGAAAAGATCACTCAGAATGTTTTGTGCCGCAAGTGCAATGGCGATACCACCTACACCAAGACCTGCGATGATGGTAGTGACGTTGTAGCCTAAATTATCAATCAGCATTACAATACCGATGCCCCAGATAATAACTTTTACTACTGATAGTACGCCATTCAATTGCTTTACTCTTTCGGGTGGCTCATTCTTTTGCCGCATGTAAACCAATACAACGCCGTGAATGATAAAATTGATAAGGCGAATAGTGTAATAAAAAGTAACAAACGTTATGGCCACTTCCAATATGCGGCTAAACTTAGGGGACAGGTTCAGTTGGATAATGATATTATAATTAGCGGCCAGGTACAGGTACGGAAGAATGAACTTTTCCGCAATTTTGACGATGAGATCATCAAAATTGGTGCTGGTACGGGTAGTAAGTTTTTTAAGCAACCCGATCAACCTGCCTTTAATCAGTTTCAGTATTATCCAGGTGATCAGTATACTGCAGATTGCGATCGCATAATCTAAAACCGTATTGCCCCAGTAAACCTGGTTTAAGATTTCATCCATTGTATTTGATTGTATAAATTAAAAAAGAAGGATAAAAACAGGAGCGGCAAATTTAACCAAATTGATATAAAGCATATGTTAATCTGCCGTTTTAATGAGCTGCGGATTAAATTAATTCAACGTTGATATAAAACCAAAGGGTAACTAACTTTATGACTATGCTGGTAAGTCCCTTCTGGCTAAAAACAATATATACACATGAAAGATAATTTTTCCAAACAAGCAGCCGGTTATGCTAGATACCGTCCTGTTTATCCGCAGGAATTGTATGATTTTATTTTAAGCAATGTTCCTTGCAAACAAGCTGCATGGGATTGTGGAACAGGAAATGGCCAGGCTGCAAAGGAGTTGGCGAAAATGTTTGATGAGGTGTATGCAACGGACATCAGTCAAAAGCAGATTGAAAATGCGCCACAGCGGCTTAACATTTTTTATTCTGTTCAGGCTGCAGAGCAAACCCGGTTTTCAGAAAACTCATTTGACCTGGTAACGGTAGCACAGGCCCTGCATTGGTTTCGGTTTGATGATTTTTATAAAGAACTGGTACGGGTAGCAAGGCCCAATGCCATTTTTGCTGCATGGAGCTATTCACTTTTGCATATCTCAAGTGAAATAGACGCATTAATAAAAGATCATCATTTTAATACATTACGCAGTTATTGGGATGCCGAAAGAAAACATGTTGATGAAGAATATAAAAGCATTCCTTTCCCATTTACAAAAATTAATGGCCCTGTCTTTTCTATTGAATACGAATGGACAATAGGTGAACTCGAAGGCTACTTAAATACATGGTCCGGGTTGCAAAAATTCATTTCTGCCCATCAGTATAACCCCGTTGATGAATTGATGATCCGTATCAAGCCTTTTTGGAAGCAAAAGAAAATGAAGATCAGCTTCCCTGTTCATTTGCTGATGGGAAGAATAGAAAAATAAGTATTACCTGCGTACTTTAGTTTTGTCCTTGGTTAGAATAGAAAGTCATGGCATACTTTCATTTATCGATAAACAGTTTCTTACATTTGCGAACCAAATCAGGTATAATGAAAAATACTCCTTTTACAAACAAACATATTTCTCTTGGTGCTAAGATGGCAGAATTTGCGGGTTATAATATGCCGATTAGCTATAGCGGCATCAACGATGAGCATGCAGCGATACGTAAAAATGCCGGCGTTTTTGATGTGAGTCATATGGGCGAATTCATTTTAAAAGGAGAAAATGCATTGGATCTTATTCAACGGGTCACCAGCAATGACGCTTCTAAATTAAAAAATGGCCAGGCGCAATATAGCTGCCTTCCTAATGAAAAAGGCGGTATTGTAGATGACCTGCTGGTATATTGTATTGAAGAAAACAAAGTATATATGCTGGTGGTGAACGCTTCTAATATTGAAAAGGACTGGAACTGGATCAGCAAACACAACACAAAGAATGTGGAGATGCACAACATTTCCGATAAAACCTGTTTGCTGGCCATACAGGGACCGAATGCCACAAAAATCTTACAAACATTGACCGATATAGATATACTGAACCTGAAATATTATACGTTTATCAAAGGCGAATTTGCGGGAGTGAAAAATGTATTGATCAGCGCAACGGGTTATACCGGCGCAGGAGGAGTTGAAATATATTTTGAAGATAAAGAGGAAGATGCTAATAAAATCTGGGATGCGATTTTTAAGGCAGGCGAAGCGCAGGGAATAAAACCCGTTGGTCTTGGTGCAAGAGATACATTAAGATTGGAAATGGGGTTTTGCCTGTATGGAAATGATATTGATGATAGTTCCTCTCCTTTAGAAGCCGGCCTTGGATGGATCACGAAATTCAGTAAAGAATTTACATCCCGGGAAGTATTTGAAAAGCAAAAAGCCGCAGGAGTTGAAAGAAAACTGGTAGGTTTTGAAATGATTGACAAGGGAATACCCCGCCACGGTTATGAGATAAAGGACTATACAGGCGCAACTATCGGGGTAGTAACATCGGGTACGCAATCACCCAGCCTTGGCAAGGCAATAGGGATGGGATATGTCCGTATCCCGTATGCGGCAATTGATTCGAATATCTTCATTAAAGTAAGGGATAAATTACTGCAGGCGAAAGTGGTAAAGATGCCCTTCTCATAAGCAAAACGAATATGGTTGGATTTTTGCTATGAATGCAGACACTAAAATCCAAATTTTATATAGAAAATATGCCTTCCCTCCACCTTACCACATTTATTGCAGCACCGGTTGCCAGGGTGTTTGATCTTGCCCGCAGTATTGAAATGCATAAGCAATCCATGACTAAGCATAAAGAAGAAGCGGTAGCTGGAATAAGATTTGGGCTGATAGAAAAAAATGAAACGGTAACCTGGAAAGCAAAACATTTTTTTAAAACAAGGTTCCTTCGGTCAGAGATTACCAAAATGATAAAACCAGAAATGTTTATTGATGAACAGGTAGAAGGAGATTTTAAATCGATGAAGCATGAACATCATTTTAAACCCTGCGAAAATGGTACGATCATGATTGATCTTGTCGAATTTGAAGCCCCCTATGGTTCCTTTGGAAGAGTGTTTAGTAAATTATATCTCACAGGCTATCTGAAAAATTTAATTGAACAGAGAAATAAAGCAATTAAAGAATTTGCCGAAAGTGAAAAGTGGAGAAAGTTCCTGAACAAATAAAACAACTCAAACCGATTAATTTTCCTTTCTTTATTTTTTAAGACTGCATGACTAACAAACCAAGTTTACACACTTCCCTGTCTCCGGCCCTTTTAAATCTATATGATGTCAGCAATAGTATTGTAGTGATCATTGATGTGCTGAGAGCTACATCAACTATTGCTACGGCTTTATACAACGGCGCTAAATGTGTTATTCCCGTTGACAGCGTAACAAGATGCATGGAGATCGGCCGGCAGATAGAAGGCATTACTGCTGGTGAAAGAGACGGCCAGATTGCCGAGGGCCTTGAATATGGCAACTCTCCTTTTGAATATCCCCGTGAATTTATAGAAGGAAAAACATTGGTGCTAACAACTACCAATGGAACAAGACTATTGCACATGGCCTTAGAAAAGGGAGCCAAAGAAATTATTACAGGATCTTTTCCCAACCTATCAGCGGTTTGTGCTCACCTTATAGAAAAAAAGCAAAATGTGATATTGGGTTGCGCAGCCTGGAAAGACAGGGTAAATATTGAGGATATGTTGTTTGCCGGCGCAGTTATTTCAACTATTGGCCAGCATTTTACGATCAACTGTGATTCATCGCATATAGCAGAAACAATGTATGAAAAAGCGAAGAAGGACATATTCGCTTTTATGAAAAAAAATGAAGCATCCCATTATCACCGCTTAATGAACTTTGGTTTGGAGAAAGATATCCGCTATTGCCTTACAAGCGATGGGGCTAATGTGTTGCCTGTATATGATGAAGGGAAGCTATCAGTGAAATAAAATCCCCAAAGATAATCCATTTTTTTAGCTCAAAAGCTGTCTTAAAATTATTTATTATTTCTTCTGTTTTGTAAGGAAATCCGCTACAGTTTTCTTTAGATTTGCCGATTGCCCTCTTCTGAGAAATGGGCAATACGTTCCGACATGAGTCGGAATCAATTGTAAACTCTTTTATGGCTTTACCACATCTTCTGAAGCACGTTTATACCCATGGAACCGATGAGGTGATCCGGCGTGGGAAAAAAATTCATACACTTGGTTTTGTTGAGCTGATTGAATATGATGATCTTTTCGGCTCAGCAGTATTGCGGGTAAAAGACGATAGTTATTCAACTTATTATAAAGTAAATATTCAACGTTTCAAAGATCCCAAAGATCTTTCCCTTCGCTGTAGTTGTCCTTACAATATCGGCGATATCTGCCGCCATGAAACAGCCGCACTTTTCCAATTGCAGGAAATGATTGACAGGGGCCAGTTACAAGCCGATGGCGTAAAATACGATCAACGCCATACAGTGGCGAAGATGAAAACCATCGAGATGAAAACACTTCGTCTGCTTTCATCACCTGAAATAATGGAAGAAGCGGATAAATACCTGCAAACGCAAAAAGCAGTTGTCGGCCTTGCCGAGAATGAAGTGGTGAAGGCGTCTGTAAAATTAAATGGCAGTACTTATCCTGTTATCATCCGAAAGAACGAGGAACGAAATTTTGATACCAGTTGTGATTATGATGATGAAGAACACCTGTTGTGTTTACCCAAGGTGATCGTCTTTTTGCAATTGTATAATAAGCATGGAGCTAACTATTTTGATAGCATCCGCAACTGGGACAAGGATAAAAACAAATTGCTGGAAGCGTATGGTTATTCATTAAAAGATGATCTGAAGGGGAAATTTGAATTTGCTTACAAAGATGGCAAGCCTTTTTTGAGAGTATTGGATTCAACTATAAAAAGAGTTGTTCCGGTTGCTGCTCCCACAAGGCCAGTTATTATTCCACAAAGAGAAAAAGTGGTAGAAATACAGGAAGCAGAACAGGAAGAGGAAATAAAACCGATGCAGCGGCTGGGCGTTGTTTTTAATTTCAACAAAAAAAACTATCCTTATTTCACCGTTGATGCAGTGATGGGTGAGCCAAATGATAAGAATGACGGTTTTGCCGGGAATGTAGAAAAACCGGACATCACCCGCTATCTTGATATTGACAAATTACCAGAGGAAGACAGGCACCTGCTCACAGTGGTTCGCAAGCTCCAGGATACGGAAATCAATAAATACATCAGCCGCAATTCTCCGTTTTCGGGAATCTGGGAAAACATTATTCACCAGGAAGAAGATGATCTGCCTGCAGAAACAAAAGAGTTGATGGCAGAATATCTTTTTCCAAGACTTAAAAAGCTATGCGCCGAACAAGCAGAAAATGCATTGTTCTTTTTATTGCCGTCCAATAAACCATTCAAGACAAATAACCTGGAGCCTTTGCAGGTAATAAAGGAAGAGGCAACTCCCTATTTCCAGGTAAAACAGACCCCGATAGCTATCGGGGCGCACTACACTATTTTCTGTCGTGTAAAAGCAATGGGAATGGAGTATGGCCTTGAACAAAACGAAAGCAATAGCCCTTTGCTTTTTTTATATAACAATCAACTGAATATCTGGAAGAATAACGAAGTAGTTCACCTGATCGACACGTTTTTGCCGGCAGGTAAAAGGATTGTATCACAGGAAGACTGGAATAAAACTTTACATGAATTCCTTTTACCACTCGCTAAAGAACATCGTGTTGATTTTGATAAATCATTGATCCAGGAAATAAAAGATGGTGATCCGGAAGTGAAATTATTTTTGATTGAAAAAGGAGATTACCTCGTTTTTCAGCCTTCTTTCTCCTACAAAGGATATGAAACAAAAGCAAGAGACCGGGATGAAATAGTGGTACCACAAGGCGACCGGGTGTTGATCGTACATCGTAACCGGGAAGCGGAAAATGCTTTTATCGCAAAGTTGAAAAATCTTCATTCCAGTTTTATCGTCAATGAAGAGAATGGATCGCTGGCATTGAAAGGAGCTGATGTATTAAAGAACAATTGGTTCTTCCTGTTCGTGGATGCGATGAAGGAAATGAAAACGCCTGTCTTTGGTTTTGAAGCATTAAAAAATTTCCGCTTCAATACAGCCAAACCACAGACAAAAATTTTTATCAGCAGTAATACTGATTGGTTTGACGCCAAAGTAGATATTGTATTCGGGGATCAGAAAGTAACAGTCGCGGAAGTAAAAAGAGCATTGGCCAATAAACAACAATTTGTTCAGCTCAATGACGGCACATTAGGAATTTTGCCGGATGAGTGGTTAAAAAAATATTCATTGCTTTTCCGTGTGGGCGAAGGAAGTTCCAATAACCTCAAACTGTCACGTTATCATCTTAGTGTAGTGGATGAATTATATGAAGGCCGTGATGAAGAAGAGCTGGTTGTGAAACTGGAAGAGAAGTATGAAAACTTAAGACAGTTCAATACAATAAAAGAAATTGATCCGCCGGAGACATTGAAAGCTGTATTGCGCCCCTACCAGGTAGCCGGCTATCAGTGGCTCAATTACCTGACAGAAATAAAATGGGGCGGTATTCTGGCCGATGATATGGGCTTGGGTAAAACAGTGCAGGCTCTGTCGTTCGTGGATTATTTCAGGAATCAACATGGGAGTATAAAAGCATTGGTTGTTTGTCCCACTACACTTATTTATAACTGGGAAAATGAAATAAAGAAATTTACGCCGGAGCTCACTTATCGTATCCATCATGGACCGGCCCGCACGAGATCAAGAGAAGAGATTGTTGATCACGATGTAACCATTACTACCTATGGCACTTTGCGCAGCGATATAAAATTGTTGATGAGTGTAAATTTTGATTATGTAATATTGGATGAAAGCCAGGCGATCAAAAATCCTGCGAGTAAAGTAACCAAAGCGGCGTGCTTGCTGAATGCAACAAACCGGCTTTGCATGAGTGGTACACCCTTACAGAATAACACATTTGATATATTTGCACAAATGCATTTCCTGAACCCCGGTATGCTCGGTACGATGGAATTTTTCCGGCAGGAGTTTGCGATACCTATTGACAAATTTGGTGAGCAAGATCGTAAAGATCATCTGAGAAAAATATTATATCCATTTATACTTCGCCGAACCAAGGAACAGGTAGCAAAAGATCTTCCGGAAAAACAGGAAATGATACTCTGGTGTGAAATGGAAGATGAGCAACGGAAAATTTATGATGCTTATCGGAATGATTTCCGCGATAAAATTTTAGGCACTATCCAGGAACAGGGCATACAAAGATCACAACTTACGATTTTGCAGGGATTGATGAAGCTGCGGCAGATCTGTGATTCCCCGGCTATATTAAATGAAGAAGAAAAATTTGAAAACCATTCTATCAAGCTGGATGAACTGGCAAGGGAGATAACAGAAAATATCAGTAATCATAAAGCCTTAGTGTTTTCCCAGTTCCTGGGAATGCTGGCGTTGATCAGGGGCAAGCTGGATGAACTGGGTGTGAAGTATGAATATTTTGATGGCAGCACTTCGGCTCCTGACAGGGAAAAAGCCATACAAAGTTTTCAGAACGACGATACAGTCAGAGTGTTTCTGATTTCATTAAAAGCCGGTGGTGTGGGTTTGAATTTAACAGCAGCTGACTATGTCTACATCGTTGATCCCTGGTGGAACCCGGCGGTAGAGCAGCAAGCTATTGACCGTACACACCGTATCGGGCAAACTAAAAATATTTTTGCTTACCGTATGATCTGCAGGGATACGATTGAAGATAAGATATTGCAGTTGCAGGATAAGAAAAGAGCGTTGGCTAAAGACCTCATTGCAGATGACTCTTCATTTGTGAAGAGTTTGTCGAGGGAGGATGTGGAGTATTTGTTTAGTTGATTTACCTGACCTTGTAATTGCTGCACATTATAAAACTAAAAAAGTCTCCGCACCTGCGGAGACTTTAGAATATAATGGTTGGGTTAGTAAAGACTTTTTATTTCCTTCTTACGGTTCCTGCTGCAGGAGATGATCCTGAAATAAAAACCGATAATACCGATTTAAACAGGCGGAATAAATTAAAGGATGGTTTGTAATAGCTGCGATAGATCTTCGCCTCTTCGTGGGAGTGTACAATGTTTTTATTTTTCATATTGGATTTGTTTAACTAAGGGTAAACGAAAAAAGCAGATTGAAAGTATGTAAAAATTCCAGGATTTCATAATATTTGTGATCTTATTAACCCATTTAATCCATACTCATGAAGATGACAGTAAAATCACTACTGCTTACTATTGTTATTTCTACGCTATCGCTTTCTTCTTTTTCTCAACTCAGGCTTCCGGTAACAAATGCTTTGGCATCGGATATCCGGAAAATCATTCGTGACTATCCGCACCAGTTCGGCAACCTGCAGGGAAATATTATTGATGAGAACCCGCAAACAGTCAGCTATGATTGCACCTTTAAAGTAACCGGTGCAGAAACCTCTACCATTACAAAGTATTCATCCAACAAAAGAAAAGTGTACAGTTGGCAGGCTTTGATGCTGACCACCGATGATTTTGAAACCGCTAAAAAGAAATTCAGGGCTTTGTATTCCCAGTTTAATCAATTAGGTGTTAAAATGGATTATGGTGAAACTTTTTACCTCGGTGGAAAATATGATGAACCCGTGGAAGAAAAAAAGTTCAGCAGCGTTATCATGATGTTTGAAAACCCTGATAGAAACACCTACAGAATGAAACTGGAAATTTCTATGCAATATGAATTGCTGGAATGGAAAGTAAGAGTTCTCATCTATGAGCATGAAAGAAACGATGACGAACAAGGGGATATAGAAGACTAAGCTAAGAGCTCAAAAGAGGGAAAAGAGAAAAAGAGGTTTATCCGGAGAGATTGATCGTCTATTCAAAAATTACCGCTTGGCGTTTAGATATTCAAAAACTTGAACCACAACAATAGAAAGGAATGAATATATAAAGACGTCCCCTCCTTTTCTCTTTTACCTCTTAGCCATTAACCTTCATTAACATTAAACCAAACCAAATTAACCCGCTTTCGTTTTTGCTAAGAATACTTTCGTAGCTGATTAATAAAACCACTGGCTATGAAACAATTTTATTTTTTTTCAATATTGTTTGTTTGCAGTATAACTGCATATACCCAAAAGAATGGTTCTGTAAAAGGTATAGCGTATGATACTTTATCCCGAAAAGCTGTAGGCGATGCCACCATCACCGTACTTGTAAAAAAAGATTCCTCGTTGTTTACATTTGGGATGACGGATAATGCCGGCCGGTTTTTCCTCGATAATATTCCGGCGGGTGAGTACAGGTTGTTGATCACTCATGTTGGCTATCACAACAACAATAAAAATTTTAGTATCACAGAAAATGAAAAAAACATTGATCTTGGCAATGTGGTGATGAATGACCGGACAAAAGTATTGGAGGAAGTATTGGTAACAAATGAAGCGCCGCCGGTTACCCTGATCGGCGATACCGTTCAATATAATGCAGCTTCTTTTAAAACGCAACCGAATGCCAGTGTAGAACAACTCCTGAAAAAATTGCCGGGAGTAGAAGTGGGAAAGGACGGAACTGTGAAAGCCCAGGGACAAACCGTGAACAAAGTGTTGGTGGATGGAAAGGAGTTCTTTGGCAATGACCCGAAGATGGCCACTAAAAATTTACCCGCTGATGCAATAGATAAGGTGCAGGTATATGATAAGCTGAGTGACCAGGCACAAATGACCGGATTTGATGATGGCAATAGCGAAAAGACAATCAATCTTAAATTGAAAAAAGATAAAAAGAAAGGAGCATTTGGAAAAATAACCGGCGGCGGAGGTACGGATGAACGTTTTGAAGGACGATTCAATATCAATTCTTTTAAAGGCGCCCGGCAAATGTCAGCAATCGGAATGGCTAACAATACCAATGCGGAAGGATTCTCTTTTATGGACATGATGAGCTTTACCGGAGAATTGAAAAGAATGATGAGAGGTGGTAATGGCAATATCAATATTAACATCGCTGGTGATGACCCCACTGCAGCCATGTTGGGTGGTAATAACCAGGGTATACGGACAATCTGGGGTGGCGGCCTGAATTATAATAATATTATTGGCAACAAGATCGATTTTACCAGCAATTACTTTTATAATCATTACAATCCGAAAACGGAATCGCAGATTCAGCGGCAATATATTTTATCTGACTCTTCTTATTTCTACAATCAAAACTCGTTGAGCAATAATATCAACAACAGCCACCGGCTCAACCTGGGATTCGATTATGTTATTGATTCGTTTCACTCCATAAAAATATCACCATCACTGGGCTACCAGCAGACAAAAAATAATTCGCTGAGTGACTATCAGCAAACAGGAGAAGGCGGCTCGCTGAGTAATAATGGCTTTAGTCATTCAGTAACAAACAGTGACGCCTATAATTTCCGGAATGACCTGTTGTTTCGAAAAAAATTCAGGAGAAGGGGGAGAACATTTTCATTAAGTCTGCAAACCACGTTGAACAACAGCAATAGCGATGGCAATCTTGAATCGGTCAATGAATTTTTTAGTCGCGGCGGAGGAGCCAGCCGGATTGATTCTATTAATCAGTTCATCAACAATCAGGGCGATCTGAAAGGCTATACAGCAAGAGCTGTTTATACAGAGCCAGTTTTCAAACGATCGCTACTGGAATTCAGCGTAGGAAAAAGTGATAACAAAAGCACGAATGAAAAGATCACTTATGATTATAATAAGGGCAATGGAAAATATGACCAGCTAAATGACTCATTGACGAATGATTTTCAGAATGTGTATGGGTATACCAATGCTGGTCTGCGGCTTCGAACACAAAAGAAAAAATACAACTATGCTGTTGGTCTAAGCTGGCAGCGGGCTGAACTGGAAGGTAAGATCACAACAGGCATTAAAGATTCTGTTATCACGAAAAGCTTTACCAATCTTTTACCAACAGCAAGATTTCAATACAATTTTTCCCGCTATAAAAATCTGACGTTAAATTACCGGGCATTTACCAATCAACCTTCTGTATCTCAATTGCAACCTGTACCGGATATCAGCAATGCGCTGAATATAAAAGAGGGGAACCCTGATCTGAAGCAGGAGTTTACACATAACGTGCAAGTCAATTATATGGGCGTAAATCCCTTCAAAAATAAAAACTTGTTTGCTTTTTTTAATCTCAACCGGACAGACAATAAAATTGTAAATGCGGATACACTTTACGCATCCGGCATCAAAAAAACAAAACCGGTGAATGTAGATGGCGTCTATAATCTTAACGGTGATGTCAACCTGGGATTACCAGCCCGCTTTCTTAAAGGAACGCTGCGTATTGGTACTAACCTGGGCTATAACCATGGCCAGCAGTTTATCAACAACGTGGCGAATACTATTAATACATTCAGCGTAGGCCCGCGGCTGGGTATTGACATGAGTCCGGCGGACAAGGTTGATCTTTCTTTTTCTGCGGGCATGAATTATAATAAGACAAAGTATTCTTTGCAACCCATTTTTAATACCAGTTATTTTTCACAGATATATGAAACGGAGTTTAACTGGCAGTTGCCAAAAGGATTTTATTTCAGCACCGATTTTAGCTATACCATCAATAACCAGCTTGCTGATGGTTTCAATGCACAGGTGCCGTTATGGAATGCTTCTTTTAGTAAACAGTTTCTGAACTTCAATCGTGGTGAACTGAAGTTGAGGGTGAATGATATTCTTAACAGGAATATTGGTGTAAGCCGTAGCAGCAATCAGAACTATATCGAAGACTCAAGAGTGAATACATTGCGTCGCTTTGCATTGCTGACATTTACGTATAGTTTGAGTAAAACCGGGTTAAGTAGCGCCAAAGGCGATGCTATAAGAATGATCAGAAGATAATAAATTAATAGGGTTGCCAACTTTTTAAAAAGTTGGCAACCCTTAAAAACGTTAGACAAAGATTCATCAGTTCATTCTTATTCTTATATTGCCACCCTGGTTATTTTTCTGCATCTCTTCCATCATTTTATTTCTTTCTTTAGTAAACTCATCAGGTGTTACCTTTTTCCCTTTTGTTGGTTCTTTTATGGAAGCTATATCAGCCTTGGGAGAAATTTCTAAAGCAGTATAAACCGTTCTTCCATTATTTATTTCAAGACTAAGAATTAAACCGGGCAATTGTCCCTGTACTTCCGGTCCGGCGGAAACAGGTATATCTGTGGTAAACCATGCAGCAATGGTAGAAGTATCATCAACCTCTTTGCGTTCCATTTTACCATTATCCATGCTCATCATCATTCTTTTACCAATTCGCTGCGAGACAGCTTTGCGGCAGAGATGATTTAAAATGGTTTTTGTTTCATCGCTTAGTTTCCAGTTGCCACGGCGGATACTGTCGGCGATTAAAAATTTTTTATCAAAAAACTCACGCAGTTCTACCTTGCGGGTTTTTTCAAAATCACAAAAAGTAACGTCATCAACTCCGCCGCCAAAAGTCCGTATCATCACACCGCCACCGCCACTGAAGTTATCATCCTGCATCTCATCTTCCATGGGTTTCCAGATCATCTGGCCGTTTGCAAAATTCATTTCAAACTTATCCGTCCTTGTTCGCATCGTTTCATTTTCGCTGCCGGTATTATCAGCGATACGCATTTGCATCTGCGTCGTCCGCTGGTAAATTACTTTTCCTTCTTTTTGTTGTGCATTTACTCTACCAATTGCTAATAAAGCAAAAGCAGAAAAAAATATCTTCTTCATATGTTGTTTTTTTACCAAAGCTATCATACAGTTTACTGGTACCCGGTTAACACACCTTGCATTAAGGTTAATAAAGGTTAATACAGCTGAAAATGCGACTAACATTGAATTACATTTGTAGTCGAACAAAAAAATGATGAATAAACTTCGCTGGTTAGTCATATTAATGGGTGCTGTTATCCTGGTGATAACGGGTTTCCAGGTGTACTGGCTGAAGGATAATTATAGCCGGGAAAAAAAAGCTGTTGAAGTAAGAGCCCAATCGCTTTTCCGGGAAACGGTTCGAAATTTCCAGGATTCTATACTGCAGTTAAAATTGCAACTGGTCTTTAAAGACAGCTCATCCCTGGCAGGGGTGAAAAAAAAGATGTTCGAAGGGTCATATAGAAGACAATTGCCGGGTGAGCCCCGTGTTGCAAGAGTTATTAATGTGCTTGGACAAAAACTTTTGAATGATTCCCTTGAAAAGAAGAATAGAGGAAAAAGAAATGTTCTTATTTCATTGAATAGTTCAGCGGACTTTACCGGAAGGGACAGTATAGGTAAACCGCCTTTTGTTTTGGATTCAATTGATCCCAGGCAAATTGATGAGATAGTGGTACTAAGAGGAAATCATCCGCAGATCGAAAATAATAAGGACACAGTTAAATGGAGAGAAAGGAATAGCCAGACGATCAATATTTCGGCGACGAGTAATAGAGACAGCCATAATAAATCCTTTTTCAGAACCAATACCATTTTTTTGAACAATGAAAAGGGTGAACAGTTCAGTATAAAGATTGACTCATTATTTAATGATTCTATTTCTGTTGCGGAATTAGCAAATGTGTTTGAAAAGTCACTCGGCGAACAAAAACTGAATATTCCTTTTACTATCCTGCACCAACCGGATGAAATTTTGGATGAAGATGATTTTATCCGCCGGCCACCACCTGCTGATAGTTTTGCGGGGTACAAGCTTCAATTGGGTAATACATCTTCCTATCTTGTCAAAAGAATATCACTCCCCCTGCTTTTCTCTTTTTTCCTTGTGGGCATCACCATTCTTTCTTTTATTCTTTTATATCGCAGCATGCTGCGCCAGCACAGGCTGGCACAAATAAAAAATGACCTGGTCAGCAATATCACCCATGAATTAAAAACGCCGATAGCTACAGTGGGTGTTGCCATTGAGGCGTTGAAAAACTTTAATGCTATACAAGATCCGCAGAAAGCCAGTGAATACCTGGAGATTTCACAAAATGAATTGCAACGGCTGGGGTTGCTTGTTGACAAAGTGCTGAACCTTTCTATGTTTGAAAATAAAGAAGTAAAAATCAAGTGTGAATTATTTGACCTGGAAGAAGTAGTGAAAGAAGTAGTGGATTCGTTGCGGCTGCAACTGGAAAAATATAATGCACGGTTAACTATGCATACTGAAGGAAACCTGCTTATAAAGGGCGACCGTTTGCACCTGCTGAGTGTTGTATTTAATTTATTGGATAATGCATTGAAGTATAGTAAAGGCAACGCAACCATACAGGTGGATATAAAAGAAGAAAAAGAAAATATCGTTTTGAAAGTAACCGACAATGGGATCGGTATTCCGCAGCAATACAAGGATAAAGTATTTGAAAAGTTCTTTCGTGTGCCAACCGGTGATACTCATAATGCGAAAGGCCATGGCCTTGGGTTAAGTTATTCGGCGCAGGTGATCAGGCAACACCAGGGCATTATTGAAGTGGATAGTCATGAGGGATTGGGAAGTACTTTTATTATTACATTACCAAAGAGCAGCACATGAGCCTGACAAAAATATTTTATGTAGAAGATGAAGTTTTCCTGGGAAAGATTGTAAAGGAAAGCCTGGAGAGCCGCGGCTTTGAGGTGATCATGGAAAGCGATGGGGCAAAAGCAACAGCAGTATTTAAAAAAGCCGAGCCTGATATTTGCGTGCTGGATATTATGCTGCCTAATAAAGACGGTTTCGCCATTGCAGATGAAATAAGAGAACTCAATGAAGAAGTTCCGATCATTTTTCTCACCGCCAAAACCCAGACTGAAGATGTAGTAAAGGGATTTGCGCTGGGTGGAAATGATTATATCCGTAAGCCTTTCAGTATGGAAGAACTCATTGTTCGTATTCAGCATGTGTTGCGGCACAAGTCGGAAGCGACACAGAAGATCGTAACTGATGCGGTAAGGATTGGTAAATATAATTTTCAACTGAACCGCCAGTTGTTGAGTAATGGAAAAGAAGATCGTAAATTATCGTATCGTGAAAATGAGTTGCTTAAACTTTTGTATGAAAACCGGGACAAGATCATTGATCGTAAGGATATATTGAATTTGCTATGGGGCAATGATTCTTTTTTTAATTCCCGCAACCTTGATGTTTATATTACAAAACTCCGCAGCTATTTAAAGGAAGATCCTGCGCTGGAGATCATTACGATTAAAGGGATAGGTTATCGGTTTATAACGGCATAGAAGAACCCTCCAAACCTCCCTAAAGGGAGACTGCTAAACCCAGACCCCAATAGTTGAAAATACTGATTGATATGGACATGGTTTTAGTACTGAATGAATTGTAATATAAGCAAGGCCTTTTTACTTTTTCAAGGGATCTAACAAATAGTCAAGACCGTTCAGTTTTATTTCATAGATCGTTTGTAATAACATTCCCAATTTGCCTTTTGGAAACCCTTTTCGGTGAAACCATTCTAAGTACGATACAGGCAGATCGCAAAGAAAAACGTCTTTATATTTTCCAAAAGGCATTTTCATAGTTACTAATTGCAATAACAGTTCAGGGTTGGGTAATGGTAGTTCTTCGCTCATACTAAATTTTTATTTTCCTGTTTATCGGGTAGTGTCATTTTTTCAAAAAGTTGTTCATCGTTTTCTGCGGCTCTTGCTTCTATTTCATATTTATTATTGGTATAGCCATGCCGGACACTTTCCAGGAGATATAAAAAAATAAATCGTATAAAGCCATGCCGCCTGAATTGTTCTATGTGTTTCAATTCATGTAAAAGCCATTGCTTATCTTCTAAAAATTCCTGCTGCTGTGTATTATGGAGATGAATGGTTCTGCCTATAACAATAGCAACCTTATTACATCTCAATTTCCAGGCGGCCAGCCGGGCAATCAATGATCTTTCTTTTATATAATAATGAAGTTTCTCCAAAATTTATGTTTAATGACGTAACAAAATTAATGGTTGGCTTTGGGTTAAATGCTGAAATGAATCGGCAGAATAAATGCCAGGGTTATTATATTGCAGTTAATAATAACCACCAGATGAAAACAATGAAGCTCCTTTTTTTTATTTTTATTTTATCGGTAACGGGATGTAAACAATCCTCCACAAAAAAAGCAAGGCTTTTTTATGATTCAGTTCATCGTTTGCTGGATAAAGCAGAACCCGGACTCAACGAGCTGGGAGATTCAGTGATTGCTATGCAAAAACATCTTCGCACGAATAATAATTACAGTGCCGATACTGTGGAGTTAAGGGAACTGCTGAAGCAAACGATGATAACCAACCAGTCTGTTATTGATAGTATCGGCCGGCTTGAAGATTATGAGCCGGCTACCGGTTTGAAAACGGCTGCTTTAAACTATGCAAGTGGATGGCAGGATGTTCTTGCCGATGAATTCACAACATGGATCAATGAGTTACTGCTTGTAATGGAAGATAAGGCGGGATATTTTGAGAATATGATGAGGCCACCCCTGGAACAGGTCCAGGAAAGTTCCGACTATCTTACACAAAAGAACCGGCACTATAAAAAAACATTCGAATTCTGATCTATTTTTACAGGATGGAAAACGCAGAACAAAAAATTTATATCACTGATAGTATCTTCACAGGAGAAAAATGGGTAAAAGATCATGCCGTTATTGTTGAAAACGGCGTGATCAAAGATCTTATTCCTGTAGCTGAAATTCCTTCTTCACTAACTGTTGAAAAGCTGGATGGTTTTCTTGCCCCCGCATTTCTTGATCTGCAGATATACGGAGCTTATGGAAAACTGCTGGCTGTTTATCCTGAAGCAGACTCTCTTTTTAAATTAAATGATTATTGCCGTAGTGGCGGTGCCGTTTATTGCTTACCTACCGTTGCCACGAATACTTATGAAGTTTTTCACAGCTCAATTGATACAGTAAGGGATTATTGGAATAAGGGCGGTGAAGGAGTTTTGGGTATTCATCTTGAAGGTTCCTGGATCAACCCGGCAAAAAGAGGCGCCCATATCGAATCATTGATACATTCACCATCACTGCAACAAGCTAAAGATTTACTTAACTATGGAAAGGGAGTTATCAGGATGATAACGCTGGCACCTGAAGTTTGCAGCCAGGAAGTGATTGACCTGGTCCTCTCTTACAATATTATTATATCGGCGGGTCATAGTAACGCAACCTATGAGCAAGCCAAAAACAGTTTTATCAATGGCATTACCACAGTTACTCATTTGTACAATGCAATGAGCCCATTGCAACACCGTTCACCCGGATTAGTGGGAGCTGTTATGGATGATAACAAAGTGATGGCAAGCATTATTCCTGATGGTCATCATGTTGACTATGCTGCTATCCGTATTGCGAAACAAGTAATGAAAGAAAGATTGTTTGTTATCACCGATGCAGTGACGGAAACGGATAAAGGCGGTTACCAGCATTATCTTGTGGGTGATAAATATGAAGCCGGTGGAATACTCAGTGGTTCTGCTTTGACAATGGCTAAATCTGTACAAAATTTAGTGAATCATTGTGATATTGAACCGGGCGAAGCATTACGGATGTGCAGCTTATATCCTGCAAGGGTAATGGGGTTGGAAAAAGAATTGGGGAAAATTGAAAAAGGGTATAAGGCTAAGCTCGTGATCATGAATGAAAAATATGAAGTTGTGCACCTGATAGGCTAATGAACTATTTACCTAATGATATGGCTCGGGAAGACAGTTCACCATCAATATTGGATCGGATGATAAAAATTAATCCCTCCACCATACTTCGCACTCATAGCGGACATTCTATCCTCCCAGCAAGCTGAGTCATTTCCCCCTCCTGTTGATGCGCCATCCATTCCGCCATTAATTTGCAAACCCTGGTTAGCCTGCAGCCCACCCAAATACCCGGCTCCCGAACCCACGGCTGCTATGCCAATAACTACGGCCGCTACCTGTCCCCAGTTGATCTCATTTTTCTTAAGCCCGATCAGGTTTCTCATCTCCTTTAATACATCGTCCAGTTTTGTTTTTGTTTGTTTGTTCAGGATAAAAGAAACATACTGTTCAACAACCTTCATTGAAACAAAGTCCAGCGAAAAGCTTTCTTTCGCTACCAGGTCGGCTTCAATTAATAATTTGACTGTATGGTTGACCAGGTAAGCATCATCAAAATAACCTTCCAGGTTTTTTTTCCTCATCTCCAGCCCATGATCCTGTGATGCCAGGTAACGGGTAAGCATAACGACAGTTTCTTTTACCGCGACATATTCTGATAATTTTGCTTCATTTAGTAACTCTCTTAATAATTGAGGACATTTTGTTACATAGTTCAGGTAACCGGCAACAATACTGTTGATCGTCTTTTCTCCCATTAAAAATCCGCCATATTTTTTTACAGTGGCACTAAGATCCTGGTCGGCCGCTTCTTTCTTTTGATCAATGGCCTTTTCCAATTGTAAAATAATGCTTTCAACCGATTCAATATTCAACATACTCACGGGAGAGCCACCGCTATGCAGCCGCCGGATATCATTATCAATGAACTCTTTCAGTTTATTCATTAGTTCCGGTTGAAAGGATTCATTCTCCGTACACCATTGTTTCCATTCATTCAATTTTTCCAACGGAGTATTTCCTTTTCCCAACTCTTTCATTATTCCCTGGAGTGTTTCCATTTTATTTTCTGCTTCAGGCAATAAATTCTTTCTTATCAATTCATTTTTTTTATTCAATTCTTCCAATCTTGCCGCCCATTGTTCTTTGTATCCGTCATCATTCTTATTTCCCTTTAAACGGTAGGTGTTCACGTAGTTCAGATAACCACCAAGGTCCACCACATTATCAAAAGCTTTTTTGAACCACGGCGCATCTTTATACGTATCGCCGGCCATCAGCATTAATAAAGCCCTTTGCAATAACAACATTCCGGTGTCAACATCATCGAAAGGGATGCCGAGCAAACCTTTTAACTCTTTATGATGGTCCAATGGCGTTGAATCCTTCAGCAGCGGTATGATCCTTTTGCCTGTTTTTTTTGCTGTCTGTATTTCAGCATCTACACCTGCTGAATCAAAGCCAAATAATGACCATATCAATACAACAACATCACATTTTTTTATATAGACATCAATTACAGGCTGAATTTCATCGCCCGGTATCAACTGATGAATATCAAACCAAACTTCATGGCCATCTTTTTGTAAGGTTTCACTTATTTGTGTAGCCAACGATTTGTCGTTCCAGGAGTGGCTTATAAATATTTTCATAACTCACTGTTTTATGAACGTTATAAGAAATGACGCTGAAAAGAAGATAAGACCGCGTTAGCATTCAGTACAGCCAGTTAGTAGAAGACAAGACCATTTACTTACTGAAAGTTAAGATTTTTATACTGAGTTATTGTAAGCAAGGAATTCCTGTAGTGTTTTTAAACTCCTGGCATCAAGCCTATACTCAGTTTGTGGTATATGTGTTTGAAATTATTGTTGTAATTTCAGTAGTCTTCCTACCCTCCACCATGACCCCAAACAATAGCAGTATATAACAACGCCTGGTTAT
>JAKFEJ010000497.1:0-3493 GCA_036675745.1 Chitinophagaceae bacterium | reverse complement strand
ACCACAGGCACTTTCAAAACTTTTTTGATAAGCGGAATAGCGGTAAACGTACATTCAGCAACAACTACATCAAACGGAAATTCTTTCCGGATATCCTGCATATCATCTATAAATTTGGGGGCCTGGCGAATGAACACATGGATCATATCAAACACCAGTTTTTTCACCTGCCCTTTTATTTTTTCCCGTTCAGGAAAAAGTTCTTCCAGGTTTTCGCCGGTTACTTCCACCGCTTTGCGGAAAGGGAAAAGAGGAATACCCAGTTTTGCCATTTTGGGAGCATAGCTGGAGCCAGTGTACCATCTCACATCGCAGCCCTGCACCTGCAGGTATTTGGCAAGACCTGTCAAAGGATTTACATGACCTTCGGCAGGCATGCTGGCAAATAAAATTTTCTTGCCGGTCAATGCCTCCCTGTTGATACTTTTCATTCAATAAGGTTTAACATCTGCCTGTCGGCAGACAAGGTTAATGATTTCGATTAGACTGTAAATATGCACTCAAACCATTGCGTAAAAGAAGCACAGCCTGTATGAGTTGTTTTGATATTTGAACCAATTGCAATGGCCCGGCTTTTTTTAAAACAGTTCATTCCTGCTTTTCATCATTACATCCCGGCACCGGACAGTTCATGGCTGCAAATACTCAATTTGCTCCATCTATGATTATATTTGATACCATTAATATTCGTGTTGTTGAGAAAGCATTGGCTGCATATTTTTTATTTTCTTTTTCTGGCCGTTCCGGCAATAGCCCAGCAGGAAAGACAATATTCATTTACACATTATGGCGTATCGTCCGGGCTAGCTTCTAATGAGGCTATTACCAGCCTGCAGGATGAACAGGGCTATATCTGGGTAGCTACCAACAAGGGCCTGCAGCGTTTCGATGGTCAGCGGTACATGACCTTCAGCTATAAAAAAAATAACCCGGTTTCTATTCCACATAATTATGTCATGCAGCTTTTACTGGATAAGAAAAAAAATTTATGGGTACTAACAGGCGATGGAAAAGTAGGAATCTTTGATACGAAAAGATTTGTCTATACCGAAGTAAAGGTGAAAGTAAAAAACGAAATAGTATTGCAGATAGAAAGAGAGCTGATCCAGGATGAGCAGGGCAATCTTTTTTTAATCTTTCATCACCATGAATTTGTTACCTGGAATGAAGAGAAAAAAGAATTTTCTGCTGCCTTTAATTTTATCAATTTTCCGCCCAACTGGGAAGCCTCAGATTGTGTTCAGCAGCCCGGCACACAAAAATACTGGATAGGCGGCACCAAAGGTCTTGCCGTATTTGACAGGCAAACAAATCAATTGAGTTATAAAGGCCATAATGTTGCCAAAGAAGCTATCATTGAGGCGCTGGGTCATGTTACAGGGGCCACCCGGATTTTAATTGATAACCAGCACCGGCTATGGTTTGATGCATGGTCAGGCACAGCTACTCTTTTCTGCTATGACCTCAGAAAAAAAGAAATCGTACTTGATAACTATTCCTTTATCCCGATTATCTCCGGATATCACGAATTAAGAGGGTTGCTTCAGCAAAAGGATGGCACTATCTGGGTAAAGGGTTTAAATATTTTTGCCCGCTACCTGGAAAAAGAAAAAAAATTTCAGCAGGTATATAATGGATACCAGAATGAGCAAAGTATTGAATACGACAGGGTGAACGATTTTTTTGAAGACAGGGACCGGAATGTGTGGGTAACCACCAATAATAATGGGCTGTATTGTTTCAACCCGGCCGAACAATTTTTCAGCAATATCAGGCAGATCAACAGGAATACTAATCTTCCGGGCAAAGGAAGCATGATGTCTTTTATCTTAACAAAACAAAGGACATTACTGGCCGGTGCATGGGGCGACGGTCTTTACCGGTATGACAGCAATTACAGGATGCTGCCACTCAATATAAATGGAATTGACCAGAAAAATTCTCCCTGGGTCTGGAGCATGTGTTTATCACCTGACAGTAATACTATCTGGATGGGCGCCCAACCCGGTGTGATAGCATTTAATCAAACTACACAATCAGCCAGCTATTATATACCTGCCATTATGCAGGGAAGGACAGTAAGGCAGGTGGCGGCGGATAAGCTGGGCAACTTATGGATGGGAACACAAAGCCTTGGGCTTTTTAAATGGACCGCAGAAAAAGCCGGGCAGGGAAAAACAAAGTTTGAAGATGGCATAACACGTTATAAAGAAATAGCTGATTGCCAGGTAAGAAAAATTTTTATTTGTAATAAAGGGCTTATATGGGTAGCCACGTCAAATTTTGGTGTATATGCAATTGACCCGGCTACGGATAAAATTGCTATTCATCTTAGCACCAGCGGACCGCCGGAAAAAAGATTAACCTCGGATGGAATAGTATCTGTATCACAATATGATGATTCCACATTAGTAATTGCAGGTAAGAATATTGATTTTTTTAATTTAAAAAAAGAAAAAATAATTAAAACTATTGAACTTCCTGAATCGCAGGCGGCCAATATAGCTGCGATTGAAAAAGATAAAAATGGCTACCTGTGGATATCACTCAGCAATGGCATCTACCGGCTGAACCCCCGCAATGAAATCTTCATTCATTTTGACCGGATAGATGGCATCATGAATGATCATTTTGTTATGGCGGCGTCTTACAGGTTACCAAGCGGAAGAATAATATTTGGTGCTGACAACCAGCTTGTCATTTTTGACCCGCTGAAAGTAATGCTCAATGACCCAGCGCCTGACGTTGTTGTCAGTGGTTTTAAACTGATGAATAAGTCATTGCTGGTAGATTCCTTATTAAAGAAAGATCATATTGATCTGGGCCCGGAAGACAATTCCATAGCGATAGAATTTTCAGGATTGGGTTATGGCCGTGCCTTTATTATAAAATATATGCTGGAGGGATTAGATAAAAACTGGATCGTAGCTGATGATGCCAACCAGGCTGTTTATTCTTATTTGCCGCCGGGCAAATATACATTCCTGATGAAGAGTGAGGATGCCGAAGGCAACCCTTCTAAAAATATAACCAAGCTGGTTTTAAAAGTAAAGCCGCCATTCTGGAGAACCTGGTGGTTTCTTGGACTTGCTATTTTTGGCACGGTTGGTCTTTTTTACTGGATAGATAAGCAACGTACCCAAAAGATAAGAGCTACTGAAAGTATCCGGACAAGAATTGCTACCAGCCTTACAGAAGACATGAGCAATTCACTCAGCAGCATTAATATTTCCAGTGAACTGGCAAAAAATAAAATAGATACTGATATTCCCCGAACCAAAGAATATATCGGCCAGATCAGTGATGCCAGCAACAGGATGGTACAAGCGATGTATGATATGGTGTGGAGCATCAACCCCGGCAATGATAACCTGCCGGATACCATCGCCCGGATGAAAGAATTTGCGGCTGAAATAGAGAATTCACATGACCTGGTAATTGTATTTGATATAGACCAGCAGGTAATGAAACTGCAATTAGATATGGAATACCG
>JAKFEJ010000733.1:0-21812 GCA_036675745.1 Chitinophagaceae bacterium | reverse complement strand
ACCTCACCCCAACCCCTCTCCGAAGGAGAGGGGAAAGAACCCTCAACTCAAAGAGTTTGACAGGATGGGCAATTATTTAATATAATTCAAACATAGCTTCTATTTCCACAGGAATATTATCCGGCAAAGATCCAAAACCTACAGCGCTGCGAACCCCTACCCCATTTTCTTCGCCCCATACTTTAGCGAATAATTCGCTGCAGCCATTAATGATATAGGGGTGCTTCTCAAATTCGGGTACACAATTTACCATACCCAAAACTTTGATCACCCTTTTTACTTTATCCAAACTTCCTATATGCGTTTTAATAGTAGAAAGAATAGCAAGTCCTACCTGTTGTGCTGCCAATTTTCCCTGTTCCTGGTCTATATCTTTTCCAATTCTGCCAATGATCAGGCTTTTATCGTCTTTTACTGTACCATGGCCTGATACATATAAAAAATTTCCAACGATAAGGCAGGGCTTGTACACTCCTAATGGCGTTGGAGCCGGTGGCAATTTTAATCCTGATTGTGCAAAGCGTTGTTCAGGTGTTTGTTCCATAATGATTTTTATTTTATACAATAAGATTCAAAATTAATACACAGATCAAACCAACAATGGACACAATCGTCTCCATTACCGACCATGATCGTAGTGTATCTTTTATGCTAAGGTTAAAATATTCTTTAAAAAGCCAGAAGCCTGCATCGTTAACATGCGAAAACATCAGGCTGCCGGCGCCAATAGATAAAACCATTAAGCTCGGGCTCGTATTTGTATCCCTTACCAATTGTTCTACAATACCAGCAGCCGTAATGCCGGCAACTGTCGCGGATCCAACGGCAACCCGGATCAATGCAGCAATGAGCCAACCAAGTACCAATGGAGATAACGAACTGTTACTAAGCAGTTCTGCGATTTCATTCGCTACTTTACTATCGACGAGTACCTGTTTGAAAATACCAGCACCTGCAATGATAAGCAGGATCAGTGCAATGTCTTTAACTGAATCGCTGTAAATATTCATTACGCTCTGCATACTCTTGCCACGTTTTATACCTAACGTAAACGTGGCTACGATCAGGGCAATCAGCATTACGATGGACGGACGGGAAAAGAAGAAAATAACATCTTCATATTGCGAACCTGCGATAACAGGAAGCAGGGTCATAACTGCAAAGAGGATCACGGGAAGCAGTGCAGTGAGAAAACTATTCATAACACCGGGAAGCTCTTCCTGTTTCAGATCAGGAGGTTTGAATATTTCAAGAGGCTTTGAATCAATATTTTTGAGTGTCCTGGAAAATACAGGGCCGGCGATAATGATCGTTGGAATCGCTACGACGATACCGTACAGCATGGTTTCTCCCAGGTCAGCATTGAATTGTCCTACAAGTGTTGCAGGTGAAGGATGCGGTGGTAAAAAACCATGCGCTACTGACAACGCAGCGAGCAATGAAATACCAGTGGCAACAGCAGGAAGCTTGTATTGATAGACGATTGAAAAGATCAGGGGGATCATTAAAACAAAGCCGGTATTATAAAACAGCGGTATGCCGATAACAAGACCGATCAACGCCAAAGCCCAGTGAATATTTTTCAATCCTATCGCCTTCATGATCGTAGTAGCGATCTGCTGGGCGGCTCCGCTTGCTGCTATTAGTTTGCCAAGCATGGCGCCAATAACAATGATGATCAGCGTATCAGCAAGAATAGCGCCTATGCCTGTTTCTACGGATTTGGTTATGCCGGTAAGCGGAATGCCAAGGCACAACCCTGCAATAACGCAAACGACAAGGAAGGCAAGAAATGGATTGATCTTACATACGGCTATAAGAATAACTAAGGATAGTAAGGCGAGAAAAACAATCAGTAAAGTCATTGGGATTGTATTGCTAAAAAGCAATTAAGATAAAGAATAATCAGGAGCACTAAAGCAAAAAATGTTTGAGGTACACCCAAACCCTGAAGAGAGTAAATTAATCTGACTAATTTTTTTAAAAAAAAAATAACGAACAGTGGTTTGGATATTAAGTAAATCTTTATATTTATAAAACAAAAAGCAGGTTGGCTAGACAACCACCTGCTTGGTCTTTTGGACCGTTCACATGAGAAAACTCTATATTTTACTCCGCCTCACTTTAAGGGGGCGGCTTTTTTTTGTTTTGCATTATAAAAATAAGACTCTGTATACCGATTTCATTGTATGTTTTACCCAACCATGAAATTTTAAAACTAAAAGCAATAACAGTACTGGCATCAGGTTATACTGCCGCTCATACAACAATCAATCATTCTGATAACAATATTTTTCAATACAATGTCTGATAAAAGTTTTCATAGTATTAAAATGCAAAGACTGTCCCCGTTGAGGAAGACAGCCTTTGCAATAATGCTCTATTAATTTATTTAATACTCATCTTCAAAAAAACCTGTTCTGAAATGGCCTCTTATCTGGTATATATTACCCGGATCATCTGAAAATTCCAGTTTCAGATAAATACTATCAACAAGGTTTCCTGTTTTTGAATGACCTGCTTTTGGCAATACTTTACCTTCAAAAACTTTAACCGACTTACCAGCTATCGCTGTATTCGGCGTATTGTCCATAGCTCCAAAACTCAGGCTCCCATAATCTACATTCATCTTTGCCTTGAATGGCCATACATTATGATCATCCACCCACATTTGTCCTGAAGCAGCATCAGATGTGTTATACGTAAGAAGAATAGAATGACCGGTAACCGGCGCAACGGGGTCAGCATCCTCAAAATATTCCACAAACCATTCCCCGGCCATTTTAACGCCTACAGTATTATCAATGTCAGGTTTTTTTGTACATGCACTAAAAATCATTACCGGCAAAATACCTGCAACCAATATTCTATAAATAAACTTTGTCATAATAGATTTCTTTTAATTTGAAATTTTATACTTTTTTCCATCTGCGTGTGGAGTTGCTGAGCCCCTGATCCAATAAACTTACGATATAGGTCAGGTCTCCTGCGGCATTTAATGTAGCCGTGCCCTCTACCCTGCCATAGCCTGTAAGTGTATTAAGTGGCAAAATCCAGTTTACTCCATCAGTTGTTATTATATAGGATGCAATAATAGCTGCACTCCCACCACCCCATACGTTATCAGCTATATAAAAACCCGGGGCTAATTTCTGTATTGTGGCCGTGTACGTAAAGGCGCCTGTATTGGCATAGCTACCTGCTATATTAACACCTGCCTGTTCTGCTTCCGGCAACACGGCGATTGTCCGCGTTACTGAACTACTGAACCCGTCTTTATTGGTAGCGCTATATACAAGGTCATAAACTCCTACCGTGCCGGCATCAACAGCTCCACTGATCGTTACCGGCAAATCCGCATCGCCTTCTTTCGCCGTCGCACCAGGATCAGAAAATGTTCCTCCTTTCACAATAGAAATATACCTGTCACCTTCCATTGAAAAAGTGGGGAATCTTGTTACCCTTGATATCCCGATCTTATCCTCTGTGTTATTTATGTGCTCTGTTTTTTCACAGCTTACAATGGAAAACAGGGCAACTATACTTAAAAACAATTTTATAATTCTCATATTTACTTTTTTTAGAAATAAAAAAATTAACGCACATCCCACCATACTTTTTTAGTAACAGGTTCTTCGGGAGGCGTATTCGGGTTTTTGCTTCTTTCAATGTCAGGATAGATCAAACGTTTTGCAAACGCTCCGTTTGTCACACCATTTTTGGGATAAACAAACTGACCCGGCACATACGCCACATTTGTAGAATATACTGTGCTTGTTTTGGGATAGCCTGTTCTGTTTCTTTCAAAAAAAGCTTCCAGTGAATGTGACCCGGGAAGTGATGCCCATTTTTGCGTAATGATCGCTTCCAGTTTTTGCTCAAATGATCCTGTAGCAGGATATTCATAACGACCGTTGGTAGCTATGAACGGGGCCGCATCGTCACCATTTCTTTCAAATGAAGCTGTAACGCCTGCATCATATTGCTCTTTGGCTCCGGCGCCTGCAAAAAACCTTTCCAATGCCTCTGCCTGTAGAAAATGTGATTCAGCCAGTGAAAGAAAATCAACAGGATCAGTTGCAAGTACTCTTGCTTTTGAAGCTGAATTAAAAGTAGCATCGGTATTCAGGTAATCGCCCTGGTGAATAGCAAGAAACTGGGTAGGCGTACCACCGGTTTTTGGAGAAAAATAATTATCGACCCGGGGATCACCATTTTGCTCAAGCCATGAAAGAAAAGTATAGCTGGCTTTTAGGTTGGCATCGGTATTTAGTTTACGGAAATTGTATTCATAAAAAGGATTGCTTTTATCAGGAGCGTCTTCAAAAATATCCATCTTCGCATCCTGGTCTAAAAATTCAGCTCCGCTTGTATATAAAGCTTTTATTCCTGCTTCTGCTTCCGCAGGTTTTGCATATACCATGCGCATATACATTTTTAGTTTTAATGTATTGGCAAATTTTATCCAGGGTGCAATTGACCAGGTAGTAGCCGCATCAGGAAAAATAAAATCTGCGTTTCCTGCAGGAGCATTGCTACTGGCGCCAAAATCTTTTTCCAATGCAGCATCAATTTCAGCCAGCAAACCCTGGTAAACCGTATAACCATCATCAAAATGAGGAGTTAAATTAGCAGCTCCCTGGAATGCTTCCGTATAAGGCACCTGGTCATAAATATCAACTAATGACTGCAGTGTATAAGCTTTTATAACGGTGCCCATCAGCAAATAATTCCAGTTCTTTTGTTCTCCCGCTTTTTTAATAACAAAGTTCAGGTCATTCAAAGCGCCGGAATATAATTCCGCCCATGGGCTGCTGAGAGTAGTGGCGCCAAAATCTGTTTTGGATAAATTAAAAGCATCAATGGCCCTGTACTGACTGGAGGTTGTATTCTGTGTATAATGCTGCGCCCATATACCCCCCAGGATAGCAAGATCGCCACCGATCCTTCCGGCAGAAGAAGCTACTGCTGCCGGAAATACAAGTTGCGGAGTGGCCTGGCTTGCGTTCGCATTGTCAGGGTCTGTATTCACATCCAGTATTTTTTTACAGGATGTAATCATTGAGCAACCTGTTACTATTACGATTATATATTTTTTGATCTTCATACTATAATAGTTTTGTTTTTAGAAATTGACTTTTAAAGCAACGCCATAAGATTTGGTTGTAGCGGAACCGGCCTGTTCTCCAAATTCACCCAGCAGATCATTACCAAGGTTAGTTACTTCGGGGTCAATAAACATGTTTTCTTTAGGAACCCACAACAGGAAGTTTCTACCTATTGCAGAGAGCGAAATATTTGTAGCCCTGATCTTATTAGCCCATGCT
The DNA here is from genome assembly GCA_036675745.1 of Chitinophagaceae bacterium. Lineage (GTDB taxonomy): Bacteria > Bacteroidota > Bacteroidia > Chitinophagales > Chitinophagaceae > Terrimonas_B. The sequence goes on along the minus strand of JAKFEJ010000733.1, from coordinate 16,485 downwards.
GCAGGTAATCTATATGTTAGTGTTACGTCCCGCAGTTTTACAAAATCCTTTGGCAGGATCACATTGCCCCATGAATGCGGCTTATTAGAACTATGATACCAGTAAGCATTGATATTTGAATAATCAAGAGCCGTGGTATTTTCAGCGTATACCGGCTTGCCTTGTGCATCTGTTCCTGTTTGTATAACAGAATTAGGAATAATAAAAGGGCGACGATCATTGTACTGGGTCAGGTAAGCATTACCAACAAAATAAGTAAGATCGGCAGTACGTGATACAAAATATCCGCCTTTGCGATAATCAAGATTGAAACCAAGGCTCCAGTTTTTGTAACTGAAATTATTATTAAAGCCCATTACATAATCTCTTTGGATCGTACCATATTCCTGGTCAGTGGTAGTTGCTACAAAAAACCCGTTGGCAGCTACATATCTTCCATCCTCAGTCATTAATTTTTTAGGTGCTTCAATTACCCCGATCGGCCTGCCTACACGTCCCACCATTTTTATATCGAAATAACTGTTGAAATCTACTTTATCCAATCCTTCGGGCAGTTCAAGAATCTTATTCATGTTTTTAGTAAACACTACTGTCATGTTCCAGTTAAAATCTTTTGTTTTAACGGGTGAAGCATTCAAAGCTATCTCCACGCCCTGGTTTTGCACCAGGCCAAAATTTGTTGTCAGGAAATTGTAGCCAGTAGAGGAAGCCACCGGCACATTAATGATCTGACCTTCCGTACGTTTCCTGTAAACTGCTACATCTAAACCAAGCCTGTCTTTAAAAAATCTTATTTCTGTTCCCAACTCGATTTCTGTTGTAAGTTCCGGCTTCAGTGTGCTATTGCCGATTGTATTGCCCAATTCAAATGAGCTTACACCATCGATGGGGAAAATAATATTACCAAAACCGAGTGCAACATTACCCGGAGCCAGTGTTGATTCCAATGAATACACCGGCGCATCCTTACCGGTCTTACCAATTGCAGCACGTATTTTTAAATAAGAGATCCCTTCACGGTTCATATTCAGTAACCGGCTTACGATCAAACTTGCATTGGCACCCGGATAGAAGAAATGATTATGATTCTTGGGCAATGTACTTGACCAATCATTTCTTGCATTCAGCGTTAAGAACAAATAATCTTTGTAAGAGAGGTTTGCCTGTGCAAAGGCACCTAATAACCTTCTCTTTGTATTTGCAGTAGTGGTAGTAGGATCGGCAGAGGAATTAGATAAATGATAAAAATTAGGGATTGTTAATTCGGTGATCTTTGAAAGATGCCTTCTTGAAATTTGTTCATTATAATTAGCGCCAATAAATCCTGAAAGATTCAGATCATCGGTTATATCTTTATTATAATTAACAAAAAAGTCTGAATTTAATTCCCTCACATAATCGCTCAATTCCCTTACACCTCCTACCAATGCTGTTAAACTGGCGCCTTCATCGTTGGTTGGATTAGGCCCTCTCCATGTATTTGGGTTCGGCCTTTCAATAGCCTGCCAGTCTTTCACAAACGCATTCGAAACATCCACGCCGTTTTTCCATCGTATATTTATTGCTTTACTAAAATCAAAACCTAATTCCACATTACCAAAGAAACGGTTATTGACAAGATCATTTCCGTTTTCAAAAATGGAGAAATAAGGATTGGTAGCATACGGTGTGTAGTAGTTATCTACATTGAAAAACTTATTGTTATAGTCCTTAAAATCAACAAGGTTAAAATCACGTGGTATCTGGATAATATTTTCAAAAGTAGAAGACCCTGCCTCATCTGCATTACTGTTTACAGTGCTACCACTTTTCGTTATATAATTAAAAGAAGCAGAAGCAAGGAACCTGTCAGCTTTTGTTTGTCCACGCAATGATAAAGTATGACGTTGGTTAAAATCAACTTTACCCGGCAATATACCATTGCTGTTAACATTACCATAAGAAAGGAAGAAGTTAGAATTTTCATTACCACCACGAACTGAAACAGTGTTGTTAAATTCCCTCCCCATATCATAGAAATGGCGCACATTATCGTCAACAGGGCTAAAAGGTTTTATCAATCTTGAATTATCAACTACAGAACCCCATAGCCTGTCTTGTCCATCCATCTTGGGTCCCCAGCTACCGTTTTCTTCTTTCCAATGAAGACCGCTCCAGCCCTGGCCGAAACTATTTTGAAACTCCGGTAGTTTAGCTACAGTTGATCCAATATATGTAGAAGTAAAATCAACACTTAATTTGCCTGATCTTCCTTTTTTAGTTGTAATCAACACAACACCATTCTGTGCCCTCGAACCATACAATGAAGTAGCCGCTGCACCTTTCAGTACCGTGATGTTTTCAATATCATTTGGATTCAGATCGTTTAATCCGTTACCAAAATCAACACCACCGGAGTTAGCAAAATCATTAAAAGAACCGAGACGACTATTATTAAAAGGAACACCATCTACTACGATCAAAGCCTGGGCCTGGCCACCGATAGAAGAATATCCTCTTACAATTATTTTGCTGGAAGCACCGGGCTGGCCACCGATTGTAGAAATATCCGCACCGGCGATACGTCCCTGCAAACCATCTAATGCACTGACAGGTGCGGAACGAACAATATCTTCCGCTTTAAAAGTCTGGGAAGAATACCCTACTTTATCTTTTGATCTTGTCTGACCAAAAGCGGTAACAACAACTTCTGTAAGATCCGTAGCCCGCTGACTCATTGCTACATCAAATTCCGTACGCTGACCTATCGGAATTTCCTGCGAACCGAAACCCACGGAAGAAAACACAAGAGTGCTATTGTCAGCAGCATTGAGGTTAAATCCTCCGGATGCATCAGTTTGTGTAGCATTATTTGTGCCTTTGACAGACACGGTGACATTCTGTAAGGGTTTTCCATTTGCATCCGTTACTTTACCCCGAATAGTTCGTTGTTGCCCCCAAACATTCGCAATAGCAAGTAAACAGATAAAAAAACTTAATACTCTTTTCATAAACATGATATTTGGTTATAAGAAAATGACACTTCGTATAGCATAAAAATTTGCAGGTTTCAACAGAACCCGGATTTTAAATGATAACGTTGAACGGTTGGATAGCCTGCAATGGCTATTGCAGATAAAAACAATGATTTCTTCATACTCTTTGATTTTGATTGTTATGTGATGAGATAGCGTTACGTATGTTAGTTTGAAAACTTAACATTAAGGCAACAATTTCAGCATTGTTGTTTCACTGAATGAGTCGAATGTTTCTGAAGCATGAATTTTTGAAAGTGAACCAGCAGATAAGGAATCTTAAAATTGATCTGAAAGGTGAAATTTGTTATCTAAGACCTGTTTTACTATTTTATAAATGAAATCTGCGGAATAAAGCAGTAATATAATTTGCTTAATAGGTAAGCGTCTTCATTTTTATTCTTAAAAAATTATTATCATTCCTTAAAACAAGCAGTTGCCCAGGCATGAATTGCTTAACTCAAAAGAAGAATTTATCTCTTACCCCCTAATCTGCTCAAAAAAATAATTTCCAAACCATTTGACAAAACCCTGACAATGAAATTTGATGAGTGAAGCAGCATTATTCCCATCTGATCTATCCTGTTAAAGGAGTGGTCTATTATTTTGATAGATTTATTACCACTTGTAATGAAATTCGTCCACGGAAAAAATTTTGTACTTACTTAACATGATGTACAGATAGTTTTATACCGGATAAACGTTTTAACAACACACATGAGAAAACCGGAGAAAACAACTGGTTTAGTAATAAACCGTAACCGCTGCTTTTATGATCAAGGACTTGCTTCTGAAGACTATTTTTATTCCTTTGTTGGGGATAGGCTTGCCGCTTATCTCAGGAATTATTACTTATAACAGGTATTCCCTTTTTGAACTTATTGTCGCCAATCTTTTTTTTATCCTGACTTCTTTTGCTATCTGGAGGGGGTGCAACTGGATACATATTAAACTACGGCCTCTTTACAAACCTATCGCCAACCCATTTTCAAAAATTGCCGCGGTTTGTTTGATATCAGCCTTGTATGGCGCCTGTGTGGGAGCTATATCAGCACAGGTATGGTTGAAAATATCAAGAGAGCAATTTAGCTGGACAGCTTTGAATAAATTTATCGCTGCCTGCATGGCTGCGGTTATCATATTTACGCTTATCTATGAAATCCTTTTTTTAAGTAAGGAGCGGGAACTGGATACCAAAATCGTCGATCAACTGGATAAGGAACTTTCCCAGGCCGAGCTACAGGTCCTTACAAATGAAATGGACCCGCATTTTCTTTTCAACTCACTCAATACACTGAATTATCTTATTCTTAACGAACCAAAGCAAGCTCATTTATTCAATAACAGGCTGGCGCAGGTATATAAATATTTTTTGATAAACAGGAATAAAGAACTTATCCCGTTGGAAGATGAACTGGAGTTTATTGAAAGTTATTTTTTTCTGCTACAAATAAGACATGATAATAAACTGCAACTGCAAACTAACCTTGATGATAAAAGCAGTAAAGTAATGATACCACCCTGTTCGCTGCAGATACTGGTGGAAAACGCTATCAAGCATAATGAATTTTCCGACTCAAATCCTTTATTGATAAAAGTATCTGTCACCGAACATTACCTGCAGGTAAGTAATAATATTAAACCAAAACTCTATGCAGTTAATTCAACAGGTATAGGACTTAGAAACCTGAGCTCACGGTATAAACTATTGTTCAGAAAAGATATAACGATAGCTACAACCCGTGAACATTTCATTGTAAAACTACCATTGATCATATAACCCAAAACCCATTTACCATGTTAAACGCTGTAATTATTGAAGATGAAAGACCTGCATTAGAAAACCTTGTTACAACCTTATCTTCCATTGCTGATGATGTGCAGGTGACTGCCAGGCTTGGCAGCGTAAGGGAAAGTATTGAGTACCTTTCGCAGAAACCCGTTGTTGATCTTATTTTTAGTGATGTACAACTGAGTGACGGACTCTCTTTTGAAATTTTTAACCAGGGTAATGTCCGTACACCGGTGATCTTTATTACAGGTTACGATGAATTCATGATGAACGCCTTTGAATACAATGGCATTGACTATTTATTGAAACCGGTCGACAAGGAAGACCTTCGCAAAGCATTGACAAAATACAGGATGCTTGAAAAACATTTCACCGATCATCATTCATTAACCAGCCTGATGCAATATGTAGGCGATCATAAAAAGAAAAGAATATTGGTAAAAAAAGGAATGGAAAATATTTCATTGCGGCTTGATGATGTTGTTCTTTTCTATACAGAGAATAAAATCGTTTATGTAATTGATCGCTGGGGCAAAAAATACCTGGCGGATAAAAACCTGAGTGAGATGGAAGAAGAACTGGATGAAACCGTTTTTTTCAGGGCCAACAGGCAATATATCATTAATATTAATTTTATAAGAGGCTTTAAAGCTTATGAAAAAGTAAAATTAATAGTCGACCTCACATTACCTGATCTCAATCATTGTGTAATCGTTAGCCAGGAAATGGCGCCGCAATTCAGAGAGTGGATGCATAATGCGTGAGAAAGAAATCAGATGTCAGAGGTCTGATGTCAGATGTCCGAGTGGTCGTTTCTGACTTCTGACATCAGACCTCATCTCTCATACTACCATCAAACTACACCCCCGCAGATCACTATTGTCTATACGACCTAATACTTCAAAACTACCGTCGGGAAAAATTCTACCGGCGTCGTCAGTAGCTATGAAGCTGCAGGAATAAATATTTGCAAGATCAATTATATTGATGGCTCCGCTTACATGTCTGACACCTTCAAGGTGTCTGACATGTAAAGGATCTTCCTCATCCCTTACCAATACCTTCATCCAGGGCGGGCATTTGAAAATACCATTCCCATCAGACCAGGCTTGTGATAAAAGCTCTGTCATACCGTACTCTGAATGAATAACAGGCACATGAAAGTCTTTTATCAAAATATCATGAACTTCCTGCCGTATCATTTCTTTTCGTCTTCCTTTCATGCCGCCGGTTTCCATGATAATAGTATGATTGAAAAGTTCAGGATAGAAACGGGAAGAATACTCTTCTGCAAAATCAAGCAATCCAAACGTCACTCCTATTAATAATGTTTTTTGCTTTTTCTCTTTCAATTCCGTCAATAAATTAAATAGCTGTTCGAATTCATTGAGATAAAATCCGCTGTTTTCATGGCCACCCTTTTGAATCAATTCATTGACCATATATACCAGCGATGAATTTTGCCTTTCCAGGTAAGAGGGCAATAACCCAATGATACACCAGTCTTTTACCGGACCATAAAAAATCCCGAATCCTTTAGAAAAACTTTCTTTGTATAATTGAATATCTTTTACAAAGTGGCGGCTGTTGATACTTCCGGTGGTGCCGCTGCTTTCAAAAATGGCAGCCGCATCAAATACGGTTGTTTTTATCAAATGGGATCTAAAAAACCGGATTGGCAAAAAAGGAATCCGGCTGAGCGACTGTATTGAACCAATGTCCACCTGCAGCGCATTTACATATTGCCGGTAAACAGTATTGTTTTCATATTGAAAACGGAACAGGTCCAATGCCAGTCTTTCAAATTCCGCCCCGGTACTATTGAGAACTTTATCTTTCCATTGACATTGCATGGCTCTTGTATTACTCTAAAAGGTATTATATTTGTTTACATTCAATTGTGCGATATGAAGACGATCCCCGCAATTTTTGTTTTCTCCCTGGCCATTCTTTTAATAGCATGTGGCAAAGATAAGTTTGAAACCAAGCCAAGGCTTGAAATAAAGGACTATAGTACAAAAGAACTATTCCCGGGCGAAACACTGAGAATACGTTTAAATTATTTTGATAAAGAAGGTGACTTAAATGGCGGCTTGGCATATGCGATAAGACAAAGACTGAACGTGCTTCCATTAGGTTTAGGCGATAATGATAAAGTAGACACATTTCCCAATCCTAACAACCCAACTGCCCTACCCGATTTTCCACCAAAAGATAACGGAGAACTCACCTTTCAACTTGATTGGGCATCCCTGATTGAAAGTGCCCCTTCTAATGATCCCAACGTTATAAAAAATGATACTGTTATTTTCCGTTTTGTAGTGACGGATAGAGCTGGTAATACAAGTGACACTATCAATACTGACCGTATCGTACTCCACAACTAGGCGATGAACGTATTGCGGAACACATTCCGTTTTTTTATTTACAGCAACCTGTTTATTGCACTGTGTGCCGTTGTAATGGTATATCAAACCTATGAACTGTTGTTGCATACCTCTCCCGGTATTTACCTTATCGCTTTCATCTTTTTTGCTACTATTTGCAGTTATAGTTTTCACTGGTATCTTACCCCATCTGATATTCAGATAACATCTGCAAGGACAGAATGGCTGAGCAGGTACAAGAATATTCATTTGGTTTTATTCTTTATTGGCCTTGCCGGTGTTGCAGTTTCCGGTTTTTTGTTAATAGACCATTGGCACTGGCTGCTGGTTTCGGCATTGGTAACTTTTTTTTATTCCGCTCCTAAAATTCCCCATCCTTATTTTAATGCCCTTAGAAAAGCGGCATTGGCAAAGACTATTTTTCTCGCTTTTGTATGGATGTGGGTTACCACCATCCTTCCATTAATGATAAGCGATCAACCCTGGCGGACTGATTTTTCACTGTTTTCCATCGGCAGGTTCTTTCTTATTTACGCTATATGCATTCTTTTTGATTACCGTGACAGGGAATATGATAAAAGCGTAGGTATCCGCAGCCTGATAACATGGTTAAGTGACAAAAACATTACCCGTCTTTTTATTCTGTCATTATTGCTTTTTGCTCTTTTTACTGGTTGGCTGTTCCTATACGGATATTCCTACCCGGTAATTATCTTTTTGCTTATTCCCGGTGTTATTACAGCAGGGCTGTACCGCTATGCGCAAAAGAATTTTTCCGATATGTTATATTATTTTGTACTGGATGGGTTGATGGCGCTATCTTCTTTATTTACTCTCCTTTTCTAACTACCAAACATTTCAAATAAATCTAATACTCAGGTTCACAAAATTCACTTCAATTTTGTGAACAAATTATTACCCAATCATCATTCTTAGCACAGAAATTGATATATTTTGAGTTCATACTGATCAGTTATGCAAATACATTTCACCAAAGTGGTTCATTTTACCCGCTTGATTAAAGCCGGCGGACGTCTCAGAGAGTTTAATTTCAGGAAATTGCGGCAGCTTGAGGAAGAAATATTTTCAGTTGATACCGTGGATGACCGTGGAAACAGGATCCTTTTCTATATGCGGAACAATAACTCCACCTGGAGCATTTCGCCACAGCCATTGCCGACATGGGTAGTGGAAAATGAGGCTAAGCTTAATGAGCATATTCTTGACGAATTGCAGCGTCACTAAATTTTTATTTTAGTTCAGCCGGGCACATACAGCATTTATTATATTGCATTGATCTCCGTCAATGATAGTAAATGCTTGTTTATGAAATTTTATCATTCCCGTTTATTACTATCAGCAATCGTTTGTACCAACAAGAAAATTGGTCTGAGGCCTGGGTCTAATAGGTTCCCTTTGAGATATTAAAACTTTGTCCTAAATGAAATGAGCCATGAGAATGCTTGTCACCAACCGTGATGTTTATGAGGCGAATTCCCTGCTCGTTCGGCCAGGCGGGCATTTGGCTAAAAAACAATAAAAAATATACAAATGAAATTCTTATTTGGAGAGGTTAAGGATTATTCAGGATGAGAATTTTATAAAAGTATATAACAACCTGTTATTGAAATTTAAAAACACCAATGCGTTTCTACTAATTCTCATTTTCCCTGAACCGCTTTTCAATAACTGCTAGCGCTGTATCTTTTAAAGAAGATGTTTTTTTCAATACTCTTACGAAGTGAGCCACTTCTTTTTCGCTGGCCGGACAACCGGTATTATCGCCGCTTTCCAACCCACCATCCTCTGGCCGTAGTTTAGAATCAGCAAGCAGTTTACCATTTTTATCAAATATCAGCCAGTAAGGAATTCCTTGCTCATCGCCTTTATACTTTTTAAGCAGATCAAGGGCTCCGGGATTTTCAAGATTTTCTTTTCCCTTGGATTCATATACCACCAAATGCCGGATCACATAGTTATCAGTAAAGAATTTCTTAACGGAATTATCGTTCATAGCCGTATCCATTTTATGACACCAGCCACACCAGGAAGCATGGAATAAAATGAAAACATTCTTCTTTTCTTTAGCAGCTACAGTATAGGCTTCTTTCAAAATATCATCAGCCGTTGCAGGTGCCTGGCTTCTGCCGGCTATTGCTAACAAAAGAAAACCAGTTAACAAGATATATAGTTTCATACGATGTTTTATCCTTAAAGATAAAGCAACCTTTTATTCTACTTGCCGGGCGATTCGTTAATATTCTTTTTTATATGCCGGGAAAATAAAATCTTTGCCCTGCAAACGACCTTCTGTCATCAATCAACTATCAACTGTCATCTTATTCATTTATGAATAAAAATTTGAATTATCCTTTACAAGTGAGTAAAAGTAATATAGCCGGTAAAGGGGCTTTTGCTTTAAAACCTATTCCCGCCAAAAAGAAATTGGGCAATATGGGTGGTGAAATAATTCCATATAAAGAGGCGCAAAAAAGAGTAAAGAAACAACCGGGGAATGTGTTGTTCATGGTGGAATTTGATCATGATGATATTGCCCTTGATGCAAGCATTAACAGTAATGAGTTAAGATATATCAATCATTCCTGCGACCCGAATACCTATATGCGCCGGGCTTATCAAAAAGTTGAGTTCTATACACTGCGCTCTGTAAAAAAAGGAGAAGAACTGACCTGTGATTATGGTGAAACTCATCATGATGGTAAACTTCCCTGCCGGTGTGGGGCAGCGAAATGCCGGGGGCACATTTAACCGAAATGTAAGCCCGATCCAATAATGAAATTTAAATAAGCAAGGGCTGTGCGGAGGTGGCTTCCCCTTTAGGGGAAGTCGGATGGGGTTTTCTATATCTTTGATCCATGACAAAACTATCCGTAAACATTAATAAGATAGCTACACTCCGCAATTCAAGAGGCGGCAATAATCCTGATGTAGTAAAAGCAGCGATGGATGTACAACGTTTCGGTGCTGATGGAGTAACTGTGCATCCCCGGCCAGACGAACGACATATCAGGTACAACGATGTAAGAGAAATAAAAAAGATCATTACTACCGAATTAAATATTGAGGGAAATTGTACAGAACAAAAATTCGTAGACCTTGTACTGGAAACCAAACCCGACCAGGTTACCTTAGTTCCCGATACCTTAGGGCAAATCACTTCCGATCATGGCTGGGATACATTAAAGAATAAAGACTATTTACAAAACATTATTTCTGTTTTTAAAAAAGCAGGTATTCGTGTCTCCATTTTTGTTGATCCGGTGGTAGAAATGGTAGAAGGCGCTGCTGCAACGGGAACAGACAGGATTGAATTATATACAGAAGGATATGCGAAGCAATATGCAATGGGCAATAAGCAATTAGCAATAGAGCCCTATATAGCCGCAGCTACTAAGGCAAAGGAATTGGGTCTTGGTTTAAATGCCGGGCATGATCTTGATCTGCAAAATTTAAAATATTTTAAAGAAAATATTCCCTGGCTGGATGAAGTAAGCATCGGGCATGCATTGATCTGCGATGCGATTTATTTGGGTTTTGAAAATGCGGTGCAGTTGTATAAGAGGCAGTTAGGGTGATTATTTCTTTTGTTTCGAATTCAGAATTATTTATTTTCGGAAAAAGAATACGCATAAATACCTCATTGTATGTAATCGAATAGTTTCTCTAATGCTTAAAGATTTATACTTGAATTGGGTGAAACTTACTAAAGAGGATATCTCTGATGTAAGTGGTCAATATCTTGACTATATAGTATCTGGACAATCGCTAAAAGAGTATTTAGGTATTAGAACAAATACTGACGTCACTCCTTTTGGTTGGTTCCTTAATAAAAATGAAAGCATAAGAGCCTTAAAAGAACTGAGATTACAGTCGAAATCTCGTTTGGCTAACAATAGAGTTGAGCTTTATATATGCGCTGCTTGTGGTGACATCGGTTGCGGTGCCATAACGGCAAAAGTTATAGACAAAGGTGACAAAATTATTTGGTCAGAGTTTGCAAGCCAAAGTGATCCCGATGAAATTATTGAGTTTTTTGAAGTTGAAGACCTTGAATTTGAACGAAGCAATTATTTTAAAGCGCTATCTCAAGTTAAATAAATTTTATTTTCAAGATGACTTTCATCAAAGCCTTGTTTGTCAGTCGTAGATTCGGCGTTATTTAAGCTGCAAAAAATAAAACCGGAAAAGATCACCCCTTATTTTTTACTTAATAGAACCATCCTTTCAATTTTTATTTTCTCAATGATTTCATCAAACCTGTCAGAAAAAAATTGCAGCAACTCATTTTTAGAAGTATTACCCAGTTTTACCAGGATCAACTTATAGGGTTCATTTTTTACAATAAAACTTTCAAGAAAATCGCCGTCTTTAGTGATTACACTCCATTGTTCTGCTACAGATATAGTGTTAATTATCCTATCCGGAGTTTCGTTACCCATCTGCATATCGGAGGTATGAATACAATCATGCCCTTGGGATATAAATAATTGTTTTAGGGAAAGAGGTAATTGAGCATCAATTAAAAATTTCATGCTCCTTTAATTTCTGCATATTTATGTTTCATATTTAAAACAGCATATTGCAGGCAGGCCTGAAAATCTTCTTTTTCCAGATCAGGAAACTCTTGAAGAAGTTCTTCAATAGTATCGCCGCCAGCCAGGTATTCCAGTAACCCCTCTACCATATAACGTTTGTTACGAATGGTGGGCTTTCCATGGGCAACTTCCGGATTTATAGTTATTCTATTTAACAATGATTGTGACATAATGCAAGCTTAGACGTTAAAGTTACAAATTTCTTAACTCAGGTGGCAATACCAGTTTTACCAACCAAGGGGTTAATTTATTTTTACCATTTTTTTATTAATTACCAAACCTTACACCATAACAGGTGTTTATAAATATGGTAATTTTGTCGACTAATCACCAACCAGGCTTACCAGCTATGAATCAAAAATTTTACCAGCACATTTTTGAAAAACAAGAAGGTGTCGAAGCAGTACCATCCAACAAACTAATCGCTTCATGGACACTCAGGCTTATTCACCTGTTGTATCCTGAAAAAGAAGAGAATTATCTTACTTCAGCCGGGGAAGTTGAGCAAGGATTTATGTTCCTGGAGAAGGAATTGGTCAGGATATTCAATGCGACAAAAGCCTGCACACAATGTGATAACACGGAAAAAGCCAGGCAGTTCTTTAGCGTAATACCGGAAATGTATCGGGTGCTGAATACCGACATCGATGCGATATTTGAAGGTGATCCGGCATCAAGAAGTAAGTTTGAGATCATAAGAGCTTATCCTGGTTTTTACGCTATTTCTTTTTACAGGATAGCACATGCATTATTTGATCTTGATATTCCTTTGCTTCCCCGCATCCTTACCGAATACGCACATTCAAAAACCGGGATCGACATACACCCGGCTGCTGAAATCGGTGAGCATTTTTGTATAGATCATGGTACCGGCATTGTCATTGGCGAAACATCCGTCATCGGTAATTATGTAAAAATATACCAGGGTGTAACATTAGGTGCATTAAGCGTAGATAAAAGCATGTCCTTTATCAAACGTCACCCCACAGTGGAAGATCATGTGATTATCTATTCCGGAGCCACTATTTTAGGCGGCGATTCTGTTATCGGTCATCATAGCATCATCGGCGGAAACGTCTGGCTTACTAAAAGCGTCCCTCCTTATTCTACAGTTTATCATAAATCAGAGATCGAAGTAGTAGATCAAAAAACTAAAATCTAAACATGGCGAGCATTATTGACCTGGTTGGCAATACACCAATGGTAGAAATAAAGAAACTGAACCCTAATCCAAACGTAAAAATATATGCTAAACTGGAAGGTGATAATCCCGGTGGCAGTGTAAAAGACCGTCCGGCTTTGAATATGATCAGGTCAGCATTGGAAAGAGGAGATATAAAAGCCGGTACAAAGTTAATTGAAGCTACCAGCGGTAATACCGGAATCGCACTGGCCATGATTGCCCGTTTATATGAGTTGGAAATAGAACTGGTAATGCCTTCCACTTCTACCCGTGAACGGACATTGACCATGGAAGCATTCGGTGCTAAAGTTACTTTGCTGGATAGCATTGAGATCTGCCGTGATTATGCAGAAGAAAAAGCGGCTACCGGCGAATTTTATATTTTAAATCAATTTGCAAATCCTGATAATTATAAAGCTCATTATAAAACAACAGGACCTGAAATATGGAAAGATACCCATCAATCCATTACGCATTTTGTAAGTTCGATGGGAACCACCGGAACGATCATGGGTTGCTCAAGATATTTTAAGGAAATAGATCCTTCTATACAAATTATCGGCTGTCAGCCTACGGAAGAATCATCTATTCCGGGTATCCGTCGCTGGCCTAAAGAATATTTACCGAAAATATTTGAACCCGAACGTGTAGACAGAGTTATTGATGTATCCCAACAGGAAGCTACAGCAATGGCTCGCCAACTTGCAAAAGCAGAAGGTATATTTGCAGGAATGAGCAGCGGAGGTGCGGCTTCTGCAGCTATCCGGCTTGCTAAAGAATTACAATCAGGAGTGATCGTATTTATAGTTTGCGACAGGGGTGATAGATACCTGAGCAGTGATTTATTTGGATGATTTGTATTCAATTGAACATTGAAAATTGAGCATTGAACATTGTGAATTTTATTTCCCGTTATCAGGCAAGTACAAATGTTCAATTCTCTATGTTCAACACCCAATGCTCAATTAAGGAACATACTTTACATTATTCATTTCCTGCCCACTCAGGAAGTTCCTGAATAAGTTCTAATCGCTGTTCTTTTTTCTCCCATCCATAAGTGTACTCCCCATTGCTGATAATCAGGAGACCGGTTGGTACACTGATATGATATCGAAGCAACTGATGTAAAACAGCTTCATCCAATTTTATCGCAGGAGCTTTACATTCTATCATCATCCAGGGCTGATGATTGCTATCATATACTAAAATATCAAACCGCTTTTTTAGCTCTCCAAGTCTTATCATTTTTTCCATGGCTATTAAAGCCGCGGGATATTTTTTTACCTGGACAAGGTATTGCACGAAATTTTGACGCACCCATTCCTCCGGTGTGAGCAGTAACCATTTTTTCCGAAGCGGATCAAAGATGATGTCTTTACCTGCATCCTGCTTTATTTGAAATTTTGGTTCCGGGTAATGTATTGCCAGCATGCTTCAAAAGTAATTGATTAAATTCGCTGAATTGAAAATAGGACGAATATGAAATCGAAAGAAGAGATCGTAGAAAACTGGCTGCCCCGTTATACGGGTGAAAAATTAGAAAATTTTGGCAAGTATATTTTGCTGACCAACTTTAGCAACTACGTATATAAGTTCGCTGAGTGGAATAATGTGCCGGTGATTGGTGAAGGAAAACCCATGCAGTGTGCTACAGCAGATGATATAACTATTATCAATTTTGGAATGGGCAGCCCAACCGCTGCTACCATTATGGACCTGCTTAGCGCCATAGAACCGAAAGCCGCTTTGTTTCTTGGTAAATGCGGTGGTTTAAAAAAGCGAAATAAGATAGGGGATCTTATTCTGCCAATAGCCGCAATAAGAGGAGAAGGTACATCCAATGATTATTTTCCGCCCGAAGTGCCGGCTTTACCAGCTTTCGCTTTGCAAAAAGCTGTATCAACTACTATCCGTGATTATGGGGTAGATTACTGGACAGGCACCGTATATACTACTAACCGGCGTGTTTGGGAACATGATGAAAAATTTAAGAATTATCTGCAGGACATCAGAGCATATGCTATTGATATGGAAACAGCGACGATTTTTACCGTAGGATTTTATAATAAAATACCAACCGGTGCATTGCTGTTGGTAAGTGATCAGCCTATGATACCCGACGGTGTAAAAACCGAAGAAAGTGATAAAAACGTTACGTCACAATTTGTAGATAATCATATTAAGATCGGCATTGACTCATTGAAACAACTGATCAACGATGGAATGACAGTACGACATTTAAAATTTTAAATTGACTTATATGAAACTTTTATTTTTGTTATCCTCCATTTTTATAGTAACTGTTTCCGCAGATAAATGTGGCAGCAAGAAAAAAAATGAAACCGGTGTATATAAAGCAAAGCTGGAAACAAAAGCGCTGTGTATGAATTATACCCTTCGGTTGCTTGAAGGCGATATTGACACTTCTTTAATATCCGCCAGTTGGACCGATGAATCAACAGGCAAATCTTACACCAATGTTTTTGGCTTGGGAAGCCGTTGTAATTTCCCCCCGGCTATTCAGCAGGGTGATGAATTTTATTTTCGTATAGACAGTTCTGAAAAACAGGATTGCGCCGTTTGTATGGCTTATTATCCTACTCCGCCCAAGAAATTATCCATAAAAGTCGTGGAAAAATAATGCAGCCCCTTCTGAGTATCCAAAATCTTTCCGTTGATTTTATTTCGGGAAAAACAAGATCAACGGCCATAAAAAATATTTCCTTTTCTGTCAGCAAAGGCGAGATTGTTGCGCTGGTTGGGGAATCAGGTTCGGGGAAATCTGTTACCTCGCTTTCGATTCTGCAATTACTTCCTTCTCCCCCTGCACATTACGCCTCGGGGCAAATATTGTTTTCTGAAGATGGAACAATACAAACTGATCTTTTACAAAAAGATCGCTACGGACTTCAGGCAATTCGTGGTAACAAAATCGCTATGATCTTCCAGGAACCCATGACATCTCTCAACCCGGTTCTTACCTGCGGGTCACAAATAATGGAAGCGTTACTGGCTCATAAAAAAATCTCGAAGGCTACAGCAAAACAAAAAACAATTGAATGGTTTGAAAAAGTAAAACTGCCAAACCCGGAAGCTATCTTCAACCGCTATCCCCATCAGTTAAGCGGCGGACAAAAACAAAGAGTAATGATCGCCATGGCCATGTGCTGCGAACCTTCTTTACTCATTTGTGATGAGCCTACAACTGCTCTGGATGTAACGGTGCAAAAAACGATCTTACAACTCATCAAAGAACTGCAACAGCAGTCTGGCATGGGCGTCATCTTTATTACACATGACCTCGGCGTTGTAGCTGAAATCGCTGACCGGACAATAGTGATGTATAAAGGAGAGATCGTAGAGCAAAATACGGTACAACAAATTTTTACAAATGCCCGACATCCCTACACCCGCGGCCTACTGGCCTGCCGGCCGCTTCTCCATGAAAAAGGAAAAAGATTATCAATAGTGAGTGACTTTTTAGGAAAGAAGC
>JAKFEJ010000621.1:0-3502 GCA_036675745.1 Chitinophagaceae bacterium | reverse complement strand
CCGGACACCAGTGGAAAGATCCAGACATTATATGGTGACACTTCTCCTTTTACTATTGTTTGTTTTTGGGATCCTACCTGCGGTCATTGCAAGGAACTGGTGCCTGTATTGGATTCCATGTACAAGGCCAAATGGAAAAATGCCGGGGTAAGAATATTTGCAGTAGCGAAAGAAACAGAGGGTACAAAAAAAGACTGGCTTGATATTATTCACAAACATCAACTGAAGGGATGGACCAATGTGTACTATTCCAGGGCAGAAGAAAAAAAGAGGGTAGATGCAGGTATTCCCGGCTATTCGCAGTTGTACGATGCCCAAATCGTTCCTGCTGTATATTTGCTCGATAAGGACAAACGCATTATTGCTAAAAAACTGACCTGGCAGCAAACGGATGATATCCTGGCTTTAAAAATGAAATGAGCCATAATCCCGCCTATGGCGGGACGAGCATCCCGATAGCTATCGGGATATATCAACTGCGATGAAAATTTTTATGGCGAATCCGATAGCTATCGGATCCATTTGGCTAATAACAATAAAAAATAAACAAATGAAAACTCCGTAATCTCTTTTATGCCGTCTCAATAATCGGCATTCAAATTCGTTATACACAAGCAACCGAAAATTCAAACTATGAAGAAATATTGGATAACTGCTATCATTCTTTCCTGCACCCTGATCAGCGCTTCTTCCCAGACCTTATTCACTTATGGCGATTATAAAGCCGATGCAAAAGATTTTCTCAGGGCTTTTAATAAAAATAACCAGCAACAGATCACCAATAAAAACGGGGCTATTAAATATCTTGAGCTGTATGTCAATTCAAGATTGAAGATCCGTGAAGCTTATGACAGGAAATATGATACGCTGCCCCAAATAAAAAGTGAAATTGAAAATCTTCGCAGCCAGGTCATTGAAAACTACCTGGGCAATCCCGAAGCCATCGGCAGGCTGTCAAAAGAAGCATTTCAACGTAGCCTGAAAGATATTCATGCAGCGCATATTTTTATTTCATTTAAAACCACAACTGGTGTTACAGATACATTGGCCGCCCGCAAAAAAAGGGATGAAATAATAAACAGGCTTGCAAAAAAGGAAGATTTTCTTTCTATCGCTCAGCAATTCTCAGATGACCCGTCTGCCAAAACAAATAAAGGTGACCTTGGCTATATCACTGTTTTTACACTGCCTTATGAATTTGAAAACCTGGTTTATACAACGGCGGTTGATAAATATTCAAAACCTTATGCATCAAAAGCAGGTTATCATATTTTCAAAAACCTGGGCGAAAGAAAAGCATTGGGTAAAATAAAAGTACAACAGATTTTACTCGCATTTCCACCCGGTATAGATGAAGCAGGAAAAAAAGCTGCCGGCCGCCTGGCCGATTCATTGTACCAGCGAATCAAAGCAGGCGATAATTTTGAAAAATTGGCTACGGCATTCAGTAATGATTATATCAGTGCCGCCAGCCAGGGCAATGTACCTGATATAGCTGTAGGCCAGTATGAACCTTTATTTGAAAAAAATATCTGGTCATTGAAAGATGGAACTGTAAGTAAGCCATTTGTAACAACACATGGTTACCATATTGTAAAAAGGATTTCTGCAAAACCCGTCATCACTAACCCTGCTGATAAAGTAAATCAGGAAGATCTGCAACAAAAGGTAAAAGCAAGTGATCGCTGGAAAACTGCAAAGGATTTTATTTACACGGAAGTAAAAAGCAAAGCCGGTTTTCAACAATTCCTTTATAAGGATATCGCATTGTGGTCACTCACGGATAGCCTGCTGGATCATAAACCCGGTATTCCCGGACAAAGCATGAACATAGAAACGCCATTATTTAAAATCGGCGATACTACTATTCGTGCAAAGGATTGGATAGCTTATGGACGTGCCAACCGGTACAAAGCTGATAATACGATAAAAACTTATCCTGATCTGATGGATGAATTCACGAAGAATGAGCTTTATCAATATTACCGTGATCATCTTGAAGAATTCAATGATGAATTTCATAACCAGATGGCTGAATTCAGAGATGGTAATCTTTTTTTTGAGATCATGCAACAGGAGATCTGGAATAAAGCGCAATCCGATTCATCGGCATTACTGTCGTTTTATGAAAAAAATAAAACCCAATATCATTGGAACCAAAGCGCTGACGCCATCATCTTTTTTTGTGCGGATGAGATCACCGCAAAAGCTTTATCAGAAAAAATAAAAAAGAATCCTGGTAGCTGGAAAGCCTCTGTGGAGTCAGTATCTGAAAAAGTGGTGGCCGATTCCGCACGATATGAATGGCCGCAAATCCCGGGTTTAGGCAGAAAAACTCCACATGCGGGAACTATCACTGCATTGATTGTTAGCCCAACAGATAAGTCAGCTTCTTTCGCCCTTATCAGTAAAGTATATCACCAATCATCACCCCGTTCCTTCAATGAAGCAAAAGGATTAGTAATGAGTGATTATCAAAACTTGCTGGAAGAGGAGTGGATAAAGGAGCTGAAAGAAAAATACCCGGTAAGAATAGATGAGAAAGTATTGAATGGTGTGTTAACAAAAAAAATTCAGTAGTGATTTACAAGTCAGTCAATGCTTTGGGGCATTATCCAAAGTGATTAAGGTTGATAAAAAGAATAAATTAACTTTCATAATTATAGAAAAGGGTTACTCTCGGGGTAACCTTTTTCTATTTAATTTCTGCCCTGGTTTATTTTCTTAAAGATTTTTTACCACATTCGCCACCATCAATGGGCGACCCAATGTGTAGTAATGTAAGACCGGCACTCCATTTTTCTTCAGGTCCTTTGACTGATCCAACAGCCACTCTTCACCTACTTTTTCTACATCTTCATCTGTTTTGCATTTCAGTATTTCATTAGCAAGATCAGCGGGCAGATCAATGTGAAATGTTTTTGGCAAAACATTTAATTGTTTCTTGCTATAGATCGGTTTTAAGCCGGGAATAATGGGAACAGTAATACCCGCATCACGACAGGCTTTTACGAACGCATAATATTTTGAATTGTCAAAAAACATTTGCGTAACAATATAGTCTGCGCCGCCATCTACTTTAGCTCTCAGGTAACGGAGGTCAGTTTGCATATTTGGCGCTTCAAAATGTTTTTCGGGATAACCCGCCACGCCGATACAAAATGTAGTCTTATTAGTAGCTTTCAGATCCTCTTCCAGGTAAATCCCTGAATTCAGGTTCACCACCTGCTTCAGCAGATCGCTGGCATACTTGTGGCCGCCGGGTTCTGGTTCAAACGATGTTTCATTCTTTGCCGCATCACCCCGCAGCACCAGCACATTATCTATTCCAAGGTATTGGAGGTTGAGTAATGCATCTTCCGTATCGTTGACGCTAAAGCCACCGCAGATAAGATGTGGCACCGTATCAACATCATACTTATTCATAATGGCCGCACAAATACTTTCGGTACCAGGTCTTTTCCGAACAATCACTTTTTCAAAACTACCATCCACCCTTTTC
>JAKFEJ010000061.1:0-3506 GCA_036675745.1 Chitinophagaceae bacterium | reverse complement strand
AAGGATGTAATAATTGGTATTGCTGCCAGCGGAACAACACCCTATGTGATCGGAGCATTAGAAGAGTGCCGTAAAAGAGGCATTGTTACCGGGAGTATTTCCTGCAACCCTGGTTCCCCGATAAGCGACGTAGCAGATTTCCCCATTGAAGTGGTAGTAGGCCCTGAATTTGTAACAGGCAGTACAAGAATGAAAAGCGGCACAGCGCAAAAACTGGTATTAAATATGATCTCTACTTCTGCTATGATACAATTGGGAAGAGTAGAGGATAATAAGATGGTGAATATGCAGCTCTCCAATGAAAAGATAGTTGACCGCGGTGTAAAAATGCTGATGGACAGGCTTTCGATGAATGATTATGAAAAAGCAAAAGAGTTATTACTGCAATATGGTAGTGTCAAAAAGGCTGCTGCTTCTGCAAGTAAATAACTAACAGTAGTGAGTGTGTTATTCAAATGTTTATCCGATCAGGTGCATTTCGTAAACAGTAAATCGGTATATTGTGACCCTTATTGAATACAAGTGGTGTTTACAGATCGTCATATAATTTCTTCTTTTACAGCAGTAGGTTCCATTGCTACTACTCCTGCTATTATTACAACTACAACAATCCGCTAAGCGGATTGTACTTACCATATCAAACCCCGGGCTTTTACGGCTTAATCTTCAAAGGAAGGACTTCGTTTATACATCATTGAAATCATTTTAATAAATTATTCTTCATGCAGGTTTTAAAATTTGGCGGTACATCAGTAGCCAATGCGGATAATATCAGCAAGGTAGTTTCCATTGTAAAAGAATCAGTAAAAAAAGATAAAACAATTGTTGTCGTATCAGCACTGGGAGGTGTGACGGATCTGCTGCTAAGCGCTGCGGCATTAGCGGCAGATGGCGATGAAGCTTATAAAGACAAATTAAGTTTAGTAGAACAACGCCACCTGGAAGCAACAAAACAATTGATACCAATAACCTACCAGAGCCAGTTGCTGAGCCTGGTAAAAAAGAGTTGCAACGAAATCGAAGATATCTGTAACGGTATTTTTTTGCTTCGTGAATTAACACCCCGGTCAAAAGACAGGATAGCCAGTTATGGCGAATGGCTTTCGTCGCAGATCATTTCTGCTAAACTAAAAGCGGAAGGGGTTGACAATGTTTGGAAAGATGCCAGGGAACTGATCGTAACCAATTCAAATTTTACAAATGCAGAAATAGATTTTTCAGCAACGAATCAGCAGGTAAACGAATTTTTTCCGCATCAGCCTGCTTCTTTATTTCTTATCCCGGGATTTATAGCAGCTAATAAAAATGGTATTACTACTACATTAGGAAGAGGCGGATCTGATTATACCGCTGCGATCATTGCTTCGTCACTAACAGCTAAACTATTAGAAATATGGACCGATGTAAGCGGAATGATGACGGCTGATCCCCGGCTTACTGCCAATGCCCGGATCATTCCGCATATTTCTTACCAGGAAGCGATGGAACTTTCACATTTTGGCGCTAAAGTTATTTACCCGCCCACTATTCAACCGGTGATGACAAAGAATATACCGGTCTGGATCAAGAATACCTTTTCACCGGATGATTATGGAACTGTAATTACAAATGATAGCTCTCTTAACTCTCCGTCTGTCGGCGGAGCTGGGGGTTTAAATATTGTACGTGGTATTTCCAGCATCAACAATATCGCTTTGCTGAGTTTGGAAGGAAGCGGTATGATAGGGATACCCGGTTTTTCAAAAAGATTATTTGAAGCCCTGAGTAATGAAAAAATAAATGTGATACTGATTACACAAAGCTCGTCCGAACATTCTATCTGTGTGGCGGTAGATGGTATTGCAGCGCTAAAAGCGAAACAGGCCGTAGATGCGGCTTTTGCTAATGAGATCGCTTTGCAAAAAGTAGAACCATTGATCATTGAAAATGAGCTTTCCATTGTAGCTCTTGTAGGAGAGAATATGAAAAGCCATCCCGGTATTAGTGGCCGTATGTTCAGCGCTATGGGAAGAAATGGTGTGAATATTCGTGCTATAGCCCAGGGTTCGTCGGAAAAAAATATTTCGGCCGTTATTGCTACCAAAGATGTTCGCAAGTCTATCAACCTGTTGCACGAAGAATTTTTTGAAACAACTTATAAGCAGGTAAACCTTTTCATTATCGGAACAGGAAATGTAGGCGCCAAATTGCTTGGACAAATGCAGAAGCAACTAAGCTTCCTGCAACAACAAATGCATTTGCAATTAAAAGTAATCGGTTTGTCCAATAGCCGCAAAATGATCTTTAAGGAAGATGGAGTTGACCCCGGCAAATGGAAAGAGCAATTAGACGAAGGAGAAACAGCTAATCTTGAAAAATTCACCGGAGAGATAACAAGCAGGAACCTTCGTAATTCGATCTTTGTTGATATAACAGCGAATGATAAAGTGGCGACAGTATATGATCAGTTATTAGAGAAAAGTATTTCTGTTGTTGCCTGTAATAAGATAGCCGCTTCATCGGTGTATGCTAATTATAAAAAGCTAAAAGATCTGGCAGGGGAATATAATTGCCAGTTTTTATTTGAAACGAATGTAGGTGCAGGCCTTCCGATCATTGGTACGCTGAATGATCTGCTTCGCAGCGGAGATCGTGTTCACCGTATTGATGCCGTATTAAGCGGCACCTTGAATTTTGTTTTCAATAATTATGATGGCAAACAAAAGTTCGCCGATGTGGTGAAGCAGGCGCAGGATGAAGGATACACGGAACCAGATCCAAGATTAGACCTGAGTGGTACCGACGTAATGCGGAAGATCATGATCCTTGCCAGGGAATCAGGCGAAAAAATTGAAATGAATGATATCGACAACAATTCTTTCATGCCGGCTTCCTGTATGCTGGGAAGCGTTGCTGATTTTTATGCAGCGATGGCAAAGGAAGAAGCGCATTTTAAAAAATTGTATGAAAACGCAAAAGCCGAAGGCTGCAAATTAAAATTTGTTGCATCTTATAACACCCTCCCTAACGGGGAGGGCAGGGGTGGGGCCGCTTCTGTAGGTTTACAGCATATTGATCCTAACCATGACCTTTATCATTTGTATGGAAAAGACAATGTGGTTTTATTTTATACAGACCGTTATAAAGAACAACCACTTGTGGTGAAAGGTGCGGGTGCAGGTGCGGAAGTTACAGCCAGTGGGGTTTTTGCGGATATAATAAGAGCAAGTAAATAAAACCCCAAACCCCTAAAGGGGCTTTTAGTAAACTAAAAATTGAGAATCAACATTTGACGATAATGAATAAGAAAAGCCTGATTAATGGATAATAAATTTCAACAATTCCCTTTAGGGGGTGGGGGCATCAAAATACATTGCCCCGCTACTGTTGCCAACCTTGTTTGTGGTTTTGATATTTTAGGTTTGGCATTGAATGAACCCTATGATATCATGGAAGTGAAATTGATCAATGAACCAAAAGTTATCATTCATAACCGGGATAATTTTAATTTACCAACAGAAGCAGAA
>JAKFEJ010000268.1:0-3510 GCA_036675745.1 Chitinophagaceae bacterium | reverse complement strand
CGTTATACTAAGTTCGGCCGTTTCAGCACAAACGATTACAGGTATTGTAAAGGACCAGGAGGGAAAAGGAGTAGATAAAACGACTGTTTCTTTGCTTAAAGTAAAAGACTCTTCTGTCGTAAAATTATCAGTTACCGATAACCAGGGAAAATTTAGTATCCAGGCAGATACTGCTGGCCAGTATCTCGTCAGTACTTCACACATAGCATATGTGCCGGTTTATTCGAAACCCATTGAAGTATCTGGTGCCGGTCAGGTATCACCAGTAGAATTAAGTATGATAAAAAAAGAAGGCTCTTTACAGGGAGTTACCGTTACTTCTCAAAAACCAATGATAGAAGTAAGAGCGGATAAAATGATCGTTAATGTAGAAGGAACAATGAATGCGGTTGGCAACGACGCTCTTGAATTATTGCGTAAGTCCCCGGGCGTAACGGTGGATAAAGATGATAACATAAGTCTTGCCGGTAAGAACGGCGTACAGGTTTATATTGATGGCAAACCAAGTCCATTGAGCGGGGCTGACCTTGCCAACTATTTAAAAAGTATGCAGTCAGCCCAAATAGAATCCATTGAGATCATTTCCAATCCATCGGCGAAATATGAAGCAGCCGGTAATGCAGGCATTATCAATATCAGGTTAAAGAAAAATAAAGCATTTGGAACAAATGGGTCAGTTAACCTGGGTTATGTACAGGGGCATTACGCTAAGTACAATGGCGGCGTAAACCTCAATCACCGCAACGGCAAAATAAATGTATTTGGTAACTACAACTATAATAAAGGCGACTACCTGATGAAAATCAATATGCGGAAGGAACAGTTTGATACGTTGTTTGCCCAAAGTAATAGAATGGTTTTCAAAAATAATACCCATGGCTTCAAGGCGGGAATTGATTATTTTATGGATAAGAAAAATACACTCGGCGCTGTGATAAGCGGCAACCTTGCTGATAATGATTTTAATACGTCTGGTCCGATGAATTTTACTTATATGCCTACAGGTGAGCTTGTTCGTATTCTGAGAGCTACTAATCACAATGATATGAAACGGGACAATATGAATACGAATATAAATTTCAAACATACAGAAGCCAATGGAAAAGATCTGAACATTGACGCTGACTATGGATTCTTTAAAATCAACTCAATCCAGCATCAGCCAAACCATTATGTTGAAAAAGATGGCGTGACCCCGATTAGTCATACAATTTCTGATATTATTGCACCTACCAATATTGATTTATACTCTGTAAAAGTCGATTATGAACAAAATTTTAAAGGCGGTAAACTGGGAGTTGGTGGAAAAATAGGCGTTGTTAATACAGATAATAATTTTAACCGTACTGATGATCTATCTGCTTCTGGTGATGTGATTATAAACAACCTGTTTGACTACAAGGAGAATATCAACGCCTTGTATGTTAACTATAACAAGCAGTTGAAGGGCCTGATGATTCAATTTGGGGTCAGGGCTGAAAACACACATTCAAAGGGAATATCGTCAGGATTTGAAAAGCAAAATGGCAACACCAAAAATTTGGATTCTACTTTTAAAAGAGATTATACAGACTTTTTCCCAAGTGCGTCATTGTCATTCAATAAAAATCCAATGAATCAATGGACAGTTTCTTATAGCCGCAGGATAGACCGCCCGGCTTACCAGGATCTTAATCCATTTGAATTTAAGCTGAATGAATATACTTACATGAAAGGAAATACCGAGCTGAGGCCACAGTACACCAATAGCATTGGACTGACAAATGTCTTTAAGTATAAACTGACCACTGTTCTTAACTACAGTCATGTGCAGGACGTTTTTGCCCAGCTACCGGATACAATAAATAAAACACAAGGATTTTTGATGAAGAAAAACCTGGCTACACAGGATGTAGTAAGTTTGAATATCAGCTATCCGTTCCAGTACAAATGGTATAGTTTCTTTGCTACTGCCAATTCCTCTTACTCTCTTTATAAGGCCGATTTTGGTGGAGGTGACAGGAAAGTGAATCAGAAAGTTTTTGCATTTACTTATTTTATGCAGAATAGTTTTAACCTGGGTAAAGGATGGAAAGGGGAAATAAGTGGATTGTATCTTTCTCCATCGGTTTGGCAGGGTGTTATTAAATCTGAAGCGATGGGCTATATTGATTTGGGTTTTCAAAAAACCGTGTTGAAAGGTAAAGGAACCGTGAGAGGCGTACTAAGCGATGTTTTCAAAACGATGAAATGGGGAGGCAGCACCAATTTTGCGGGAGTAAAAAGTACGTTTAATGGTCATGGTGAGATGCAGCAGGTTAAACTGAACTTTAGTTACCGCTTTGGAAGCAATACAGTAAAAGCAGCACGACAGCGCAATACGGGTATTGAAGATGAAAGTAAGAGAGCCAACAGCGGAGGTGGTAGCGGAACACCGACAGGACAATAAGTAAGTAATGGATTGGTTAAATAATAAAAAGCGGCGGTTTTACACAAACCGCCGCCTTTTTACTGCTCCAACTAAAACTTAATTTTCAGTCTTCGCTGAAACAGTTCAACCTCTGTTTAATTTGAATATTGAGTATTGAACATTTTTTAAAACTGTATTGGAGATTACTTTTTCTTTCGCTTAACCAGTTTAGCTTTTACAATTATTACATTTTCTAATGGTCGGTCTCTATCTGCAGCTTTACTGGTAGGAACGGCGGCGATTTTATCTACAACATCCAATCCTTTTATTACTTCGCCAAATACCGTATAGCCCTGGTCAAGATGCGGTGTGCCACCAATAGTTTTATAGGCTTCTCTTTGGTCAGCAGGAATTTTTCTTCCCTGCAAACGAAAAGTTTCTAACGTATCCAAGGCCCCATCGGTAAATTTTTTTCCTTGTGCAATATAAAACTGGCTGCCGCTGCTGGCTTTTTGCGGGTTCACATTATCACCTTGCCGGGCGGCGGCCAGAGCGCCCTTTTTATGAAATAAAGTAGTTCTGAATTCCGCCGGAACTGTATAACCCGGTCCGCCTTCGCCCAATGGTTTACCTGCTGCCGCATTTTTACTATCGGGGTCTCCGGACTGTATCATAAAATTGTTGATGACCCGGTGGAAAAGTACACTGTCATAATACTTCTGTTTTACTAATTTCAAAAAATTATCACGATGCAAAGGAGTGGAATCGGAAAGACGGATAAGCATATCGCCCATACTGGTTTGTACCAGCACATCTTTTTTCCTGTCTTTCTTTTTTATTACTACTTCTTTTTGGGCTACACTAAGTTGGACTAATAAAACGCCGATTAAAAGAACAAAAAATTTTCTCATGAAGATAAATATGGGTTGATTGAATAATTAAAAGCTGGATTATCCCACTCACCACTTGCCACTCCGCACTCACTGTATTTCATTCTCTTCAAAATACAACAATACATGATCCTTCAAAAAACTTTCCTGTTCAAAGGCATTCATTTCGGGCATGGGTTTCAATTGCTTAAAATGAGGCCAGCCCTCATCGTCTTTTTTTTCTATTTCATA
>JAKFEJ010000267.1:0-3510 GCA_036675745.1 Chitinophagaceae bacterium | reverse complement strand
CTGCGGGCATAATGAAAATCGTAATCATAATCGTCTTCAATTACGGGAAGTTTGTATTCACGTATCAATGATAATAATTTCATTCTTCTTGCTGCACTTAATGTAACGGTGGTAGGATGATGATGATGCGGAATGATATACAGCATATCAGGTTTCTTCTTTTTACAGAGCCGTTCTATTTCTTCTACATTTATTCCTTCATTATCCACTGGAACTTTTACCAGTGTCGCACCAAATTGTTCAAAGATGTCATTGGCCATGCTATAGCCTGGTTCACCCACGATTACTCTTGCACCCGGTTTAAGCAACATCCTGGCTGCAATGAAAATTGCCATTTGTGCTCCTCTTGTAAGTAATAAGTTACCGGCTTCTGTATTCATCCCTCTTGTATCCGAAAGAAAACGGGAAATAGCCATGCGCAGGTTCATGGAGCCGGCTGCATCTCCATGCATGATAGAGCCGTCTGATGATGGCCGTTGAAAAAAATAACGGTACTGCTTGAACAGCGTATCAATCGGTGCGATACGGGGATCCGGAAAACCATCATTTATTACAAAACGATAACCTTTCTTTTTTATAACAGGAGTTACAGTCAGTTTTATTTTTTGATAAGAAAAAGGCGGTTTAACCGAAAATGCTGCCACTCCGGAAACGGCTTTGAAACTACGGGGTTTCAGTTCAGGTAAATTTTTAGAAACAAGTATTCCTTTTCGCGGAATGGTTTCTATCCAATCCTGTGAAGCAAGATCCTCATAAGCGGCTACTACCGTTTTACGATGCACCGAAAGCATATCAGCCATTACACGGCTTGAAGGAATAAATGTGCCGGGCTTAATTACCCCATCACGAATGAGATGAATTATCCTGTTTGCTATTTGTTGATAAACCGGTGTCGGCAAGCTTTTATTCAACCTGATCAGTGTAGTAAACGGAAGCATCTGGACTATCTTATATTTTAGTATTGGACTATAAAGGTAGGCCAGATGCTATCTATTTTTGCCATGTAATTCAGAATTTATATAAAATAAAATCGTTTAAAATGGGAACAAGATTTAAAATGGGTAAAGTTTACCCGGCATCTTACAAAGCGATAGACAGTCTTGATCAATTAAACGCAACATCATCAGTAGAAGGATGGTACCAGCAACTGATAAAGATAAGGGCTTCGCAAATCAACGGCTGTGCTTATTGTGTCCATATGCATACAGGGGATGCATTAAAACTGGGTATTGATGCAAGGAAAATAAACCTTATCAATGTTTGGCGGGAAGCAGAAAATGTTTTTTCTGAAGAAGAGTTGTTACTGATACAGATGACGGAAGAATTTACATTGATACACCAGCATGGGTTAAGCGATGGAGTATATCAAAAAGCCATTGCAATATTTGGAGAAGAAAAAACAGCCCAGATAATAATGGTCATCATTACCATCAATGCCTGGAACAGAATAGGCGTGGGATTAAAAATGCAACCTGAATTATAAAAGCTGTTTGAATTATTTGTTTAGCCACAGATTACACACCTGCCCGTCCGTTCAGGCGGGGATTCTCACAGATTAAATCCATGGCTTCGCAAAGCGAAGCATCTGTGAAATCTGCGGCAATAATATCTTATGAGTGTATAATCATTCTATTTTAATTAATTCAAACCAACATAATGAAAAAATTTTCATCGTTTGCACAATTGTATCTCCGCATTGCCATTGCAACTGCTTACCTGGTATTCGGGTTTGACCGCCTGGGAGTTTGGGGTAAGCCCGGCGAAACAAATGTTTCGTGGGGAGACTGGGAACATTTTATGAAATATGCTTCGGAAGTGATGAGCTTTCTTCCGACTACAGTAATTGGCTTATTTGCAGTAATAGCAACCATTGCTGAAATCGTCTTTGGCGTATTGTTATTATTGGGTAAATGGACAAGAGTGGCTGCTTTTGGAAGCGGGGTACTTGCTTTTTTCTTTGCCATATCTATGACCATCTCTTTTGGAATAATTTCTCCATTAAGCTATTCTGTTTTTACTGTAAGTGCAGCCAGCTTCCTGTTAGCATCCTGCAAAAATTATAAATGGAGCTTAGACAATCTTGTAACCAATCATAAATTACGGTATGAACGAATTTGAAACTTTTTCGCAACTGCACTACAGTGAGGAGCCGTTATTGATCGGTAATGTATGGGATGTAACCAGTGCAAAAATATTTGAGGAAGCCGGTTTTAAAGCCATTGCTACTTCCAGTGCGGCGATAGCCAACTCAATGGGATATGAAGATGGAGAGAACATGCCTTTTGATTTGTTGCTGGAAACAGTATTCCGGATAAAAAAGAATACATCCATACCACTGTCGGTTGACATGGAGAGGGGATATGCAGGCACTATTCCCGGCATACTTCAAAACATTGAAAAGGTTTATGACGCCGGGGCGGTTGGAATTAACATTGAGGATTCTTTGAAGGATGCAAGGCTGAGAAGCGTTGAAAGCTTTCAGAAATTAATTTCGTGTATTGCTAATCATTTATCCCGGAAGAACATGCAATTATTTATTAATGCAAGAACAGATGCATTTTTGCTAAAATTGCCCAATGCCGTTGATGAAACTATATTAAGAGCGAATGCTTATGAAGCTGCCGGGGCCAATGGTCTATTCATTCCGTTTATAACAAGTATAGCGGATATTAAAAAAGTTGTCGCAATCACTTCACTTCCTGTAAGTGTGTTTTTCTGTAAAAGTTTACCGGATTTCAAAGCACTCGCCGGCGCAGGTATAAAACGAATCAGCATGGGAACTGCATTATTCAGGTCAATGAAAAAAGACATGGTAGCCAGGATCGAAGCTATACAGCATACACAATCCGCGAATAGTTTATTTTAATGTTTTAAAAAACGGGTAGCAATGGAATTATCGTCATCTGACAGGATCAAAGTATTTTTTGCTTTTGCCGCTATCTATTTTATATGGGGTTCTACTTTCTTTGGCGTACACCTGGCGCTGAAAAGTTTTCCGCCGTTTCTGCTGTCCGCCTTCAGGTTGATCATTGCTGGTATAGCCTTAGCAATTTTTTGTGTTATTAAAAAAGAGCCGGCTCCTTCAGCGGCTGATATAAGTAAGCATATCATTTGCGGATTGATCATATTCATTGGCGGAATTGTAGCCGTGGTATGGGCGCAGCAATATATTTCATCCAGTCTTGCCTCTGTTATTATTACCACGCCATTTTGGTTTATTGTATTAGATAAAAGACAATGGAAATTCTATTTCTCTAGTAAGTGGATCATAGCAGGATTGATGTTAGGTTTGCTGGGGGTAATTTTATTGGTGGGTTTAAAAGATGGCAGGGCAGGAAAAGGATCGGAACAAATGCAACTATTGAGTATTTTCATTATGATTGCCGGAAGCTTTTTTTGGGTAAGCGGATCATTGTACCTGAAGTATAAACCATCACAAACATCTGTGTATGTGAGTACGACCATACAGTTGTTGGGAGCAGGCATATTTTGTTTGTTGCTCAGCTATTT